>VTPL01000010.1 GCA_008638165.1 Pelagibacteraceae bacterium
CCCTAGAGCTTTACTCATTTCGAGGTTTTCATTAACGAAAGGAATTTTGTTACCTGTGATCATTAGATCTTCAACAGTTTTAAGTTGAGCACCCAAACTACCAGCGGGATGAATTTTTTTGAAATCTAGTTTTCCAAATTTTTTCTTTTTCATAACCGCAATTGCGAGGGCATCTCCTAGTGCTAATTGAGATGTTGTGCTTGAAGTAGGAATAATTCCTGCAGACTCTATTACTTGAGGAATTAGCAACTTAATATCAGATGCATTATATAGGATGGAATCTTTTTTTGACATTATTCCTATTAATAAAATTTTATTTCTATTTGCATATTGAATTATGTTTTTAAGCTCTTCACTTTTTCCTGAGTAGCTAATTAGAATTAAAACATCTTTTTTAGAGATTGACCCTAAATCACCATGAGAAGAATCACTTGCTGATAAACAAAATGCAGGAGATCCAACAGATGACATTGTAGCTGCTATCTTATTAGCAATTAAACCACTCTTACCAACACCAGACAAAATTATTTTTGATTGGCAATTCGCAATTTTTTCAACAGCTAAATTAAAAGAATTTCCAAGATTTTTCTTTAGTTTTTCTAATGCTTTAATTTCTAAATTGATTACCTCTTTGGCTATTTTGATATAATTCGTTTTTTGCATTTAGTGAGACCAAATATCATCTTTAAATAGAGCTAAATCAAGCTCCACCCTTGTTTTTAAAAACTTTAAACAATCATTATATAAATCTATCCTTTTTTCTCTTTGAAGAATTTTGGTTAATTCATCATGAATTTTATGAAGATAGATTACATCGTTTGCACAGTATTTTAGTTGAGCAGATGTTAACTCGCCTCCAAAATCTGAGCTTTGAAATTGTTTGCTTATATCTACGTTTATAAATTCTTTAATTAATGTTTTAAGAGAATGACTATCGGAATAAGATCTTGCTAACTTAGATGCAATTTTTGTGTCTAAAATATTATTAGTTTCAGTTTTTAAATAATACTTAATGTGAGCTATATCAGCCCTTCCATAATGAAAAATTTTTGTAATCGTGTTATCCGCTAATACTTTTACTAGGTTAGGAGCATTATATTCTGATCGGTCTAATTGAATTATATGAGCATCAGAGTTGCCAGAGGAAATTTGGATTAGGCACAACGGATCTCTTCTTACATCTAATCCCATGAACTCACCATCAACAGCAATTACATTGCCTAATTTTATATCATCTGGTAAATCATTCTTGTGAAGTTTAATATCAATATTCATTTCTAAATATATATATATGAAACCTAAAAATTGTCTAATTTTTGGCGGTAGTGGTCAAATAGGAAGACATCTAATTCGAAAACTTACAAAAAACAATATTAGAGTAACTGTAGTAACAAGAAACATCCATCAGAAAAGCTATATCATTAAAACACAGGGAAACGCAGGCTATATTGATATTGTTGAAGCTAATATTTATGACGAAAAAAAAATAAGAAATTTATTTTCTAAGTCAGATATTTGCATAAATTTAATAGGTATTTTATTTGAGAAAAAAAAGGGGAATACTTTTTATAATATACATACACTTTTTCCATCTTTGTTATCCAAATTAGCAAAAGAATATAAATTGAAAAACTTCATACATCTTTCGGCTCTTGGAATTAATGAAGCGATAGATAGCAAATATGCAAAAAGTAAATTAGAGGGTGAGAAAAATATTTTACATAATTTTCCACTTTCGACTATCCTAAGACCTTCAGTTGTATACTCAGTTGACGATAATTTTACGACTAATTTTATGACATTGTTAAATCGACTTCCAGTTTTTCCTTTATATTATTCAGGCAAAACAAAATTTACACCTATTCACTGTTCAGATTTAACAGATGTAATTTATGAGACGATTACAAAAAATATAAATTCAAAAATAATTGAATGTGTTGGGCCTGAGGTGATAAGTTTTAGAGAGATAATAGAAAGACTTCTCACTTTAATTAATAAAAAAAGATTATTGCTACCTATGCCATTGCAACTTGCTACACTTACTGCAAAAATATTCCAATTATTACCAAATCCAATTTTAACAGAAGATCAATTGAGATTACTTAAATATGATAATGTTTTATCAGGAAAGTATAAAAGCAATTCAGATATAGGTGTGCCTAGTAAAAAATATTTTAACGAAGAAGTAAAAAAATATTCTTATATGTGGAGAGAGGGCGGACAATTCTCTACAGAAAAATATTCAACAGAAGAGAATATTTGAGCTTATTTAAGCTGATTGTATTTTCTTTTCTATAAATTCCGGAACTTCTTCTTTATCAGTTATATCTTCTTTTTTACCTTTTGGCTGATAAGCATAAAGTAAGTGAAGTTTGCAATAAGAAAAATCTTTTAAAGATGATCTTCCGCAAAAATAAAAATTTTTTTCATCAGGATGTCCAATTGGCCATTTACACGAACTTTCGTCTAATTCTTCAAGTTGTTTAGGATTTTCTGGTTCAAAATCTTTTTCGATTATTAATGATTTAAATCTACTTTTTCTTCCTCTTTTTAATTGAGCATTATTTACTTCCACATTGCTGTCGAAGTTTTTGTTTGATGTAGCTGTTCGGGTTTTTATTTTTGCCGACAAGTTAAGTCTATGAGCTTTACCTATTACAGCATTTCTACTTATACCACCGATAATCTCAGCGATTTGACTTGCAGTATTACCTTTGCCCCATAATTCTTTTAACTTTGAAACTTTTTCTTCTGTCCAGCTCATAATTACCTATATAGTGTATTAGTTTTATAAAAAAACACAATATAGTGTTATAAAAATCAGATTAACAACGATTATTTGTTAGTTATTAACAACTTTAATCAGTTCTTAATTAATAATTACAATCGAAAATTGAATTTATTTGATTTAATTTTGAGCGATTTAGTATTACCTAATTTAAATAATGAGCTTTCTTGCAAAAAATTATAATCGAAAAAAAATTGCTTTTAGCAAAGGAAAAGGAAGTTACCTAATTTCAGTTAATGGTCAAAAATATTTAGATTTTGTGCAAGGAATTGCAGTTAATTCTTTAGGTCATGCTCATCCAAGATTAATAAAAACTTTAAATGATCAATCTAAAAAAGTTTGGCATGTATCGAATGCATTTATTATCCCAGAGGGAGAAAAATTAGCAAAAAAAATAGTAAAAAAAACATTTGCTGATTTTGTAATGTTTCAAAATAGTGGTGCAGAAGCTACTGAAGCTGCAATAAAAGTTGCAAGACGATATTTTTATTCAATTGGAAAGCCTAACAAAAATAGAATTTTGTGTATAAAGAATTCTTTTCATGGAAGAACAATAGCTGCAATTTATGCTAGCGGCTCAAAAAAGATGACAGAGGGTTTTGGGCCAAAAGTTAGTGGTTTTGATCATTTTAATTTTGGTGACCACAAATCTTTAAAAAAATTAATAACTAAAAATACAGCAGCAGTTATGGTTGAAACAATTATGGGTGAAGGTGGTATTAAAGTTATTCCAGACTGGTGTTTAAAAGGTCTTAGAAAACTATGTGATAAAAAAAATGTCTTACTAATTCTTGATGAGGTTCAATGTGGAATTGGCAGATCTGGAGATTTTTTTGCTTTTGAAAAATCAAAAGTTAAGCCTGATATAGTACCAATTGCAAAAGGAATTGGAGGAGGTTTCCCTATTGGTGCAGTTTTAATGAATAAAAAAGTTGCAGCAGGAATGATTGCTGGAACGCATGGTTCAACTTTTGGAGGAAATCCACTTGCAATGCAAATAGGCAATACTGTCTTTGATATTATTTCTAAAAAAAGTTTTCTTAATAATGTTAAAAAAAATTCTAAATATTTTTTTGGTCAGCTAAATAAAATTAAAGAAATGTATCCAAATATAATTAAAGAGGTGAGAGGTAGAGGATTTTTGATTGGGTTACAACTTCACAAAGATCAAACTGATTTTATCAAAAAATTAATGGACTACAAATTATTGACTATCAGAGCCGCAGAAAATGTTGTGAGAATTCTACCTCCTTTAAATGTAAAAAAATCAGAGCTTGATTTAGCTATAAAGATAATAAAAAAAGTTTGTGCTAATTATTAGATAAATGAATCATTTTATAAACCTCAAAGATATTCCCGCTAAGGATCTTAAAAAAATTTTGATTGATGCAAAAAAAAGAAAAAAAAATAGATCTAAATTAAGTACTTTGCAGACCGATAAAGATGCGCCGCTTAAAGGTAAACTGTTGATCCAGATGTTTGAAAAATCAAGTCTTAGAACAAGATTAAGCTTTTATTTAGCAATAAAACAATTAGGTGGTGGCACAATTACATTAAGATCAAATGAATTACATTTAGGAGAGGGTGGAGAGTCTCTCGAAGATACTGCAAAAATTTTATCTACTTATGGAGATGGGTTTATGCTTCGAACAGATAGTGACCAAAAATTAGATGATTTTAAAAAATATTTGTTAATCCCAATTATTAATGGACTATCCCCATCATCACATCCAACTCAAGTTTTATCTGATGTTTTTACTGTTGAAGAAATTAAAAAAAAACCCATTTCAAAACTTAACATTACTTGGATTGGTGACTCAAACAATGTTTTAAATAGCTTGATAGCTGCATCAGTTAAATTTTCTTTTAAATTAAACATCGGATGTCCCAAAAAATATGAACCTAAAAAATTTGTTTTAGACTGGGTTAAAAGTCAAAATAAAAAAGTTTATATTTTTAATGATGCCAAAAAAGCAGTGTTAAATGCAGATGTTATATTTTCAGACAAAGTAATATCACTTAATGATAAAGTTAATAAAAAAATTAAAGTTAATGATTTTAAAAACTTTAGAGTTAGTAAAAAATTAATGAATTATGCAAAAAAAGATTGTACTTTTTTACATTGTTTACCAAGAGGGTCAGAAGTAGATGATGCTGTATTTAAAAGCAAAAACTCAAAAGTTTGGTTGCAAGCTTTAAATAGAGTTCACGTTCAAAAAAGTATTTTATTATATTGTTTTGGAAAATTAAGGTAGCTGGAGAGGGCTATCTGAATTTTGATTAAGGTATTTAATAATTGACGCTCTATCTTCCTCTTTTCTTAAACCAGCGTAAGCCATCTTAGTTCCCTTAATCCACTTACTAGGTTTGAGTAAAAATCCATTTAATTCCTCAAAATTCCAATCTTTACCGTATTCTGCAAGTGCATTTGAATATTTATATTCTGCCGCACTGCCGATTTTTCTTCCAACAACATTATATAAAGCAGGTCCAATTTTATGAGCACCACCTTTATTAATCGAGTGACATGCTGCACATTTTTTAAAAATATTTTCTCCTGAAGCAACATCTCCTAAAGCCATCAATGCTGCAATATCAACTTTTTCTTCTTCAACTACCGCAGTAGCTGCTGTTGTAGAAGATGCTTGTTGGACTTCTACTGCATAGCCTGGCTTTTCAGGTTTCTCCACATAGAATATTACATTAGAAAGTTTTCCAATTCCTATTACAAGTAGAGCTACCAGAAGAACTGCAGCAACTATTTTATTAATTTCAAAAGAGTCCATTTTGATAAATTTTTATAACAAATCTATAACATTAAAATTTTATAATTCCTTATATTTTACTGTACAATTTTGCCCCTCTTTATAATCTAAATAATTATAAATAATCTATGAAAACATTAGTTATTATTCCTTCCAGGATGTCAGCAACTAGATTGCCAGGGAAACCATTATTAAAGATAAACGGCAAATCAATTATATCTCACGTGTTTAAACGAGCTGAAAGCGCTGAAATTGGTGAAGTAGTTGTTGCAACAGAAGATATTGAAATTGTTAATGATATAAAAAATAATGGTGGAAACGCAATTCTTACATCAAAAAACCATAAAACTGGAACAGATAGAATATTTGAGGCACTTAATTTATTAAATAAAAAAGACATTGATCTAGTAATGAATGTTCAAGGTGATGAACCAGATATTGATATTGAAGATATCAAGAATTTAGACATTAAGATGAAACAAAATAGTTCTAGTATTGGAACACTTGCTGCAAAAATTGAAAAAGAAGAAATGTACAAAAATGAAAATGTGGTCAAAGTTAAAATTAAAGAAGAATTTGATAAAAATTCTTTTCCATTAGCAAAAAATTTCATGAGAAATATCGAAGCAGAAAATAAAACTCAAATATTTCATCATATTGGTATTTACTGTTATGAAATCCAAACTTTAAAAAAATTTGTAAAGTTAAACCAAACTCAAAATGAATTGAAAAATAGATTAGAACAACTTAGGGCTATGGATAATAATATTAATATTAACGTTGCTCTAGCAAATAGATCCCCTATAGGAGTAGATACTATGGAAGATTATCTGGCTATAAAAAAAATTATGGAATATAAATAATTATGAGCAAGATATATTTCCAAGGTACATACGGAGCATATTCTCATTTAGCATCTCTAGAGATTGACTCAAAGGCAGAAATTATTCCATGTAAAACCTTTGATGAATGTTTTTTGAAAGCTACTAATGAAAAAAACTCCAAAATCGTTATCCCAGAGTCAAATAGAATTACAGGAAATATTGGGATTGAGTATCTTATATTTAAATATCGTCTAAATATTTACTCAGAGCATTTTCAAAAAATTGAACACAACTTATTAGGTCAAAAAGGTGCAAAATTAGCTGATATTAAAAATGTGTTTTCTCACGCACAAGCTTTATCGCAATGTTCAAATTTTATTAAAAAAAACAATCTAAACGAACATGTGAGAGCAGATACAGCTGGTTCTGCAGAAATGATTTCAAAAAATAAAAAAAAAGATGAAGCTGCAATTGCCTCTTCATTAAGTGCTGAAATTTATGGATTAGAAATAATTAATAAAAATATTGAAAATGAAAAAGGAAATTTAACTAGATTTTTAGTTATGGGAAAAGAGTTAATTCAACCAGAGTTTAGGGATAAAAAATATATCACATCTTTTTTATTTAAATTAAAAAGCAAACCAGCAGCACTTTACCAATCTCTCGGTGGTTTTGCTATTAATGGAGTTAACTTAACTAAATTACAAAGTTACCCTGAAAAAAACTCTTTTGACTCATTCTTTTTTTTATGTGATCTTGATGGGCATATTGAAGATAAAAAAGTTCAAAAATCACTCGAAGAGCTTGGTCTTCACTGTCAGGATTTTCATGTACTAGGTGTATTTGAAGCAGACCCAATAAGAGATAAAAAATTATAATCTTTTCTTGTAGAATAGAAAATAATACTGCTATAATAGTTTTGGAGGCTAGAGGTGGATGCTGCTTGAACCCGACCAGATCTTAACGGAAGCAGTCGTAGAGACAGTTATTCAGGTTCTAGTCTCCTAAAATATATACATGAATAAAAATACAAAAGTTTTAGCCCTTAAATATAGACCTCAGACATTTGACGATCTGATTGGACAAGAGGTTGTTGCTGAAACAATCATTAATTCTATTAAGTTAAATAAAGTACCAAATGCTTATCTTTTTACGGGAATTAGAGGGATAGGAAAAACAACAACAGCTAGAATTGTTGCAAAATCTCTTAATTGCTTAAATGGAATAGAAAATTTATGTAAAGAAAGTTTATGTGAAAATTGTGAAGCTATTGCAAGCTCGAGACATATAGACGTTCTTGAAATGGATGCGGCCAGCAAAACAGGCGTTGATGATGTTAGAGATTTAATTGAATTTTCAAGATACGGGCCCACCTCATCAAAATATAAAATTTTTATTATCGATGAAGTTCATATGTTAAGTAAGCAAGCTTTTAATGCATTGTTAAAAACATTAGAAGAGCCTCCCGAATATTTAAAATTCATATTTGCAACAACAGAAATTAAAAAAATACCCATAACAGTTGTTTCAAGATGTCAGAGATTTGATTTATCTAGAATAAAATCAACAGAACTATTTAATTTTATAAAAAAAATTAAAGACAAAGAAAATGGCAAAGCAACTGATGAAGCATTGAAATTAATAGTAAAAATTTCAGAAGGCTCAGTTAGAGATGCATTATCATTACTTGATAGAGCTCTTCTAAGTCTTGATGGTAAAAAGGAATTAGATTTAAATGCAGCTCAAAAAATATTTGGTTATTTTGACAAATCTCAATTAATAGAAATGTTTAATTTAATCTTAAAAGGTGATGAGAATAAAGTTATTGAAAGCTATCGGAATATTTATGATCAGGGTGTTGAGCCAAAAATATTCATCAACGATTTTTTAGAAATTTTATATTATTTTAAAAATATTAATTCTCTTACATTAGAAAGTACAAATTTTTCACTTAATGACGAAGAGTTTAATCAAATTAAAGAAATATCAGATAATGTTGATAGTGAAGTTTTAATTTTATTTTGGCAATTCACAATTCAAACACTTGGTGAATTAGATATTGTATCTAATCAACATCTTTCAATTGAAATGTTTTTATTAAGATTGATTCATATCAAGGGTTTTAAGCCTAAAAATGAAAATCAAAGTACTACCCAAGAACACAATTATCAAAAAGATAGTTCTGAAGTAAATATTCCAACTAAGATAATAAACAAAGATACTATCAATCAAATAAAAAATGTTTCTCAAGAAAAAAAAATAAAATTAGATCCAAAAATTGATACGAAAGTTTTGAGTGAAATAAAAATTCAGTCATTTAGTGAATTAGTAGATTTATGCGCTAGCAAAAAAGAAATGAAACTAAAATATGAGCTAGAAAAAAATGTAAACCTAGTAAAATTTGAAAATTGTAGAATAGAAATTTCTTTTAACGATAATCTTGACAAAGATTTTGTAAAAAATTTATCAACAAAATTATTAGAATGGACAAATGAGAGATGGATTATAAGCTTCAGTAAAAATCAAGGAGAAATGTCGATTAAGGAAAAGGAAAAAAACAAACAAAAAGAATTAATTGAAAGTACAAAAAAAACAGATTTATATAAAACCGTTATGGAATACTTTCCAGATGCAGAATTAATTGAGGTCAGGCCGACTATAAAGGATGATGATAAATGACAGATTTTTCAAAAATACTAGATAAAGCTAGAGAATTAGAAGCTAAAATGAAGGAAAGTCAGGAGAAAATCAAAAGCCTTAGAGTTGAAGGCATTTCTGGTTCTAACTCAGTAAAAGTTATATTAGATGGCGAAGGGGAGATGCAAAAAATTGAAATATCAAATGAAATTTTGAAAGAGGATAAAGCAATAGTTGAAGACTTAATAGTTGCTGCCCACAATAACGCAAAGTCTCAATTAAAATCAAAAACTACAGAAGAAATTTCAAAAGCAACTGGTGGTTTGGGAATTCCTGGTTTTAAATGGCCATTATAGTTGATGCAAAATATTACTGAAATAGAAGATCTAGTAAAATTAATTTCAAAACTACCTGGTCTTGGACCAAAGTCTGCAAAACGAATAGTATTAAAACTAATTAATAATAGAGATGAAATTATTAAGCCAATGGCCAATACATTGGCTCAAGTTTATAAAAATGTAACACGATGCAACTCATGTGGTTCATTAAAATCTACTAATGATGGATGTGTAAATTGTGAAAATGTTAAAGAAAAATATAATAAAATTTGTGTTGTTGAAGATATAGCTGATCAATGGTCTATCGAGAATTCAAATATTTATAAGGGATACTATCATATTCTTGGAGGCACATTAGCTTCTGCAGGACATAGAAAAGAGGATCTTTTAATAAATTCTTTAGTTGAAAGAGTAGTTAAAGATAAAATTGAAGAAGTTATTTTAGCAACGAGTGCTACTGTAGAAGGTCAGACAACAGCATACTATATTCAGGATAGCTTAAAAAAAACTAATGCAAAAATTACAAAATTAGCACAAGGTTTACCTGTTGGTGGAGAAATAGAGAGTTTAGATGATGGTACTTTATTTTCAGCTTTTAAAAATCGTTCAAACCTGAATTCTAATTCTGAATAGATTTTATTTTAATTCGATTTAAATGTAACAAAGGTTCTGTATATCCAGAAGGTTGTTCTTTTCCTTTAAAAATTAAATCACATCCTGCCTTAAATGCTATCGAATTATCAAAATTGTCACTCATTTTAGTATAATTTTTATCATCTTTATTTTGTTCATCGACAATTCTTGCCATTTCTTTCATGATTTCAATTACATGTTCTTTGGAAATAATTCCATGATGAATCCAATTAGCAATATGTTGTGATGAAATTCTTAAGGTTGCTCTATCTTCCATTAGGCCAACATTATTTATATCTGGAACTTTAGAACATCCAACACCTTGATCTACCCACCTTACAACATAACCTAGAAGTGTTTGAGCAGAATTTGAAACTTCTGATTTAATTTCTTCTATTGACCAGTTTGGCCTATCAGCAACAGGTATTGTTAAAAGATCGTCAAGTTTTGCAGTGTCTCTTGATTGGATTTCTTTTTGTTTATCAAAAATATTTATTTCATGATAGTGCATTGCATGAAGTGCAGCGGCAGTTGGAGATGGTACCCAGGCACAGTTAGCCCCAGCTTTTAAATGACCTATTTTTTGCTCTAGCATTTCTTTCATTTTGTCTGGCATAGCCCACATACCTTTACCAATTTGAGCTTTACCAGAAAACCCACACTTTAGACCAATATCAACATTATTATTCTCATATGCATTTATCCATTTTGATAATTTCATATCGCCTTTTTTAATCATTGGACCTGCTTCCATAGAAGTATGCATTTCATCTCCAGTTCTATCTAAAAAACCAGTGTTTATAAAAAACACTCTATGCTTTAGTGATCGAATACATTCTTTAAGATTAGCTGAGGTTCTTCTTTCCTCATCCATAATTCCTATTTTACACGTATATTTTTTTAAATTTAAAACCTCTTCAACTTTAGTAAAAATTAAATCTGTGAAAGCAGTTTCATCTGGTCCATGCATTTTTGGTTTTACAATATACACAGAACCAGTTCTTGAGTTACCCTTTAGTTTAAAATCATGAAGAGCTGCAGCTGTTGTTATGAATGCATCCATTATTCCTTCAGGTATTTCTGAACCATCTTTTAATAGGATCGCAGAATTTGTCATTAGGTGCCCAACATTTCGAACAAGTAATAAACTTCTTCCATGCAGTTTTAGGCCAAGCCCGTCTTTTGAGATATAACTTTTATCTTTATTGAGTTTTCTCTCAATTATTTTTCCATTTTTTTCAAACTTATTTGAAAGGTTACCCCTCATCAATCCTAGCCAATTTTGATAACAAGCAACCTTATCTTCTGCATCTACAGCTGCAACACTGTCTTCATTATCGCAAATAGTTGACAGAGCAGACTCTATAATCAAATCACTTATACCTGCCGGATCTTGTTTGCCACTTAAAGAAGTTGGATCTACTAGTATTTCGATATGCAGATTATTGTTTTTAAGAATAATTGAAGAAGGTTTGGTACTTTCTCCTCTGTGACCTATGAATTTATTTTGGTCTTTTAATTTTGTTGTTTCTTTATTTTTATAAATAATCAAGGATTTATCTTGAATATTAAAACCTGTAACTTCTTTCCAATTAAAGTTTTCTAATGAAAAGTATTTATCTAAAAATTCTTTTGCATAATTTATTACCAGCTCTCCTCTTGAAGCATCATAATCATTTTTTGAAGTATCAATTGGCTTGATAGCGTCTGTTCCATATAAACTATCGTATAAACTCATCCATCGCGCATTTGCTGCATTCAGCGCATATCGCGCATTCATTATTGGAACCACAAGCTGTGGTCCTGCTATGTTTGCAATCTCTTCATCAATATTATTAGTTTCAATTTTAAAATCCGGACCTTCTTCTTTTAGATAGCCTATTTTTAGAAGAAATTTTTTATATTCATCAATATTAATTTCATTTCCCTTATTTTTGATATGCCATTCATCTATTTGTTTTTGTAATTGATCTCTAATATTTAATAATTCTTTATTCTTTGGAGCGAGTTCATGCACAACTTTATCAAACCCATCCCAAAAACTATCAGGTGAAATTTCAGTGTCTTTCAGCAATTCATCATTGACAAAATTATGAAGTTTTTCTGAAACTTTAAGATTATTTACGTTTATATATTTTTCTTGCATATCACTTATTAATTTACCCCATCTGTATTTTTGCCTGAGAGTTTTGCTCCTTCGGCGGAAAAATTATTCTCTTTCCAGAGTGTTATGCTTTTATCGGTCCAGTTTACCTGAGAGTTTCCGGGGTGGTTGCTCCTTCGGTGCTAATTTATTAGTCTCTCCCGATAGACGAGAAATCTACAAGTTAATATATTGATGTCAATTGATTATTGAAAATCTTAAACATTTTATTGCCTTTTTTAATACATAAGTACTATTCTCATAAAATGAAAAATTATCTAAATTTTGAATCTGATATAAAAAACTTAGAAAGCGAGCTTGAAAAGCTTAAAGATCCCTACAATCAAGGAGGACTTTCAGAAGTTGACACAAATAAGATTTCAAAAACTCAAGATGAGTTAGATAAAAAATTAAAAGAAATTTATTCTTCATTGGATCCTTGGCAAACCACAATGGTTGCAAGACATGAAGATAGACCTAAGTCAAAATTTTTTATCGATAATCTATTTGAGGATTTTATTTCACTAGCAGGTGACAGGTATTATGGCGAAGATAAATCTGTACTAACTGGATTTGCAAAATTTAATGGTCAATCAGTTTTAGTAATTGGACAAGAGAAAGGTGAAAATTTAGAAACAAGAATAGAGAGAAATTTTGGGATGATGAGACCCGAAGGATATAGAAAAACAATTCGATTAATGGAGCTTGCAGATAAATTTAATATTCCAATAATTTCTTTTATTGATACTCCTGGTGCTTACCCGGGCGTAGGTGCTGAAGAAAGGGGACAAGCCGAAGCAATTGCTAAATCTATTGAATGCTGCATGAAATTAAAGGTCCCAACATTAGCTATAGTAATTGGAGAAGGTGGATCTGGAGGTGCAATAGCTCTAGCCTCATCTAGCAAAGTTATAATGTTAGAAAATGCAATTTACTCAGTAATATCACCTGAAGGATGTGCAACTATTTTATGGAGAGATCCCAAAAAAATGCTGGATGCAGCTAAAGCCATGAAACTATCTGCAAAAGATCTTCTAGAGTTAAAAGTAATTGATGAAATTATTCCTGAACCACTTGGGGGAGCACATAGAGATCGAAATTTAATTTTAAGCAACGTAAGAGAGTCTATATCTAAAAACTTAAATTTATTTAAAGAAATGTCAGGCGAGGAAATATTAGATCAAAGAAAAAATAAATTTCTAAAGATAGGAAGAAACAAAGGTTTCATCAGCAATCCAGAAAACCTAAGCACATTGGAGAGCAAAAAAAATAATCTAGAGCAATTTTATGTTAAAAATAAAAAGATTTTTTATTTCACAATCGCTTTTTTACTGTTAGTTGCCTTTTTGGTAACTTTTTTTTTATAAAGCCCCACAACATTGTTTAAACTTTTTGCCTGTTGCTTCACATCTATCATTCCTTGAAATCTTTTGGTCTTTTTTTAAAATTAAAAGGCATTTTGGATTATTAAGTATTTCAGTTTCTTTGTTTTTATTTTCGGGACTAACTTGCTCAATAACTTTTAAATTCATTAATACTGTAATGTAGTCAAGTTTTAGTTTTTCTAGCAGGCTTGAGAATAAATCAAACGCTTCCTTTTTATATTCTACCAAAGGGTCCCTTTGACCATAAGATCTCAACCCAACAACTTGTCTTAATTGTTCTAAGTACTGAATATGTGATTTCCAATTCATATCTATAGATTGTAATAAAATTCTTTTTTCAATTTCTTTTGACTGGTTTTCACCCAATACTTTTGTTCTTTCCTGTCTACTATTATTAAACTGATCTTTTATTCTTTTTTTAAAATCATTATCTTTCAATGAGATAAGCTCTATAAATTGCTCATCTTTTAAAGTTTTACCCATGAGAGATTTTAATCTGTTATCAAATTCATTGCTTTTTGGATTAGCAATTTTTTTAATTTTTAATTTGATTAAATCATCAATAATTTCTTCTAAAAAATCTTCAGAGTAATCAAAAATTTGATCACTATTCATAGCATCATTTCTTTGAGAAAATATTACATGCCTTTGGTCGTTAAGAACGTTATCAAATTTTATTAATGTTTTTCTTATATCAAAGTTTCTAGCCTCAACTTTTTGCTGAGCTCTTTCAAGAGCTTTATTTATCCATGGGTGATCAATACTTTCACCATCTTTGAGTCCAAGTTTTTGAAGTATATTGTTCATAGATTCAGACCCGAATATTCTCATTAAATCGTCTTCTAAACTAACGTAGAAAATTGAGCTACCTTCATCCCCTTGTCTGCCAGATCTTCCTCTTGCCTGGTTATCAACTCTTCTAGACTCCATTCTCTCAGTACCTATTACAAATAAGCCTCCTAAAGATTTTATTTTATCTTTCTCTTTTTTTAATTGGTCATCTGGAATAGATCCCTTTTTTCCACCTAGTTGAATGTCAACTCCTCTGCCCGAAATACTAGTTGTAATAATAACAGAACCTTCTTTACCAGCATTAGCTATAATATCGGCCTCTCTTTCATGATTTTTTGCATTTAAAACCACGTGTTTAATATTTTCTTTAACTAGTAATTTTGAGTAAATTTCAGATTTATTAACACTTGATGTGAAAACCAATAATGGCTGTCCAGATTGATTACATTCTTTTATTTTTTTTACTATAGCCTGATTTTTTTCTTCTTCAGTTCTAAATATTTGATCATTATAATCTTTACGGATCATTGGATTGTTAGTTGGAATTACCACAACTGGTAAATTATAAATTTCATAAAATTCTTCAGCTTCTGTTGCGGCAGTTCCAGTACACCCTGATATTTTTTTATAAAGTTTAAAATAATTTTGATATGTAATAGACGCTAAAGTTTGATTTTCTGCCTGGATTTCAATTTTTTCTTTAGCTTCCAAAGCCTGATGTAGACCATCCCCAAATCTTCTTCCCTCAAGAATTCTACCTGTTAATTCGTCAATAATTTTTAAACTATTATCTTTAATGATGTAATCTTTCCCTTTTTCAAATAGATGATTTGCTCTTAAGGCCTGATTTACATGATGAACAAGGGCTAAATTTTCAGGATCATAAAAATTATTATTTTTTAATATACCAGCATTTGAAAATATTTTTTCAACATTATTGATACCATTATTTGTTAATAATATATTTTTATCTTTTTCATCGATTTCATAGTCTTCTTTTTTTAGTTGTTTAACTAATTTATCAATAGCTAAATATTGATTAGATTTATCTTCAGCAGCTCCTGAAATTACCAAAGGTGTTCTAGCCTCATCAATTAAACAAGAGTCTATTTCATCAACAATTGAATAGTGATGCTCTCTTTGCACTTTCTCATCAAGTGAGTATTTCATATTATCTCTTAGATAATCAAAGCCCAGCTCACTGTTTGTTGCATAAGTGATATCACAATTATAATTTTTTTTTCTTTCAAAATCATTTTGATCATTGTTGATAAATCCTGATGTCAAACCTAAAAAATTATAGATCTGGCCCATCTCTTGAGAGTCTCTTTTTGCAAGGTAATCGTTGACTGTAACCACATGTACACCTTTCTCCTCTAAAGCATTTAAATAAGCTGATAGAGCAATGGTTAAAGTTTTTCCCTCACCAGTTCTCATTTCAGCAATTTTGTTTTCATGCAAGACAACACCACCAATTAACTGAACATCGTAGTGCCTTTCTTTTCTGGATCTTTTTGAAGCTTCTCTTACTAATGCAAATGCTTCGGGCAAAATTTGATTTAAAGTTTCACCGTTTTTAATTCTATCTTTTAACTCATTCGTTTTGTTTGGAAAATCTGTGTCATTAAGATTTTTAAAATTTTCCTCTAATGAATTAATATTTTCAACAATTTTTGCAATTCTATCGAGCTCTTTCTGGTTGCCAGATTTTATAAATTTAGAAATAAAGCCTAAAGGATTAAACATTGGTTTTGATATATAATTAATTATAAGATTAATATAACTATTAAATAACGATTTTAAATAGCATGGGATTCAATATATCGAATTTTTTAAATTCTAAATCAAAAAATCATAAAATGATTGATTTTCAAGATTTAGATCACATAGATGGCCTATCGATTTCGGCAGTTTGTGCAAATCTTTACAAAACCTCAAGAGATGATTTGGTCATGTTTTATTTCAGAGAAGGAGCAAATTTTGCATCAGTTTATACTAAATCTAAAATAGTATCTGAAAATATAAAATGGAATATTGATCAAAAAGCTAAAAAGATTTTTTCACTATTGGTTAACACAAGAAATGCAAATGCTTTCACTGGAGACCAGGGATACAAAAGTATGCAAAATATTGCTGAAATAACTTCACAAGAATTAACTAAAAAGCAAAGACAAGATGAGGATGAGCCAAAAATTATTAAATCAAAAAATATTTTATTTGGTTGCACAGGAACAATTGGGGAAACTTTTCCAGAACAAAAAATAATCTCAAAAATTCCAGACTTGATAAAAAATATAAAATATACCCAAAATAAATTTATTTGGATGAAGGCTGCGCTTGGGATAATGACCACTGATACTCAGCCTAAAATGGCGATGGAGGAATGTTACATTGGAAAAACCTTGGTTAAAATTTATGGTATTGCGAAAGGATCTGGAATGATACATCCAAACTTAGCTACCACACTTGGTTATGTTTTTACCGATGCTAATTTATCTAATGATATTCTTAAAAAACTTTTAAATAAAAATATTGAATCAACATTTAATGCAATAAGCTGCGATGGAGATACCAGTACAAATGATATGGTTTCAATTTTTTCAACAGCGCGTGCAAATCATAAAAAAATAATCAGCATTAATGATAAAATTTTAAAAAATTTTGATCAGTCTCTAAATAAAATTTTATTAAGTTTAGCAAAAAGAGTAGTTGCGGATGGAGAAGGTGCTTCAAAGTTTATATCTATAAATGTCAATAATGCAAAAACTGACACTGATGCAAAGAAAATTGCTTTTTCAATAGCAAACTCTCCACTAGTAAAAACTGCAATCGCTGGCGAAGATCCTAATTGGGGCAGAGTGATTATGGCAATAGGTAAATCACAGGCAACACTTAAAATAAACAGTCTCGCTATACTATTTGGTAAAATTAGTATTGTTAAAAATGGTAAAATTGATCCTGATTATAGTGAAGCGAAAACAGCTGAGTATATGAAAAATACTAATATTGAAATTAATGTGAAAATTGGAACAGGCAACAAAAGTTTTACCGCCTACACAATGGATTTGACAAAAAAATATATAGAAATAAATGCTGATTATAGAAGTTAAGACCATTGAATTTTTAAATCGAATTACCAGATAAGAAATATGATTAAGTATAGCCTAAATTGTAAAAACTGTGATCTAACTTTTGAAAGTTGGTTTGCAAGTTCAAAAGAGTATGAAAAATTAAAAAAGAAAAAATTTCTAAATTGCCATAATTGTAATTCTTTTGAAGTAGAAAAAAGTTTGATGGCTCCAAGCTTAATAAATAAAAATTATAAAGATCAAAAAAAATATGACAAAATAAAAAAAACCATTTCAGAATATCAAAAGTTTATTAAAAATAATTTTGAATATGTTGGAAATAATTTTGCCTATGAGGCACGATCTATTCATTACGATAATAAAAAAAAACAAAAAGGGATTTATGGCACAGCATCAAAGCAAGAACTTAAAGAACTTAAAGAAGAGGGAATTGATGCTCAAATGATACCTTGGGTAGAAGATAAAAGTAACTAACTTTTTATAAATTTAGCTATATAATTTACTGATTGATCTGAACTTACTTTCCATTTGTCAGTTAGTATATTGAATTGCATGCCGTCAATTTTATCTAAATTTAGATTGTAATTCTTAAGTATAGAAATTAGCTCTTCAGGCTTTAAAAATTTTTCCCATTCATGAGTGCCAATTGGAAGCCAACGCAATATGTATTCTGCTCCTACGATTGCAAAGACATAAGATTTGAGTGTTTTATTTAATGTTGCAACAAACATTACTCCATTTTTTTTTAATAACTTACTGCAAGATTTTAAAAAAAAATCAACATCCTCAACATGCTCTACAATCTCCATATTTAAAATTACATCAAAATGATTTTTAATTTTCATCTTTTCTGGTGATGTACAAATATAGTTTATCTTAAGATTATTTTTTTTTGCGTGAAGTTTTGCAACTTTAATATTTCTTTCAGAAGCATCAATAGCCGTTACTTCGGCTCCTAGTCTACACATTGGTTCAGATAATAAACCACCACCACAACCTATATCTAAAATTTTTAATTTTTTTAAAGGAGTTTTCTTTTCGTTTATTTTAAAGGTTTTTATTATGTGGTCTTTTATATATGCAATTCTAATTGGATTAAATTTATGTAAAGGCTTAAATTTACCTTTTGGATCCCACCATTCTTCAGCGATTTTTGAAAATTTTTCAATTTCTTTGTAATTTACACTATTCATAATAAACAATTATTTGACATAACAATTAAGATGCAATTTATCAAATATTAATTAAATTATGTTTTTTTTATAAAACCATGAAAACTATAGTGCTTAAATTTGGAGGAACTTCTGTTGGCTCCATTGATAGAATTAAAAAAGTTTCAAATATTATTCTTGGATACAAGAAAAGAAAAAACAGAGTGATTGTTGTTTCCTCAGCGATGAGTGGAGTTACAAATGATTTAATAAAAAAATCAAAATTAATCAGCAATCAATTTAATGAGGCAGAATATGATGTTTTGGTCTCAACTGGTGAGCAGGCTGCCTGTGCTTTAATAGCGGGACGATTAAATCATATGGGATTAAAATCAAGATCATGGATGTCATGGCAAATTCCAATTATTACAGATGGTCCTTACAAAGGTTCAAGAATTGATAGAATTGTATCTAAAGAATTATTAAATTATGTTAACTCAGGGGGAATTCCAATTATTACAGGTTTTCAAGGAATAAATAATCATTCTAGATTAACAACTATTGGAAGAAGCGGATCAGATGCATCTGCAATAATGGTTGCAAAATTTTTAAAAGCAGATGAGTGCATTATATATACTGATGTTGAGGGCGTATTTACAACAGATCCAAGACTTCATAAGAAAGCTAAAAAAATTGACAAAATTGAATACGATGAAATGCTAGAAATGGCTTCTTTGGGCTCCAAAGTGATGCAGCCAACTTCAGTTCAGGATGCCAAATTAAACAAAATTGACATTAGAGTTAAGTCATCATTCGTTAATAAACCTGGAACTCTAATAACTAAAAGTTTTAAAAAGAAGGATTTTAGCAATCAAATTATAACTGGAATTTCTTCAACAAAAAATGATGCAAAAATTACTATAGCAGGCGTGAAAGATAAACCTGGAGTAGCGGCACATATTTTTGAACCATTATCTAAAAATTTAATAAATGTTGATATGGTGGTTCAAAATATTTCTCTAAACGGCAAAGAGACCGACTTAACTTTTACAATAAAATCTGAAGATATAAAAAAAACTGAAAAAATAATAAGAGAAAATAAAAATATAACTTACAAAAAAATTTCTTTTGATAAAAACTTATCTAAAATTTCCATTATAGGTGTTGGCATGATAACAACCCCAGGAATTACATACAGAATGTTTAAAGCTCTAGCTTCCCAAAATATCAACATCATGGTGATATCAACTTCTGAGATTAAAATTTCAGTTTTAATTTCTTCCAAATTAGTAAAAAAAGCTATAGCTGCATTACATAAAGAATTTAAATTAGATTAATTTTCATGAGCATTAGACCATTTAGAGAAATTAAAAGAGCAAAAACTAAGGTTATAAATGTTGGTGATGTAAAAGTTGGTGGAGATAATCCAATATCAGTTCAATCAATGACAAACACATTAACAACAGATGTGAAAGCTACGATAAATCAAATTGTTGAAATTCAAGAAGAAGGAGCGGACCTTGTTAGAGTTTCGTGTCCAGACGAAGACTCATCCAAAGCATTAAAAGAAATAACTAAAAATGTAAATATACCAGTAATAGCAGATATTCATTTTCATTATAAAAGAGCTATTGAAGCTGCTGAAAATGGAGCAAAATGTTTAAGAATTAATCCAGGCAATATAGGTGATATAGATAAAGTTCATGAAGTTTTAAAAGCTGCTAAAGATAACAATTGTTCTATAAGAATAGGAGTAAATGCTGGTTCTTTAGAAAAAGATATTCTAGAAAAATATAAAGAACCATGTCCTGAAGCATTAGTTGAAAGTGCATTAAGAAATATAAAAATTTTAGAGGACAAAGATTTTTTTAACTTTAAAATAAGTGTAAAATCATCAGATGTTTTTTTGTCAATTGCAGCATATAGACAGCTTTCAAATATAACTGATTATCCACTTCATTTAGGAATAACAGAGGCAGGAAGTTTTGTTTCAGGAAGTATTAAGTCAGCCATAGGTTTAGGTAGTTTATTATTAGATGGAATAGGAGATACTATAAGAGTTTCACTTTCAGATGATCCTGTTAAAGAAATAAAAATTGGAAATGAAATATTAAAATCCTTAAACCTAAAAAATCGTGGAGTAAAAATTATCTCTTGCCCATCTTGTGCAAGGCAAGCATTCCAAGTTATAGATACTGTTAAAATATTAGAAGAAAAGTTGGCTCACATTAAAACACCAATTACACTATCTATTATTGGATGTGTGGTAAATGGGCCCGGGGAGGCCGCAATGACCGACATTGGTATTACTGGTGGTGGAAAAGGTAATAATATGCTTTACTTATCAGGTATTCAATCTGAAAAAGTATTAACAGATAATATTATTTCAAAAGTAGTAGAAGAAGTTGAAAAAAAAGCTTCTGAGCTAGAAAAAAATAAATGATACCTGAAAAAACAATTGAAGAGTTAATTAGCAAACATGCTAATTTGGAAAAAGAACTTTCATCTGGTTCAATTGATAAAAAAACTTTTGCCGAGAAATCTAAAGAATATTCAGATTTAAATGAAATCATCCAAGATGCCAAAAAATATATCTCTTATAAAAATGATAAATTAGAGCTTCAAAAAATTTTAGATGATAAATCCTCAGATGAAGAACTTAAAAAAATGGCTGAAACAGAATTAGATGATCTTGAAACCGAAAGAGAGAAAAATGAGAAGAAATTAAAGTTATTTCTTTTACCAAAAGACGAGGCTGACAAGAAAGATGCTATTATTGAAATTAGAGCAGGAACTGGAGGATTAGAGGCAAGTTTATTTGCTGCGGATTTATTTAAAATGTATGAAAAAGTTAGTCACAAAAAAAAATGGACTGTTGAACTTATTTCAATATCAAGAAGTGAAGCAGGTGGTTTGAAAGAAGTTATAGCCTCAATCAAAGGGACAAATATTTACTCAACATTAAAATATGAAAGTGGCGTTCATAGAGTTCAAAGAGTTCCAGACACAGAAACTCAAGGGAGAGTTCACACATCAGCTGCTACTGTTGCTGTTTTACCAGAAGCAGAGGAAGTAGATTTAAAAATTAATGACTCTGATCTTAGAATTGATGTTTTTAGAGCAGGGGGTCCAGGAGGACAGTCTGTAAATACCACAGATAGTGCTGTTAGAATTACACACATACCAACCGGACTTTCTGTTTCACAGCAAGATGAAAAATCTCAACATAAAAATAAAGCAAAAGGAATGAAGATATTAAGGGCAAGACTTTATGAATTGGAGAGATCTCGAATTGATCAAGAAAGATCTAAAGATCGAAAAAGCAAAATAGGTACTGGAGATAGGTCAGAAAGAATTCGAACTTATAATTTTCCTCAAGGAAGAGTTAC
>VTPL01000054.1 GCA_008638165.1 Pelagibacteraceae bacterium
CTTGGTTCTAGAAACATTTCTCTAGATAAAGCCTTAAATCTTTTAGTTACTTGTTTTGATATTATTTCTTGGTGATCAAAGGGTATCTTTAGAAATAATGAATTCCCTCTTTTGTATAGTTTAAATTCTTCTAAAAAAATGGTTGATATAGATGTAAGGGTATGAGCAAATCGAAGAGCTGCACCTATTTGTTTACAAGCGTATATTTCGTTATTATTTAAAAATTTCAAATATTCAATTTGTGGATTGTACTTAATACTGCAATACCTCCAGTAACAAGATAAGGCTAACTTAATTCTATCGGTATGATTTAACCTTAATAACGGTGTATTAAGAGTTTCATTAAAAACTAATTCTGCTTTTTGAAATGCTCCAAGTCCCCAATCCATATGACTTAAAACACAAGATAAGTTTAGCAGTTCATTATTGAAATGATCATTGTCGTCAAAAATTGGCTTTAAAAAATCGTAGTACCTTTTGTAATTATTGGCTAGATCGCCTCTTTTAAAAGCTAGATAATTAAGTGAATTATTAAATATTTGATTTTGGGAAAAATCTTTAAAATATTCAATTGCTAAAGCCCCTTCTCTGATACCGCTAATTGAACACAAAACATTTTTTGGATTTATTAAATTCATAATTTCATCCAGAATTATTGAACTGTAGGGTAAATAAGGTGTTCTTGACTTAGATATATATTCTACCGTTTTTAATTTAGATTTATTAAAAGAAGCAATCTTATTCACAAATGGTTGCAATTGTTTACGTTCAACTGAATATTGATGGATAATATGTACTGGATGACTATTTTCGAATAAATGTAATTTAAATAAGGCTCTCCAAGTACCTCCAACTAAATATAAATTATTAAAAGTTTTTTTAGATAGCCATTTTTCATCTTTAAAAAGTTTTCTAACATATTTGCTTAAATTTCTTTTCTTGATAAGGGGATTATTCATTAATCTTAGGACACCAATTGGCAAAGATGTTTTGTCGGTAATGATATTATTTTCTACTTTAGTTAATTCTAAACTTCCACCTCCTAAATCCGCAACTAAACCATCAACATTTTTAAAACCAACTTTAACTCCTTCTGCAGTATATTCTGCTTCTTCATTGCCTGATAAAATTTTTAATTTTGTGTTAAATAAATTTTCAACTTCTAGAATAAAATCTTTTGCATCAATTGCTTCTCTTAATACGGCAGTAGCAATAATTCTTACATTTTTTATTTTTGAAACATTTAAAATTTCTGAAAATCTTTTTAATACCTTAAGAGCATATTCTTTGCCTTTATTATTCAATTTCCTTGATTTATCTAAATTCTTTCCAAGTTCACAAACAGCTTTTTCATTAAAAAAAGGTACTCTTGAATAATTAAAATTTTCATAAATAAGCATTCGTATTGAGTTTGAACCAATATCAATTATTGAAATTTTTGAAGTTTCAAGATCAATATTATATTTGATTTCTTGGTCTAAACTTTTCATTTGCTAAAATTTAAAAGTTGAAGTTTTTTTGGTTTAAACTTAATCTTAGATTTTCCTCTACCTGATAAGCTTGGATTTTTCATAAAATATTCATGTGCTGAAAAAGAATCATTTTTAGCATATTTTATCTTATTATAATTTTTATCTGAATCTAATTGCCAACTTTGTACATTGTCTAAATAGTTAGCAACCATAATTTGATCTAAAACTTGCTCATGCACTGTCTTATTTTCTATTGGTATTAATAATTCAACTCTTCGGTTAAGATTTCTTGGCATCATATCTGCAGAAGAAATAAAAACTTTAGCTTTTCTACTTGGCATTAATTTCCCATTAGCAAAACAATAAATCCTTGAATGTTCTAAAAAACGACCAATAATACTTTTAACAATTATATTTTCTGATAATCCTTTAACACCTGGTCTCAGGCAGCAAATCCCTCTTATGAATAAATGAATTTTTACACCAGCGCATGAAGCTTCATAAAGTTTATCTATGATTTTGCTATCAACTAAAGAATTTAATTTAAACCAAATTTGTGAGGGTTTATTTTTTTTGGCATTTTTTATCTCATTATTAATGCAGTCTTCAATGGTTTCTCTTAGATTTATCGGAGATATTGCAATTTTATTAAGATTTTTAGGTTTTGCATAACCTGTTACATAATTAAAAAACTTTTCTACATCTGCTGCAATAAATTTATTGCAACTAAATAAAGATAAATCAGTATAAATTTTTGCATTTACCGGGTGGTAATTACCTGTACCTAAATGAAAATAAGTTTGAATTTTACTTCCTTCTTTTCGAAGTACTAAAGAAGATTTGGCATGTGTTTTATATTTAGCAAAACCGTAGACAATTTGAACACCAACTTTTTCTAAACTTCTAGATAATTGAATATTCGACTCTTCATCAAATCTAGCCTTAATCTCTATAACAGCTGTAACCACTTTACCATTTTCAGCAGCTGTGATTAGAGCTTTTACAATGGGCGAGTCTAATGTGGTTCTATATAAAGTTTGTTTGATAGCTAAAACTTTTTTGTCAATTGCAGCCTGATTTAGAAACTCAATAACTGCATCAAAAGTTTCAAATGGATGATGAACAATTAAATCTTTTTTTTTAATTGTCTCAAAAAAATTATTGTTGTGTTCTTTAAGTCTTTCAACTTCTCTAGGTTTGAAAGGCTTAAATGAGTCTTGTGAATGTTTAATTCTACACAGTTGATCTATATCCTGAATACCTACCAAACCTGAAACGGTATAAATATATTCATTAACAACATTTAATTTATCTTTAATAAAATTAACTAATTGTTCATCTGAATTTTCTAAAATTTCTAATCTTACAATATCCCCTGTTCTTCTCTTTTTTAATGCAAGCTCAAAAGACTGTACTAAATCCTCGGACTCCTCTTGAATTTCTACGTCACTATCTCGCGTAATTCTAAAAATCATTTTACCTGTTGGAATATGGTCTGGAAAAATATCGGATATAAAGAAATTGATGACATCATCAATAACAATATATTTTTGAGCTTTCTTAGAACTGCCAACCTTGATAAATCTTTGTAGAGCTTTTGGTATTACAATTATTGAATTTAAAGTTTTATTTTTATTCTTTTTTTGCAAGTTAAGAACTATTGATCTTTCTTTATTTCCAATAAATGGAAATGGATGAGCAGGATCTATTGCAGAGGGTGTAAGTAATGGATAAATTTCTTCTAAAAAGATTTTATGAAGTTGTTTCTTTTCATCTTTATTTAATAAATTTGGTTTTGAAAGAGTAATCTTATTCTTTTCTAATAAATGAATTAAATTTTTGTAAATTTTATTTTGTAAATATAAGAGCTCTTTAGTTTTTTTTATAACACCCTTCATTTGTTCTTTAGGTGTAAGTCCGTCAGAGCTTAATGACTCTACATCTTGTTTGATTTGACTATGTAAGCCAGCTACACGAACCATAAAAAATTCATCTAAATTAGAACCTGCAATAGATAAAAATTTTACTCTTTCAAATAAAGGTATGTCTTTATTGTTAGCTTCGGATAAGACTCTTTCGTTAAACTTTAACCATGAAATTTCACGGTTAATAAATCTATCCTGGTTACTAAATTTATTTTCAATTAATGATTTATTCATGTATTTATTTATATGCTTGAATTATATGTCATGCGACATGCAAAATCTAGTTGGGACAATCTACAACTACCAGATCATGATAGACCATTAAGTGATAGGGGTAAAAGAAACGCTAAAAAGATTTGTGAATTTTTTGTTAAAAAACAAATTAAGTTTGATTTAGTCTTGGTCTCCTCTTCAATAAGAACTAAAAAAACTCTTAAAATTTTACAAAAAAAATTAGAAAAACCAAAAAAAATAATAACTTCAAAATCATTATACTTGGCTGATGAAAATAAAATTGCTTTAAAAATAAAAAAAATAAAAAAAGACTATAAAAAAGTTTTACTAATTAATCATGAACCAGCAGTAACAAATTTAGTAAATTACTTGGTAAAAAATAAAGAAAATAGTTTATTTAAACTAATGAATTATAAATTTCCTACAGCAGCTTTTGCTAAGATAGTATTTGATTTAGATAATTGGTCAAAGATAAATGACCGTACTGGTCTTTTAAAAAACTTTATAAGACCAAAAGATATTTAAGACTCTAATGAGTAACCTGCTGATCTCACGGTCCTAATCAAAGGTTTTGTACCTTCTAAATTAATTGCTTGTCTTAATCTTCTAATATGGACATCGACAGTTCTTGCTTCTACATAAATATTTTCACCCCAAACATTATTCAGAAGTTGTTCCCTTGAGTAAACTCTCTTTGGATTTTTTATAAAAAAGTCTAAAAGTTTAAATTCTGTTGGCCCTAAGTTAATTTCTTTTTTGTTTCTGTAAACTCTTTTAGTAATCCTATCAATTTTGAGATCAATAAATTCTACTATATCCGATGAACTTTGTGGTTTTGATCTTCTTAAAATAGATTTAATTCTTGCATTTAGTTCTTTTTGACTGAATGGTTTTGTAACATAATCATCTGTACCAACATCAAAAGCTTTAAGCTTATCTTCCTCCTCACCTTTGGCTGTTAACATTATAATTGGGATATCGTTAAATTTTTTATCTTTCTTTAATTGTTTTGAGATTTCAATTCCTGAGAGATTAGGCATCATCCAATCCAAAAGAATTAAATCTGGATTTTTATCCTTAATTTGCTTTAAGGCGTCTTCACCATTATCTGAAGTACTTACTTTATAACCTTCTTTTTCTAAATTATATTTTAAAAGAGAAACAATACTTTCTTCATCTTCCGCAATAAATATATGCGAAGGCATAAATCTATTTATTTTCCAATCTCCGAATTTTTTGGTCTATCACCTTCAAGGTATTCTCCTTTAACCAAAAAATAAACCTGCTCAGCAATGTTTGTAGTGTGATCTCCCATCCTCTCTAAATTTTTAGAAACAAATAATAAATGCGTGCCATTTTGAAGATTTTTTGGGTCTTCTTTTAAAAAATCTATGGATGCTTGCATACATTGATTAGTTAAGTTATCAATTTTTTCATCACTCTCCCAAACATTGATAGCCATTGATGATGATCTCTCCAAATAAGAGTCGATTACTGATTTTAATTGTTTTTGAACATTTTCAGATAATGTATTTAAAATATCAATTAAGTTTTTACTTAAGTTACTTGATAACAACAAAGATCTTTTTGCAATATTTTTAGATAAGTCTCCTATTCTCTCTAGATCAGATGAGATTTTTAAAGCAGTTACCGTTTCTCTTAAATCGATTGCTAATGGCTGTCTAAGAGCAATTAAATTTACAACTTGTTGCTCAATTAAATTTTCAAATTTATCTATCTCTTCATCATTTTTTATAATTTTATCCGCTTCATCTGCATTATTTGTAATGAGTGCATTTATAGATTTTCTTAGAGCCTCCTCACATAAAGTACCCATTTTAACAATATTATTATTTAAATTTTTTAACTCTTCCTCGTAAGACTTTACGGTATGTGGGGTATTAGTATTCATTATCCAAACCTTCCTGTTATATAATCTTGTGTTTTTTGGTTTTCAGGA
>VTPL01000011.1 GCA_008638165.1 Pelagibacteraceae bacterium
ATGATCCTTCTGTCTACGAAAAAGTTATTAAAGATATCGCAAAAGCTGCGAAAGTTACAATTTTAAATATCTCTAAATATAAATTTGAACCTCAGGGTTTTACCATTTTAGCATTGCTTGCTGAAAGTCATATTAGTTTTCATACATTTCCTGAAAAGGGTATTATAAGTTTTGATTTTTTCACATGTGGAAAAGTTAGCCCTTCTATTGCTTTAGACATTGTTAAAAAAGAATTTAAACACAAAAGAATTGTAAAAAAAGAATTTAATAGAGACACAAAATCTCTTTACCATGACATTTATAGTTCACCTGGTTTACAAAAGTCATATGTGGTTAACGATGTGCTTGAAAATTTTAAATCTAAAGCAGGTCAGCATATTGAAATTTTAGAATTAGAAGAGTTTGGAAAGTCTTTATTTATTGATGGTGAGATACAAGTCGCGAGTAAAGATGAACATTTATATAGTTCAACTTTTGTTGGTGCTGGACTAAAACTAAATCAACAAAATGATAGAGCTGCTATAATTGGCGGTGGTGATGGTGGTGTTGCAAGAGAATGCGTATCAAAAAATTTCAATTTTGTAGATTGGTATGAGTTAGACCAAGAAGTAGTTGAAGTTTGTAATAAACATTTGGGTGACATTAGCAATAAGTCTACAGAAAAAAATTCAGTTAAATGTGTTTGGGGAGATGCTTTTGAAAGTATCAAGTCAGTAGAGGACGATACTTATGATCATATATTTGTAGATTTAAATGACGATCAATTTTGTATTGATTTAGCATCAAAAAATATGGACTCCCTTGTTCGAATACTAAAACCAAAAGGTGTAATCACTGCACAGGTGGGGTCTCAGGATAAAAAACCTAAACAAGTTGATAGTTGGCTAAATGTATTTAACCATTATTTTGGAAATACTAAATTATCAAGAGTGTATATTCCAAGTTTTGATTGTTCTTGGAATTTTTCATCATCTATCAATCATTAATTTTTCTTTTTAAAACTAAAAAATTGTGGAATAATTAATTATTAAATTAATTAGGAGATAATAATGAATAAATTAAAAAGAACTATTTTTTCAGTTCTAGCATCTTTATTAATTATCGGAAGTGTTAACGCAAACGATAAGATTAAGATAGCAACTGAAGGCGCTTACCCTCCATGGAATTCAAAAAATGAAGCTGGAAAATTAATTGGCTTTGAGGTTGAATTAGCTTGGTCACTTTGTAGATACATTGGAAGACAGTGTGAAATTGTTGAGCAAGATTGGGATGGAATGATACCTGCGCTTCAATTAAGAAAGTATGATGCAATAATGGCTGGAATGTCAATTACTGATGAAAGAAAAAAAGTAATTACATTTTCACAAGGTTATGCAGATGAAGTTGCCTCTTTAGCGGTAATGAAAGGTTCTGATTTAGAAGGTATGGAAACTCCTGCTGGAATAAATCTTACAAAACCAGATAGTGCTGCTAAAAAAGCTTTAAAAACAATTGAAGCTGGTTTAGCTGGAAAAACGGTTTGTACTCAAACTGGAACAATTCATCAAAACTTTTTAGAGTCTGGTGATGTAGGTAAAATAAATTTAAGAACTTACAAAACTCAAGATGAAGTTAATCTAGATTTAGAAGCAGGTAGATGTGATGTAGCTTTAGCTGCAGCAGTAGCTTTTGTTGATTATGCTGAAAAATCTGGAAAACCAGTTGTATTAGTTGGACCAACATTTTCAGGTGGTGCATTTGGAAATGGAGTGGGTGTAGGTCTTAGACAAGCAGCTCAGATGGGTGAAAACACAACTCTTGGAAAAAGAGATGCGGAGCTTTTAAGAGCATTTAATAAAGCTATAGACCAAGCAAGAAAAGATGGAGTTATTAGTCGTCTTGCAATCAAATGGTTTGGCTTTGATGCATCTATGTAATTAAATTTCTGAAATGGCGGTTAAATTATTAACCGCCTTTTCTCTATGGAACTTCTTGCATTTGGAGATACTGGTTGGGGTGATGAGTTATTCTATGCAACTTTAATGACTATTGCTGTTTCAATAACAGCAATGTTAATCGGATTTTTATTCGCTTTAATCTTTACACCACTTAAATTATCAAAATATAAAATTTTTAATTTTATTGGAAATTTTTACACAACAGTTATTAGAGGTGTTCCTGAGCTTCTTGTAATTTATCTTTTTTTCTTTGGTGGTAGTGGTGCAATCATGTTTGTTGCATCCATGTTTGGTTATTATGAGTATATTGAAATAAATGCATTTATTACAGGGTCATTAGCAATTGGTATAATTTCAGGTGCTTATTCAACTGAAGTATTTAGAGGTGCGGTTCAATCTATAGATAAAGGTCAGTTTGAGGCCGCAAAAGTATTGGGTCTTAGTAAATTTACTCAATTTTATAAAATTATACTTCCTCAAGTTTTAAGAATTGCTATTCCAAATCTAAGTAATGTTTGGCAAATTACTTTAAAAGATACATCGTTAATTTCAGTAACAGGTCTAGTTGAAATTATGAGACAATCTTATATTGCAGCAGGATCTACAAGAGATCCTTTGTTTTTTTATTCGTTTGCTGCTGTACTTTATTTAATACTCACGTTTTTAAGTATGAAATTAATCAATAGATTAGAGATTAGATATAGCAGGGGTTTTTAATATGGATTTAGAGTTAATACTAAATAGCCTTCCAAAACTATTACCTGCAGCATTAGTTACTTTAAAACTTTTGATCAGTTCATTAATTATAGGATTAATAATAGGTTTAGGATTTGCAATTTTAAGATTAAATAAAAATATTTTTATAAATAAATTTGCTTATGGTTATTCATATTTATTTAGAGGAACCCCATTACTTGTTCAAATATTTATAATCTATTATGGTTTGGCACAAATTGAATATTTAAGATCCACATTTTTATGGGCGATTATTAAAGAGCCTTATTGGTGCGCAATTATTGCTTTTTCTTTAAATACAGGTGCTTATACTTCAGAAATTTTAAGATCAGCATTTCAAACAATCAAAGTTGGTGTGATAGAAGCGGGTAAAAGCCTTGGTATTTCAAATAAAATAATTTTTTATAAAATACAAATCCCAATTGCTATTAGGCAATCACTACCCGCATATGGAAATGAGATTATCTTAATGCTTAAAGGAACATCACTTGCAAGTACAGTTACTTTGATGGATTTAACAGGAGTTGCTAAATATATTATATCAACAACCTTCAAACCAATTGAGGTATTTATTGTTGCTGGAAGTATTTATTTATTTATGACTTTTTGTATTCACAACTTAATTAAATTTTTAGAAAAAAAATATAGTTTTAGTAACTAGTATATTCTTTAATTTCTTTTATTTTGGAACCTGTATGATTATTCATTTCAAGTTTTATTTTAGCTCGATCATCGTTTAAGAAATGGACATCTCTTGAAAGCTTTATAAACTTTTCACCAAAATTCTTTTCTTTTTCACATAGCCTTTTGTCATCTTCTATGACCCAAAGTTTTGAATTAATTTCTTTTAAAGATTGGAACAGTTTTTCTAATTTTTCATCAGTTTTAACGTTTTGTTCTAACTGAGATTTTAATATTGAGTGTTCATCATTAATAAATTTTAGTTTTTCATGATCTTTAATTTTTTCTTGTTTAATTTCTAATATTGAAATCTTGTCCAATAACTCACCAACAGATACTTCAACTAAAATTTTATTCATAATATTTAATACTATGTTAAGTTATATTCTTAATGTCTAATATTTTAATTATCAAACATGGCTCTCTAGGAGATATAGCTCAAGCCAGTGGTGCAATTCAAGATATTTGTGAAAATCATAAAAATGATGATGTGTTTTTATTAACTACAAAGCCATACTTTGATTTATTTAAAAAAAACCCCTTTTTAAAAGATGTAATTTTAGACAAAAGGCTTCCAAGATATAATGTTATTTATTTATATTTTTTAATGCGTGAACTTAAGAAATATAATTTTTCTAAAGTTTATGATCTTCAAAACTCAAGCAGAACATTTTTTTATAAAAGAATTTTATTTCCAAAAGCCACAAAAGAAATATGGTCATCTACTGAAACTACGTTACCAGAAGGAACCACAAAAAAAGATTTTGATAATGATTCAGTTTTATCTAGGTTTGATCATCAATTAAAAAGTTCTGGAATTAATACAAATCATACCTTAAAGCCTGATTTTTCTTGGAGCATCTCAGATATAACTCAAATTAAAAATCATTATGAGCTGGATAAATACATTGTTCTATTTCCATTTTGCTCTCCTCATTTAACATCAAAAAAATGGCCTTACTATAATGAGTTAATTAATATGATTAATGAAAAATCAAAAAATGAAATAAAAATAGTTATCGCACCAGGTCCAGATGAAATCAAAGAGTCATCAAAAATTAATGCGCTTTGTATTTTAGATAACGGTAAAGCTTTGGATATTTCACAACTATCTGGATTGATTGAAGACAGTTTATTTGTGGTTGCAAATGATACTGGACCAGCACATATTGCAGCTCATTTAGGATCAAAAGGCATTGCTTTATTTGGTTCTCACACAACTCCATTTAAAGTCAGCATTGAAAGAGAAAATTTTAAAGCTATTCAGGTTCAAGAATTATCAAAACTATCAGCAGAAAAAGTTTTTGAGAGAATGTCTGTGATTATTTAAATTTATAATATTAAATAATTTTTTTGTATTCTTCTATGATTTTGTTCCAACTAAATTTAGCTGCAACGTCTTTTGCATTTTTCCCAAATTCCAAATACTTTTTATTTTCAATCATTTTATTTAATGAAGAGTAAATATCATCAAGATTATTTCCATCACATATTAAACCAGTTCTATCGTGCTCAATAGCATCAGCAGCACCTCCATCTTTTCCACCAAGTGAAGGAATTCCATATTGTGCAGCTTCAACGTAAGCTATACCGAACCCTTCAACAGAAGTTTTATGTTTTATAGAAGGCATTACAAAAATATTTGATCTTGCGATCAATGCGTTTTTTAAATTATCTGAGATATCCTTAAAAAACATTACTTGAGATTCTAAATTAAGCTCTTTAACTAGTTTTTTTATATTTTCTTCTTCATCACCATATCCAATACAAATATAAACAATATCAGGATAGATCTGTTTAAGATTTCTAAGAGCCATAATGACTTTTTCATGATTTTTTCTTTTATCAAATCTTGAAACCGTAATTAATCTTGGAGTTTTAATTTTTAATAAACTTTCAACTTTTTCTAGAGATTTTTTATCTAAATCTTTAATCTGATCGATACCTGGATTAATAACAATTATTTTTTCTTCATTAACACCAATTTCAATTGCTAAATTTTTTGTATAGTTTGAATTTGCTATTACTTTATCGACGTTATTTAAAACTTTTAAAACTCTTTGGTTCAATCTACTACCAAGAGGATGATTGATTTCTTTTCCATGAATTAGGCAATATTTTTTTTTATTATTTTTTAGAAGCTCTAAGCTTTTCCAATGGTCTGCTATAATCCCTTGGATTTGATTTTCTTTAGAAACCTCATCAATTAATTGAGCTTTTCTAATTTTTCTTAAAAATTTTATTCCACCAACTCTTTCAATTGAAAAGTTAACGTTTTCATCAAATTCTTTATGACCATCCTGGTAATCTGCAAAAACTTTAATTAAATAATTTTTTGATAATTCTTTAGATAATCCCCACATTAAGCTTTGCATCCCTCCAAGCTCAGGAGGAAAAGATCTAGTTACTACTAAATACATTAATCAAATTTCCATTTAATACTGCAACCTGCACTTGGGATTTGATCTTTAGGCCCATTATTAGTTTCAGCTATTTGTTTCATAGCTTTATATAAATCACTTTTGCCATCTCTGATTGGAATAAGGTTTTTTAATTCTCTTGATCTTCCTCGGTACTGAAGCTCTAAATCTTTATTATATCCAAAGAAGTCTGGTGTACATACTGCATCATATGCTTTTGCAATTTCTTGAGTTTCATCAATTAAATATGGAAAACTAAATTCATTTTTTTTTGCAAACTCAATCATATTTTCAAAAGAGTCTTCAGGATAGTTAGTTGGATCATTGGAAGAAATTGCAATTGAATTGATCCCTAATTTTTTTAATTCATTACAATCTTCAACAATATCTTTTGTAATTGCTTTAACATAAGGACAGTGATTACAAATGAACATTATTAATGTTCCATTTTCACCTTTAAGATCTTCTAATGAAATAATTTTACCTTCAGTTGATTTTAATTTGAATGGAACAGCTTTTTTACCGAAATCACATATTGGAGTTTGAGTGAGCATACTGTAATAATATATAAGTTATGTTTTATGATTTAAAAGATAAAAAACCAAAAAGTTCAGGTGAAAATTGGGTAGCGCCTAATGCAACTATAATTGGAGATGTCACCCTAGAAAAGAATACAAGTGTTTGGTTCAATGCAGTTTTAAGAGGTGATATAGAAAATATTTTTGTAGGTGAGGGGTCAAATGTTCAAGACGGAAGCGTTCTTCATACCGATCCAGGATGCCCACTAAAAATTGGAAAAAATGTAACCATAGGTCATATGGTAATGCTACATGGCTGCACCATTGGAGATAATAGTTTAATAGGAATAGGCGCTGTAATCCTTAATAATGCAAAGATTGGCAAAAATTGTATTATTGGTGCAAAAGCTCTGATTACTGAAAATAAAGAAATACCAGATAATTCACTGGTTGTTGGATCTCCAGGCAAAATAGTTAGAGAAGTTACAGAAGAAGAAAAAAAAGCAGTGATGGAAAATACTAAACACTACCAAGATAATTGGAAAAAATATTCAAAGAGTATTTTTTAAAATTAAGGAACTAGCCAAGTTTTTCTAATAAATGTAGTTTCTGAACCTAAGTTATTTGCGAACTCAAACTTAGCTCTTCTATGTCCCTTAGCTGCAAGATATAGCCACTCAAAAGATTTGATTTTGCATTGAATAACTGTGAAATTTTCATAGCCTTTTTCACTTTCTTCCATTGTGTAATCAAAATTATCTTTTTCTGGTTTTAAACCAGATGTTGGTTCATCAGATTCTGTACCAGGTCCATTGTCAACCAAATAGCATTTTCTACTAATATGCGCAGTTTTTAGCCAAGATTGTTTAGTAATTTCATTTTTGTGATTAACAATACACTCTACTTTAGCTCTTACCTGAATTTTTTCCTCTTTATCATAGAATACTAAACTGGCACTATTGTTTGACTTAAGTTTTTCAATTTTATCTGATCTAATATCACTGTGAAATTGAATTAGATGGTTTTTCTGATCTGATTTTCTTAAAACTACAATTCTTCCATCAAAATCATTTTGAGTACCGCAAATAAAAACAGGTATTCTAAATTGAGAACTTCTATTGGTTACTGCATCATCGAGCATCAACCAAATTTTCTTAATTATTTCATCAAAATTTTCATAGTATGCTGGTTGCATACAATATTATTTTCTGAATCTTTTAATTAAGCTTGAAGTGTCCCATCTATTGCCACCTAACTCCTGAACTTCACCATAGTATTTATCTACAATTTCTGTAACAGGTAATGACGCTCCATTATTCTTGGCTTCATCCATAGCAATTTTAAGATCTTTTCTCATCCAATCTACAGCAAAACCAAAATCAAACTTATCTTCAATCATAGTTTTATATCTGTTTTCCATTTGCCAAGATTGTGCAGCACCTTTTGATATAACTTCAATTACATCCTCCATATTAAGGCCTGCTTTCATTCCAAAATTTATTCCTTCAGATAAACCTTGAACTAATCCTGCAATACAAATTTGATTGACCATTTTAGCAAGTTGTCCACTGCCGGCATTGCCAAGCAATTTCATTTTTTTACTGTAGCAATCAATTTTATCTTGTGCTTTATCAAAATCAGCTTGATCACCACCAATCATTACAGTGAGTGCACCATTTTCTGCTCCAGCTTGACCACCTGAAACAGGCGCATCTAATGCACCAAATCCATTTTTCTTTGCATGATCATAAATCTCTCTTGCAATAGTTGCTGATGCTGTGGTGTTATCAATATAAATTGATCCTTTTTGAATTGTTTTGAAGGCTCCATTCTCACCAAATGTTACTTCTCTTAAATCGTTATCATTACCAACACATGTAAAAATATATTCAGCATCTTTTGCTGCTTCGGCAGGAGTGTCAGCTAGTTTACCTTTGTATTCAGTTACCCATTTTTCTGCTTTAGCTTTAGTTCTGTTAAAAACAGTTACATTGTGTCCGGCTTTTGATATATATCCAGCCATTGGGTAGCCCATTACCCCAAGACCTATGAAAGCAACATTACAAGTCATAAATTTTCTCTATGTTTAAAAGTTTAAGTTTAAAAGTAATTATATTTGGTTTTATCTTTACATTTTTTTCTAGTTTTGGACAGAGTTTTTTTCTTGGTTTGTTTAATTCTAGTATTAGAAATGAATTATCTATTACCCACGGACAATTTGGTTCAATTTATGCTTCTGCAACACTTTTAAGCAGTTTTGTTTTAGTTTGGATTGGAAAAAAAATTGATGATGTCAATGTTATTAAATTTGCATCTTATGTAATAATTTTTTTATCAATTTCTTGTTTTATTTTTTCAAAAATTTCATCAGTTATTTTTTTATTTGTTGGAATATTTTTAATGAGACTATCTGGACAAGGCTTAACAACTCATACTGCAACCACAACTATTTCAAGATTTTTTGAAAAAAGTAGAGGTAGAGCATTAAGTACTTGTTGGCTAGGTTTGTCTTTAGCTGAATTTATTTTACCTGTGCTAATTGTTTTTCTTTTAACATTTTTAAATTGGAGAGATATCTGGCTTACAATTTCAATTATTGTAATAATAATTTTACCGATAGTTGCATACACATTTATACGAGATGTAAAACTAGACACTCGTGAAGAAGGCAAGGAGTTAAATAATTCAAAAGAAATAAGACAATGGAAAAGAATTGAAGTTTTAAAAGATTATAGGTTTTATATTATTTGTATGACTATGCTTGCAATGCCTTGGATCGCTACAGGAACTTTTGTTTATCAATCGTTTATAACCACATCTAAAAACTGGGGACCATATATTATTGCACAATCATTTATGGTTTACTCTATACTTTCAGTGATAACCTTATTTATCTCCGGGTTTTTAATTGATAAATTTACCAGTAGAAAATTATTGTTATTCACAAATATACCATTGTTATTTTCTGCGGTAATTTTGTATTTATTTAATTCTGAAATCTTTTCTTTTGTTTTTTTAGGTTTAATTGGAATTTCTAATGGTCTTGCTAATGTTTTAGGCTCATCAACTTGGGCAGAGATATATGGGGTAAAATATATCGGCTCAATTAAAGCTATGACAACAGCATTAATGGTTTTTTCAACCGCTTTTGGCACTGCATTATTTGGAATTCTAATTGATATTGGATTTTCAATTGAAGATATATCTATTGTGGCTGGAATATATATATTGATCTCAATATTCCTTATTTTTATGATTAGAAATAAGTTAAATCCTACATATTTATAGTATTAAAGCTTGATTTTTTAAGACCTGTTGTATAGATACTGCGCATGGCTAGAGTAACAGTAGAAGATTGTATCGATAAAGTTGATAGTCCTTATGAGTTAGTTCTTGTTGCAAAAGAAAGAGCAACTCAATTGAATTCAGGCATTGAACCAACTCTTGATAGAGATAATGATAAAAATACAGTTATTGCATTAAGAGAAATTGCAGAAGAAAAAATTAAAGTTACTGATCTAACTGAAAGTGCAGTTTACAAACTTAGAAAACACGTTGAACAAATTGACGATGGATCAGATGATGATGAAGAAGTAGGTGATGATTTTGAAAGTTTATACAAAGGTGAAATTTCAAAAAGTGGTGTACCAATTCTTCCATCTAAAAGAGCTAGAAAAGCTCCAGAAAAAATTCAAGTATCTCAAGATGATTTAGCGGAATTATCAGAAACTGCTAAGCCTGATGTTGAAAGCTCTGTTAGTGAAGAAAATATCTCTGAAGATGGTGAAGTTTCTTTAGATGAAGTTTCTGAAACTGAAAGTTTACAAGATGCTGCATTAGAAGCTGAAGAAAATTCAGAAGATAACGAGACTTCAAACTCTTAATAAAATCATATAAAGTTTAGGTATGAACAGGAAAGTATCAGTTGCTCCTATGATGGATTGCACAGATCGTCATGAAAGATATTTTTTAAGATTAATTTCAAAAAACGTTCTTCTTTATACAGAAATGGTAGTTGATGAAGCTATCAATAGAGGTGATAAAAAAAAATTACTAGAGTTTAATATTAATGAAAAACCTGTAGCACTTCAATTAGGTGGATCTTCACCTAAATTATTATCTGAAGCGACAAAAGTTGGAGAGGATTTTGGATATGATGAAATTAATTTAAACCTTGGGTGCCCTAGTAAAAAAGTAGAAAAAAATAAATTTGGGGCATGTTTAATGAAGGAACCGAATTTAGTTGCTGATTGTTTAAGCAAGATGCAATCTGTAACAAAATTACCAGTAACTATCAAAACAAGAATTGGTTACGATAATGTTGAAGATTATGAAACTTTTTATAAATTTATTTCAACAATTAAATCAACAGGTGTTAAGACTTTTATAATACATGCAAGAAAAGCGATGCTTGGAAAATTTACTCCAAAACAAAATTTAAATATCCCACCTTTAAAATATGACTATGTTTATAATTTGAAAAAAGATTTTCCAGAAGATGAAATAATTATTAACGGTGGAATTACTGAAGTCGAGCAGGTTAAACTACATCTAAAAAAAACCGATGGAGTAATGATAGGAAGATCTGCTTATCATACGCCTTATATTTTAGCAGATATTGAGAAAGAAATTTTTGATAATGAAAATATACCTAGTAGACAGGAAGTAATTGAACAATTAATTCCATATGTAAAAGATGAACTTAAAAAGGGTACCAGACTTAACCAAATCATGAGACATACCCTTGGTCTATTTCATGGTCAATCAGGAGCAAGTCATTGGAAAAGATATTTAAGTGAAAATATGTGTGTACGTGATGCGGATGTAAAAAAAATAGATCACATCATGGATAAGATCAAATATAACAATATTGATAATAGTGTAGGTCAATCTGCTTAATACAATCATAAGTAATCAATATTTTTATCCAATTTTATTGATGATATTAACAGCTTTTCCTGTTGGGTTTGTTGCTGGATTATTTGGTATTGGAGGTGGATTAATTACAGTTCCGTTTTTATATTATATTTTTAATTCTTTGGGAGTTGATCAACAATATTTGATGCACTTAGCTGTTGGAACATCATTTGCAATAATCATCCCAACCTCTACAGTTTCAGTATTAACACATCACAAATTTAAAGCAGTAGATTTTGAAATTGTAAAAAATTATGGATTATTTGTAGTTGTTGGTGTTGTTCTTGGAACAATTTTTGCTGCATCACTAAAAACTAAAACTTTGATATTATTTTTCTCAATTGTTATTCTCTTATTAAGTATTTATTTATTATTAATAAAAGAAAAAGAAAAAAGCATCATAATACCAATAAAGCTTCATTTAAAAATAATACTTGGCACTATAGTTGGATTTATATCAGCTCCAATGGGGATAGGGGGAGCCATTATGAATGTACCTATTTTAAAATTTTTTGGTTATTCAATAAACAAAGCTATAGGTAGTGCTGCTGCTATTGGTTTCTTGATATCCTTATTTGGAGCTATTGGTTTTTTAATCTCAGGCAGTTACCTTAAAACCAATCTTCCATTAAGTGTTGGTTTTTTAAATATTCCAGCTTTCTTAATATTTATTCCAATTACAACATTTATGGCAAGAATTGGAGCACGCACAGTTCACAAAATTGATAAAAATAAAATAAGCAAAATTTTTGGGATATTTTTATTAATTGTAGCAAGTAAATTTTTATATGAATATTTTCAAATATAAATATGGTGAATAAAGTAAATAAGAATTTTTTAAAGACCTCTCATTTCATAACAGATTTAAAATTATGTAGTGTCCGTCTTATTGATAATGCAAAATTCCCCTGGATTATACTTGTTCCAAAAAGAAACAAAGTAACTGACATAACCAATTTAAACTCCAAAGATCAAATTACTCTTATTAAAGAAATTGTTTTTTGTAGTAATGTTATGAAGAAAATTTTTAAAACTACAAAATTAAATGTTGAAAAAATTGGTAATATAGTTCCTCAATTGCATATTCATATAATTGCTAGAAAAAAAACAGATAGTTCGTGGCCTTTATCTGTTTGGGTAGTTAAAGGAAAATCTTATAAAAAAACTTTGTTGGAAAGTGTGATTAAAAAGTTAGGGAAGGGCCTAACAAGAAAGAGGTGACTTCAGTCTCCCTCCATCACCTCAAGGTTTTTTTAGATGATTCTTTACAGTTTTATGAACACTTAATAGTTGTAATTCAGTTTTATAAACAAAATATGACTTAAATTTTTTGGTCATATTCTCCAATTTTTCCAGTTTTTTGTAGCAATTGATCAATAAATTCAAAGATTTTAAGCTTTCTTTCTTCTGAAGTGGGGCTCTCAGTAACAATCACTAAAGATGGTTTATTTGATGAAGCTCTGATTAATCCCCATGAACCATCTTCAAAAGTAAATCTTACTCCATTTACAGTTAAAATATCTTTTATTGGTTGATTATCTATTTCAGTGCCTTTTTTTTTTAATTCTTCAAATTCTTTTACGATATTTTCAACAACTTCATATTTTTCCTCATCTTTACAAAAAGGAGCCATTGTTGGACTTTGAAAAGTATTAGGTATTTCTTTTATAATTTCACTCATTGTTTTGTTTTGATTATCTAGTAAGTGACAAACTTGAATTGCAGAATTTATTCCGTCATCATAACCATATCCAAGAGGTTGGTTGAAAAAGAAATGACCACTTTTTTCAAACCCGGCTAATGCTTTTTCATGATTAACTTTTCTTTTGATGTGTGAATGACCTGTTTTCCAATAGATTGTTTCACAGTTATTATCTTTTAATATTTGATCTTTTGAAAAAAGACCTGTTGATTTTACATCTACAATAAATTTTGAGTTATTATGTTTTGGAGCTAAATTTCTAGCAATTAATAAACCTATTTTGTCAGAAAAAATTTCATTACCATTATTATCTATAACCCCAACACGATCTCCGTCTCCATCAAATCCAAAACCTATATCCGCTTTATTTTCCTTAACAGCTTTTGCTATTGCATGAAGCATTTCAAGATCTTCTGGATTTGGATTATATTTTGGAAATGTCCAATCCAAATTACAGTCTAACTCAATTACCTCACAACCTATACCTCTTAAAATTTCTGGTGCAAATATTCCCGCTGTACCATTACCACAAGCTACAACTGCTTTTATTTTTTTATTAATCTTATTTTTATTTATTAAGTCATCCTTATAAACTTTTTGAAAATCATTAATTGTTTTTTCTTGACCTTTACCGATAATAAATTTTTGATTAAGAGTTATTTCTTTTAATTCTTTCATTTCCTCTGGTGCGTGAGTTAAGCCCTTTACAATCCCCATTTTTACACCAGTCCATCCATTTTCATTGTGACTTGCTGTAACCATAGCGACAGCATCTGCATCTAAATTGAACTGTGCAAAATAAACCATTGGTGAAAGCGACAAACCAATGTCCTCAACTAAACAACCTGTTGAAATTAATCCTTCTTTGAGTGCTGTTTTTATTTCTTCACTGTAAGAACGATAATCATGTCCCACAATTACTCTAGGGTTATTTTTTTTTGTATGATTTATAATTTGTGTTCCTAAACCTTTACCGAGATTCGTTACCCCAAGTTTATTAATACTTTCTTCATACAACCATCGCGCGTCATATTCTCTAAAACCGTAGGGGTCTATTTTAAGTTGTTCACTCATACTGTTAATTACTTACACTTTTTATCATTTTTTTATTGATAATTTTTTTGTCGCGTTCTATAAATGTTCTATTGATATGCTGTTTATATAGTGTATTTAGTCAAAGCGCATACAACATATAGTTGTTTTCGCTTAAACAAGAAATTATAATAATTAAATATGAATAAGATTCTATCACAAGCACTCAAGAAAGCTGTCTCTGAATATAGCCCATCAGTAAATGAAGTTCCAAAAGGCACAAGACCTGATTTATTTTCTCTAAATAATGAAACAGAACTTTTTCAAAATGACAAAGGCATTATTATTAAGATTGACCGTTCTAGAGATGCTAATTTAACTGACTTTGGTAAAGCAACACTTAAAGATAGATACCTAGGTCACAATGAATCTTTTCAGGATTTATTTGCAAGAGTAGCAAGTACTTATTCAGATGATAATTTACATGCTCAAAGAATTTACAACTACATAAGTAACTTGTGGTTTATGCCTGCAACACCAGTACTTTCAAATGGTGGAACAAAAAGAGGATTACCTATTTCTTGTTTTCTAAACGAAGCCACAGATAGTCTGGGTGGTATTTTAGATTTATGGAGTGAAAATGTTTGGTTAGCAGCAAAGGGTGGAGGAATTGGTAGTTATTGGGGCAACTTAAGATCTATCGGAGAAAAAATTGGTAAGGTTGGAAAGACTTCAGGAATAATTCCTTTTATTAAAGTAATGGACTCTTTAACTATGGCAATTAGCCAAGGTTCTTTAAGAAGAGGTTCTGCAGCTTGTTATCTTCCGATTGATCATCCAGAGATAGAAGAATTTATTGAAATGAGAAGACCGACAGGTGGTGATCCAAATAGAAAAGCACTTAATCTTCATCATGGTGTTTTAATTTCAGATGCATTCATGAGAGCTGTTGAAACTGATGAACAGTGGGCATTAAAAAGTCCTGCTGATGGAACAATTCAACAAACTATTTCTGCAAGAAATTTATGGATTAGATTGTTAACTGCAAGAATTGAAACTGGTGAACCTTATATTATTTATATCGACACAGTTAATAGACAAATTCCACAACACCACAAGTTAGCAAACTTAACTGTTAAAACTTCAAATCTATGTAGCGAAATTACTTTACCTACAGGGATAGATAAAGATGGAAGAGATAGAACAGCTGTTTGTTGTTTGTCTTCTCTTAATCTAGAAAAGTATGACGAATGGAAAGATGATCCTAACATGATTAATGATGTTATGAGATTTCTTGATAATGTTTTAACAGATTTCATTAATAAAGCTCCAGACCAATTTAAAGATGCAAAATATTCTGCTGAAAGAGAAAGAAGTGTTGGACTTGGAGTTATGGGTTTTCATTCTTATTTACAAAAAAATAGAATTCCTCTTGAGTCTGTAATGGCTAAAGCGTGGAATAAAAAAATATTTAAAAATATTCATGAAAAAGTAAATCAAGCATCTAAAGATTTAGCAGATGAAAGAGGAGCTTGCCCTGATGCTGCGGAATACGGTTATCAAGAAAGATTCTCAAACAAAACAGCTATCGCACCAACTGCTTCAATTTCAATTATTTGTGGTGGTGCTTCACCTGGAGTAGAACCAGTTGCAGCTAATAGCTACACACATAAAACCTTGTCTGGTTCCTTCAATGTTAGAAATAGATATTTAGAGGAAATCCTTGAAAGCCACGGAAAAAATGATGATGAAACCTGGTCTACTATTACCACAAATCAAGGTTCTGTTTCTCACTTGGATTTTTTAACTGATCTAGAGAAAGATGTTTTTAAAACTGCTTTTGAATTAAATCAAAGCTGGATAATTGAATTAAGTGGTGATCGAACACCGTTTATTTCTCAAGCTCAATCAGTAAATTTATTTTTACCAGCTGATGTACACAAGAAAGAATTACACAAAATTCATTTTGATGCGTGGAAGAAAGGTCTGAAAAGCCTTTATTACTGTAGATCAAAATCAATTCAAAGAGCAGAGAATATTAATGATGCAAAATCAACTGATATTCTTGCAAATGTTTATAAAAATAAATCAACCGAAAAAGAACCAGAGTACGAGGAGTGTTTATCATGTCAGTAGCAGAGAAAATAAATTCTGAAGAAACGAAGCCAAAAAAAAATAACAACGGATTACTTGTTGCAAATCCTGTCTACAAACCTTTCAGATATCCATGGTGTTATGACGCTTGGTTAACACAACAAAGAATTCATTGGTTACCAGAAGAAGTGCCACTTGGTGACGATGTTAGAGATTGGCAAAAAAATCTTAGTGTTTCAGAAAAAAATTTATTAACTCAAATTTTTAGATTTTTTACTCAAGCTGATGTTGAAGTGAGTAACTGTTATATCAGACACTATATGAATGTATTTAAACCTACAGAAGTTTTAATGATGATGTCATCATTTGCATCAATGGAAACTGTTCATGTTGCTGCTTACTCACACTTGCTTGATACTATTGGTATGCCTGAAACCGAATATACAGCTTTCATGAAATACAAAGAAATGAAAGATAAGTATGATTACATGCAAGGCTTTGATGTTAAATCAAATCACGATATAGCAAAAACGATTGCTGTATTTAGTGCATTTACAGAAGGCCTTCAATTATTTGCAAGTTTTGCAATTTTGTTAAATTTTCCAAGACACAACAAGATGAAAGGTATGGGTCAGATTGTTACTTGGTCAGTAAGAGATGAAACATTGCATTGCAATTCAATGATAAGATTGTTTAAAGATTTTATTAATGAAAACCCTGAAACTTGGACACCTCAACTTAAAAAAGAACTTTACGAAGCTTGTAGAACAATCATTAAGCATGAAGATGCTTTTATTGATTTAGCTTTTGAAATGGGTCCAATGCAAGGTCTAACTGCAAATGATGTTAAGCAATATATTAGATTTATTGCAAACAGAAGATTAACTCAGCTAGGTCTAGAAGGTATTTATGATGTTGAAAAAAATCCTCTTGGATGGCTTGATACAATGTTGAATGCAGTTGAGCACATGAACTTCTTTGAAGGAAGAGCAACTGAGTATTCTAAAGCATCAACACAAGGAACTTGGTCAGAAGTTTTTAGTTAATAACTATCTTTGATTTAATTCCAAAACTTTTCGGTGTTGGCTACCTTTATATTTAGCTAATGGACGAATAAGTTTATTGGCCGCATGTTGCTCCATAATGTGCGCAGACCATCCTGTAATTCGAGAAATTACAAATATTGGCGTGAAGAAATCTGTATCAAAACCCATTAAATGATATGTCGGTCCAGTAGGATAATCGACATTAGGGTAGATATTTTTCTTCTCAATCATAACCTTTTCAACAATGTCGTAAATTTTTTCGAATGTTTTATCTTTTTTAATTTTTGCTACTTTTCCAAAATACTCTCTCATTGTTGGAACTCTTGAGTCTCCAGATTTATAAACTCTATGTCCAAAACCCATCACAACTTGTTTATTTTCAAGGGCATTATTAATCCACTTTAATGCATTTTCAGGTTTCTTAATTTTATTCATCATATGCATTACTTCTTCATTAGCCCCACCATGAAGAGGACCCTTCAAGCTAGCTATTGCACCACTGATTGCTCCATGAATATCTGATAAACTACTAGTGATTGTTCTTGCAGTAAAAGTTGAGACATTAAAACTATGTTCTGCGTATAAAATTAACGACACATCAAATGCTTTAACAATTTCTTTTTGAGGCACTTTACCAAAGCACATGTAAAAGAAATTTTCAGCAAAACTTAATTTCTTTTTAGGTTTAATAATTTTTTTTCCTTTTCTAAGTCTATAGAATGCAGCAAGTGCAGTAGGGGTTTTTGCAAAAATTCTTAAAGCCTTTCTCATATTTGCCTCTGGAGAAGAATTTGAAGTTTCCTTGTCCTCTAATCCCATAAAGCTTACAGCTGTTCTAGCAACATCCATAGGATGGGATTTTTTTGGCATTCTTTTTATTATTGCATAAAGGTCTTTTGATAATTCTCGATTGTTTCTCTCTTCTTTTTCAAATTTTTTTAATTGAATAGAATTTGGTAAATCTTTATTTAAAATCAAATAAGCAACTTCTTCAAACTTACAATATTCACACAAATCTTGAGCAGCATAACCTCTATAAGTTAGAGAATTAATTTCTGGCATAACTTTAGAGACCTCAGTTTCATCAACTACTATCCCAAGTAATCCTTTTTTTACATCATCAGCCATTACTCATGTCCTTCCGTACTAAAATTATATATTTTTTCATCTAATGAATTGTATTTTTCGTATTCAACTAATTCATAAAGACGCTTTCTAGTTTGCATCTTATCAATAATATTATTTTGATGTCCATTATTATAAATGTCTCTTAAACCATCTTCTACGCTCTTCATCGCTAATCTTTGGGTTGTAACTGGGTAAATCACTATATTATAGCCAAAATTTTCTAATTCTTTGTAATTAAAAAGCTTTGATTTTCCAAATTCTGTCATATTAGCAAGTAAATAACAGGATAACTCTTTTCTAACTTTCTCAAAATCTTTTTCATCATGTAATGCTTCTGGAAAAATAATTTCTGCACCAGCATCAATATAAGCCTTACATCTATCAATCATTTTATCTATACCCTCAACACCTTTGGCATCAGATCTTGCTATTATCTTGAAGTTTTCATCTTTTTTTGCATCAACACATTCTCTAATTTTATTAACCATAGCATCAGTTGAGATTAATTCTTTATTATCCAGATGACCGCATCTCTTTCTTTCTATTTGATCTTCTAAATGAACAGCTGCGATACCAAAATCTTCAAATGTTTCAATTGTTTCTTTACAAGATTTAAATCCTGTATCTATATCAACAATTGTTGGTAAATTTGTAACTCTTGAAATTAAATAAGATCTTGTACTTACATCTTGTAATGTAGTTAAACCTATATCTGGAAAACCTAGGTCATTTGCCATAACTCCTCCAGACACATAAACTGCATCATAACCAATTTCTTCAATTAGTTTAGCAGTTAAAGGATTATAAGCACCTGGTACTCGTAAAATTTTATTTGATTTTAGTTTCTCAGCAAAATCTATTCTTTTTTGACTCGGTTCTTTTTCAACAAAGTGCACTAAAATATTCCTTTTTTTAAATTTCTTTTAATCTTACTTTTCTTAACTTCAATATTAAGTTGATCTAGCTGACCAGGTTTTAATGTTTTTAGTTTTTGTACAGTCTTAATAAATCTATCACTCTCTTTTTTATCTAAAATCCCATCAGTAAGAGTTAAAAATTTATTAATATAATTTTGTCTTTTAAATGGTCTTGAACCATAAGGGTGGGCATCTGCTCTGTCTTGTTCTTCAATAATTTTTTTACCATTATTTAAAGTAACAACGACTTTAGCACCAAATGATTTCTTTTTTGGATCTGGGTCATGATATTTTTTAGTCCACTTTTTATCTTCATATGTTTTAATCGATCTCCAAATTTTAATTGTGCTTTTCTTGTTAGCTCGAGCTTTAGTATACGATCTTACATGATGCCAATCTCCATCCTCTAAGGCTACTGCAAAAATATACATTATCGAATGATCTAACGTTTCCCTGCTAGCATTTGGATCCATTTTTTGAGGATCATTTGCACCTGTTCCAATGACATAATGGGTATGGTGACTGGTAAAAATATCAATTTTTTTTATTTGACTAAGATTTTGAATTTTTTTCTTAAGTTTTTTTGCTAGATCAATTAGAGCTTGAGATTGATATTCTGCAGAATATTCTTTTGTATAAGTTTCTAAAATAGCTTTTTTACTTTCATTTTTTTTTGGAAGTGGAACAGTGTATAAAGCTTTTTTTCCATCTAATATCCTTGCTATTACACTATCTTCACCTTCATAAATTGGACTTGGTGCTCCTTCTCCACGCATAACTCTATCTACTGCTTCTATAGCAAGCTTTCCTGCATGAGCTGGTGCATAAGCTTTCCAACTGGAAATTTCTCCTTTTCTAGATTGTCTTGTTGAAATAGTTGTATGAAGCGCTTGTTGCACTGCTTGGTATATTGTTTCAGTATTTAATCTTAACATTGATCCTAATCCAGCAGCAACACTTGGTCCAAGATGAGCTATGTGATCAATTTTGTGTTTGTGAAGACATATACCTTTTACTAAATTTACTTGAACTTCATAGGCTGTGATTATTCCTCTTAAAAGATCTAAACCACTTTTTTTATTTTGTTGAGCAACACTGATTAAAGGAGGAATATTATCACCTGGGTGACTATAATCTGCTGCTAAAAAAGTATCATGAAAATCTAATTCTCTTACTGCAGTGCCATTTGACCACGCAGCCCATTCACAATCAAATTTTAATTTATTACTTACTCCAAAAAGTGTAGCACCATTTTTTCTTGAGTGTTTTAATGCCATTTCTCTTGATGAAATAACTGGCCTTCTATTTAAAGAGGCAATAGCAACTGAAGCATTATCAATAATTCTATTAATTACCATTTCAACTGCATCTTTATCTAGCTTTGCATTATCACTGGCAATTTCTGCAATTTTCCAAGCAAGTTGTTTCTTTTTTGGTAATGGTATTTTTGATGGATAAACTTTAACTTTATGATTGATCAAAATAACTCCTTAATATGAGTAAGTTTTTATAGGCAAAAATAAAATAATCAATCCTTAAGATATTTAGAGATAATTTCTTCAATACCTATGAAGTCTTTTATCAAATGATTGTGATAAATTTCAGTGGTATTTTTTTCTGTATAACCATCTTCTAGTAAAACTACTGGGATACCAGCATTTTTTCCTGCATTAGCATCTGTTTCACTATCACCAATCATGATTGATCTTTTTATTTCGCCACCTAAAATTTCAATTACATTTGTTAAGTGTCGTGGATCAGGTTTACAGTAATCAAAAGTGTTGGATCCAGCTACATATTCAAAATAATCATAAATTCCAATTTTTTTAAGAAGGTCAATCGCTAAGTGCTCCTGCTTATTAGTACACACTGCCATTGAAATATTTTTTTCTTTGCACCATTTCAAAAACTCTTTAACCCCATTAATTAAGGT
>VTPL01000012.1 GCA_008638165.1 Pelagibacteraceae bacterium
GCTAAAGTTACTGACGTTGTCAAAGAAGGTGACGAAGTAAAAGTTAAAGTGATTGGTTTCGATAGAGGTAAAGTTAAACTTTCTATGAAACAAGCTGCTGAATAATATTTTAAATTAAAATTTTAAACCCCTGGAATGAAATTTCTGGGGGTTTTTTTGTGGGGCACCTGGCAACAGAACGCCCCTAATATTTTTAACTAAATTTAACTATATTTAAGTAATATTCTTAGGATCTGGCATCCCAACCTTGTTATATCCAGCATCTACGTAGTGAATTTCACCAGTAACACCGTTTGCAAGGTCACTTAGTAGATATAATGCTGAATTTCCAACATCATGGATATCTACGTTTCTTTTAAGGAAAGAATGGTCTTCATTCCATTTGTATAAAAACTTGGCATCTCCAATTGCAGATGCGGCTAATGTTTTAATTGGTCCTGCGCTTATTGCATTTACTCTTATGCCTTTGCTACCTAAGTCTCTGGCTAAATATTTTACACTAGCTTCTAATGCAGCTTTACAAACACCCATTACGTTGTAATTTGGAATTGCTTTGTTAGCCTCGTAACTTAAAGTTATTAGACTTCCACCATCTTTCATTATTTTAGTTGCTTCTTTTGCAATTTCAGTAAATGAAAAACATGAGATTAGCATACTTCTTTGAAAGTTTTCTCTAGTAGTATTTAAATATTCACCTGATAATTCTGATTTATCTGAAAATGCTATTGCATGAACTATAAAATCAATTTCGCCCCATTCTGATTTTACATCTTCAAACAATTTAACTATATCTTCTTTTTTTTCTACATCACAACTGAATGTTGTTTTTGAATTTAATTTTTCAGCTAAAGGAATTACTCTCTTTTTCAAAGCATCTCCAAGATAAGTGAATGCAAGTTCAGCTCCAGCTTCAGCAAGTTTTTGAGAAATGCCCCAAGCAATAGATCTTTCATTGGCAACACCCATGATTAATCCTTTTTTACCCTTCATTAAATTCATGATTAAACCTTTTCAAAAATTAAAGCGGCATTAGTTCCACCAAAACCAAAACTATTCGACATAACAGTATTTAAGGTTGCACCAGTTTCAGTTTTTGTAACTATTGGAAATTTTTTAGCTTCCTCATCCATTTCATTAATATTTGCTGAGCCAGCAATGAAATTATTTTTCATCATTATTAAACAATATATTGCTTCATGAACTGAAGCAGCACCCAATGGATGTCCTGATAAAGATTTTGTTGAACTAATTTTTGGAATATCATCACCAAAAGTATTTTTAACTGCATTTAGTTCAGTAATATCTCCAACTGGAGTTGAAGTTCCATGAGTATTTATATAATCAATTTTATTTTTGGCAGTAGACATTGCCATTTGCATGCATCTAACAGCCCCTTCACCTGATGGAGCTACCATATCATATCCATCTGATGTTGCTCCATAACCAGTTAATTCCGCGTATATTTTAGCACCTCTTGCTTTTGCATGTTCATATTCTTCAAGAACAAGCACACCCGCACCTCCTGCTATTACAAAGCCATCTCTAGTTTTGTCATATGCTCTAGATGCCGTTTCTGGAGCATCATTGTATTTTGAAGATAGTGCAGTCATTGCATCAAACATCGCTGTCATAGCCCAGTGAACTTCTTCACTACCACCTGCAAAAACAACATCTTGTTTTCCCATTTGAATTAATTCCATTGAGTTACCAATGCAGTGACCACTCGTTGCACAAGCTGAGCTCATTGTGTAGTTGGTACCTTTAATTTTAAATGGAACTGCCAGTGTAGCTGATGCCGTACTAGCCATAGTTCTTGGCACAATAAAGGGTCCCATTAATTTTGGAGTTTTAGCTCTAGTTTTATCTGCAGCTAAAATTACATTTTCAATTGAAGGTCCGCCTGAACCCATAACAATTCCAGTTTTAAAATTACTAACTTCACTTTCCTCTAGTCCAGAATCTTCAATTGCCTCTTTCATTGCAATGTAATTATAAGCAGAACCAGATCCCATAAATCTAATTGTTTTTCTATCTATATGATCTTCAAGTTTTATGTTTGGTTTGCCATGAATATGGCTTTTAAGATTATGCTCTTTGTACTCCTCAGCATAAGAAATTCCTGACTTGGAATTTATTAAAGATTGATGCACTTCTTCTTGATTATTCCCTAAACACGATACGATACCAAGTCCTGTTATTACAACTCTTCTCATTATTTAAATAATCCCACTTTTAAACTCTCTGCAGAATAAATTTTTTTGTCATCAGCCAAAACAACACCATTTGCAAGTCCGACTGTTGTTCCTCCAGGCGACATAATTTTTTTCATATCAATCACATATTTTACCATTTTAACGTTTTGTAAAACTTCACCAGTAAATTTTACTGTTCCAACTCCTAAAGCTCTACCTTTGCCTGGATTACCTAGCCAACCCAAATAAAAACCTACTAACTGCCACATAGCATCGAGACCTAAGCAACCTGGCATAACGGGATCACCTTTAAAGTGACAATCAAAAAACCACAGATCATCTTTAATGTCTAATTCAGCTTTTATTGAGCCTTTGTTAAAAGCCCCGTTATTGTCATTAATTTCAGTTATTCTATCAAACATGAGCATTGGGGGAAGCGGTAATTTTGCATTACCAGGCCCAAAAAGCTCACCATTTCCGCAGTTTATTAGCTCATTATAGTCAAAGGAGTTTTTTTTCATAAAATTGAACACCCTTAATACTTGATTTTTTCTTAATATTATATAGATTTAGTTTAGAACTATTATAAACAATAATGAACACCAACACTAATTTCATTGAAAAATTAAGATCTTCAGGTTTAAGACCGACCAAACAAAGAATTAAAATTTGTGAGGCTTTATTTGATAGAAATGAAACTTTTCACTTTACAATAAATGATCTTGCAAAAACTATTGAAGAAAAACTAAATGAAAAAATTTCACTGGCTACAGTTTATAACACTGTTCATGCTTTTAAAAAAAAAGGATATTTAAAAGAAATTTCGATTAATAGCGATAAAAGTTATTTTGATACAAACACATCTGTTCATCATCATTTTTTTGATGAAGATACAAATGAGTTAATCGATTGTAATCAAGAAAACATAGATTCGATAAATATAAAAAATAATATTACCGGAAAAAAAATTAATTCAGTTGAGGTTTTGATTAAAGTTGCGAGTGATTATCAAAATCAAAAATAACTCAATAAATTCAATAACTTAAATTCTATATTATAATTATTCTAAACTGTTGACATTACAGTTTTTACATCTATATGTTCATTACATTAAATTAAGGAGAAAAAAATGTCTTTAAAAGGAACTAAAACAGAAGAAAACTTAAAGGAAGCTTTTGCTGGCGAAAGTCAAGCTAACAGAAGATATCTTTATTTCGCACAAAAAGCTGACATTGAAGGTTACAACGATGTAGCTTCAGTATTTAGATCAACTGCAGAAGGTGAAACAGGTCATGCACATGGTCACCTTGAGTATTTAGAGCAAGTTGGTGACCCAGCAACTGGTAAACCAATTGGCGAAACTAAAGCAAACCTAGAGTCTGCAGTAGCTGGTGAAACTCATGAGTATACTGACATGTACCCAGGTATGGCTAAAACTGCAAGAGAAGAAGGTTTTGAAGAAATTGCTGATTGGTTTGAAACATTAGCAAAAGCTGAAAAATCTCACGCTGGTAAATTCCAAAAAACTTTAGAGTCTATTAGCTAATTAATTCTTTTTAGCGGGCATTTATTTGCCCGCTAAATACATTTTCAAAATTCTAAATAATAAAATAGCATGAGCAAAGAAGGAAGCACTGAAGCACCTATAAGACATCCAATTGATTTTGAGCACCCAGATTTTCTAAATCCAGAAAAATTAGATTCAGAGATGAGAAGAGTTTTTGATATCTGTCATGGATGCAGAAGATGCTTCAACTTATGTGACTCTTTCCCTAAATTATTTGACATGATTGATGAGTCAAAAAATGAGGATGTAGAAAGCTTATCTAGCGATCAATTTGCACCAGTAGTAGATGCGTGTACCTTATGTGATATGTGCTTCATGACAAAATGCCCATACGTTCCACCGCATGAATTTGATTTAGATTTTCCTCATTTGATGTTGAGATATAGAACAGCACAAAAAAAACTTGGAAAACTTCCAGCAGTTCCTGCTCAGCTAGCAAAAATAGACAGAAATGCAAAATTTGGTGTTTTATTTTCAAAAATAATTAATTGGGCTTCTGATGTTAAAAATACTTTCATTAGAAAAATTTTAGAAATAATTTCTGGAATTGATAAAAGAGTTCAATTACCAAGATATAACTCAGAAACGTTTTCAAATTTTTTCAAAAAGAATAAAGATAAAATCACCTATGACACCCCGTCGAAAGACAGAAAAGTTGTTATTTACTCAACTTGTTTTGTAAACTTTAATAAAAAAGATACTGGAGTTGCTGCGCTAAAAGTGCTTAAAAAAAATGGTGTAGAGGTTCAGGAGGCTTACCCAGGATGTTGTGGAATGCCTTTTTTAGAACAGGCGGATTTGCCAAAAGTTGTTGAACAAGCAAAAAAAGTTTCTAACGACCTAATAAATTGGATAGACAAAGGTTATAAAGTAATAACTTTAACTGCTAGTTGTGGATTAATGTTAAAATTTGAATGGCCGTTATTGTTGCCAAACGATGAGAAAGTAAAAAAGCTATCTCAGAATGTAATGGATATTGATGAATATGTTGTTGATATTGCAAATAAAGAGGGTTTAGCAGAAGGTCTTCAAGAAATTGATGGTGGCGTAACTGTTCATCATGCGTGCCATGCAAGAGCTCAGAATATGGGTATTAAAGCAAGAGATATGCTTAAATTGATCCCTAACATAAAAATTGATGTAGTTGAAAGATGTGCGGGTCATGGAGGAACTTTTGGAGTGATGAAAGATACTCACGATCTAGCAAACAAAGTGGGAAGACCGACAGCAAGACAAATTAAAACTAAGAACAATAAGTATATGGCGTCAGATTGTCCTTTGGCTGGAAAACATTTAAAACAACTTGAGGCAGATACTAACATAGCAAATGATGAGGCACTACATCCTATCGAACTAGTGGCAAAAAGTTATAGATTATAATCATGCCAAAAGAAAAAAGAGAAATTTCAAAAGAAGATATAATGCCTTTAGATGTTTATACAAAAAACAGAAAAGAGCTTAGAAAAAATATTGTTGATTTTAAAAAAGACAGAAGAGTTGCGCTAGGACCATATGCAACATTTTATTTTGAGAGTTATGAAACGATGTTAGCGCAAGTTCAAGAAATGCTTTATATTGAAAAAGGCGGTGAGGAGCAGCTAAAAGATGAGCTTGCTGCATATAATCCTTTGGTTCCAAATGGCAAAGAGCTAACCGCAACACTAATGTTTGAAATAGATAATCCTGTTACAAGAGCAGCTTTTCTTGGAAAAGTTGGTGGTATTGAAGAAAAAGTTTTTATGAAAGTTGAAGGTGAAAAAATTCAAGCTGTTCCCGAAGAGGATGTTGACAGAACTTCTGCTGAGGGTAAAGCTTCTTCAGTTCAATTTATTCATTTTAAATTTACAGATGAACAAATTGCAAAATTTAAAAATAGTTCTGAAATAGAAATTGGAATTGATCATGCTGAGTATTCGCATACAACTAAGTTAGCAGGCGTTACTATAAAATCTTTGTCTGCAGACTTTAATTAATAGAGCCCCACATATTTTTTTTATCTACCCAACCTTTAAAAGTTTCGGTTTCAACTTTACACCAGTCTATTAGACATTTTTGAACAACTAATAATCTACCTTTTTTGATGTTAGCAATTGGTTCTGAAAAAATTGTAGGCTTTTTAAACAAAACTTTATCTTCCACAGCAATTGCTGAATTAACTTTCTTAAGTTGAGATACATGTATCCATCCACTATTTTTTTTATAATCTATAATTCTCCTAAAATTTTCTTTTTCATCAATTTGCATAATGGGTAAGTTAATTTTTTTGTAAATATATTTTACAGGAGAGTCAAAACTTGGACCATATCTGACATTAACTTTATTTTTTTTTAAAGATAAAAATTTTTCCTCAGCTACAACATAAGAAACTTGAAGAATAATAAATGTTATTATTAAAATAATAAAATTGCTTTTTAACATATGCATTTTTTTTGTTTTGAAATTTTTGCTTTTCTAAAACTTAGATTTAATAAATCTAGTATTAGAATTTTTCCATCAAGGTTTTGGCCAATATTTAATATTTGTTTTAAGACTTCATTTGCCTGTAAAGTACCAATGATTCCAGCAACAGTTCCAAGCACACCCTCATATTCGCAGTTTAAAATATCATCAGAAATACTATCCTCTTGAAAAAAACATCTTAAGCAAGGCATCTTCTTGATCTTAAAATTGTAAGTAAATAAATGACCATCAAATTTGCTTATTGCACCAACTACTAAGAATTTTTTTAATTTTAAAGCGATATCATTAATCAAAAATTTAGTTTTGAAGTTATCACTTCCATCTACAATGCAGTCGTATTTTTTAATTATTTTCAGAGCATTGCTTTCATTAAGTCTTAAATTATAGGCCTTAACAAGTGTATTTGGATTTATTCTTTTCAATTTTTTTTTAGCAGATTGAACTTTTGAAAGTTTAAGGTCGCTGATGTCATAGAGACTTTGACGATGAATGTTTGATATATCAACAACATCATTATCAATAATTCCAATTTCTCCAACGCCTGCACGAGTAAGAAATTCAGCCACCGGGCAACCTAAACCACCAGCACCAACAACAAGAATTTTAGCTTTTTTAATTTTTTCCTGTCCTGCAGAACCAATATCTTTGAGTATTATTTGCCTAGAAAATCTCTCTATTTCACTTTTTTTGAGTGATTTTTTCATTTACCTGTTGAGCCAAAACCACCCTCACCTCTTACAGATTCAGGAAGTTCATTAGTTTCCTGAAGCTCCATTTTGATCACAGGCGTTAAAATCATCTGAGCAATTCGATCGTTATTGTTAACAATAAAATCCTGGTTACCGTGGTTGTAAATAATTACTTTTAATTCTCCACGATAATCACTGTCAATTGTGCCAGGGGTATTAAGTACGCTAATATTGTTCTTAGCTGCCAATCCTGATCTTGGTCTTATTTGTATTTCATATTCTTCAGAAAATGCTACCGATAATCCTGTTGAAATTAATTCTGATGTTTTTGGTTTTATAGTTATGGGTGATTTAATATAGGCCATTAAATCCATTCCAGAGGCACCAGAGGTCTTATATGATGGTAGCTTAACATCTGATGAGAGTTTCTTAATTAATACTTTTACCATTAATTTAGATGATTATTTATTCTTTCAACTATTTCTTCAGATATCAGAGCCTTAGTCTTAGCATGTAATTTTTCTTGTTTATTATTTTTATAGAAGATGGTTACTTCATTGAAATTAGAATCAAAACCAATTTTTTTATTTGAAACATCGTTAGCAATAATAATATCACAATTTTTATCTTTTAACTTTTGTATTGCATTTTTTTCTAAATCATTAGTTTCTGCTGCAAAGCCAATAACCAATTTAGGACGCATTGAATTATGGTTTGAAATATAATTTAAGATATCAACATTTTTTTCTAATTTTATTGTAAGTTCATCTTTTTTCTTTATTTTCAAATTACTTTTTTCATGAACTTTGAAATCAGCTACTGCAGCAGAAAAAATGGCTACATCAACTGGTAAGTTTTTTTGAGTTTCTTTAAACATCTCTTCGGCAGTTTCTACCTTTATAACATTTATTTCATTCTCAATTTCAAGATTGGTTGGCCCTGATATTAAAGTTGTTTGATAACCATTTCTGGATAATGATTTTGCTATTTCATAACCTTGTTTGCCGCTAGATTTATTTGTAATAAATCTTACTGGATCTATGTATTCACGAGTTGGTCCTGCGGTTACTAACGCTTTAAGTTTTTTATTTTTATTTATAAAATATAAATAATCATTAATCTTATTAACAATATCTACTGGTTCGGTCATTTTACCTTCACCATATTCTCCACAGGCCATTTCACCAATCTCAGGGCCAATTATTTTATATGAATACGACTTTAAGATTTCTAAGTTTTCTTTTAAAGATGGGTGTTCCCACATTCTCACATTCATTGCTGGAACTAAAAAAATTGGTTTATTTGAGGCTAAAATTACAGTTGATGCCAAATCTTCAGATGAACCTTTGGCAAGTTTTGAAATTGTATTTGCTGTTGCAGGCTCCACAAGTATAAGATCTGCCCATCTGGATAATGCAATATGATCCATTTCAGCTTCATTTTCCACATTAAATAAATCTTCATAAACTTTGCCTTGAGATAATGATGCTACTGATAATGGTGTTACAAATTCTTTGGCACTTTTCGTCAATATTGTTTTAATTTCACAACTGTTTTTTTTCAGAATTCTAATTGTTTCAAGACTTTTATAAGCTGCTATGCCACCACAAATGATTAACAATATTTTTTTATCTTTTAGATTTTTCATCGTGAGAATTAAAATACTAATAGAACAACAATTACAACTGCTAAAATTCCAATAATTGATTGATTTCTGAATGCAATCATTTCAGATTTTTTATTATTTAAAGCTGTGAACGAGTTTGAGTTTTGTGGAATTTGACCACTTGCCAAATAAGTTAAAGCTTGATTGGCTTTGTCCATAATCTCAGGAAAATCTGGTAATCTTTTAATTACTTCTGATGTATTTTGAAGAGTTTCATTAATTGAATTTAATGGATCTTTAGTTTCTCTTAACCAACTTTCCAAAACAGGCTTTGAGGTTGTCCAGATATTTGTTTCAGGGTTAAGTTTTCTTGCAACACCCTCAACTACAACCATCGTTTTCTGTAACATTAATAATTGAGGCTGAGTTTGCATATTGAATTTTTCTGTTACATCAAACAATTGTTTTAGAAGTTTGCCTCCAGAAATATCTTTAACAGCTTGACCAAAAATTGGCTCCCCAATCGACCTTAAAGCCTGGGCCAAGTCATCTATTGGCACTTCCTTAGGTACCAAACCTGCTATTAAATGAACTTCTGCAACTTTTTTATAATCCCTTTGAATAAAACCAAATAAGATTTCAGCTAGAAATCTTTTACTCATTTTATCCAAACGGCCCATAATTCCAAAATCAATAGGTACAATTTGACCGCTGGTATCTACAAATATATTTCCTTGATGCATATCAGCATGAAAGAAACCGTCTCTAACAGCATGTCTTAAAAAATGCTGAATTATATCTTCAGCAATTTTATTTGTATCAATATTTTGTTTTTTAAGTTCATCTGTTTCTCTAATTGAAACACCATCAATCCAATCTAATGTCATTACATTTTCGCTCGTAAAATTCCAAAAGATTTGAGGCACTCTAAAACCAGCATCATTTTTAGTGTTTTCTGCATATTCGTTGGCAGCTGCAGCTTCAAATCTTAGATCCATTTCTAAATTGGTGATTTCTTTTAACAAAAAAACAACTTCAACTAACTTTAGTCTTTTAGTTTTTTTTACAAAAGATTCGATTAAAAAAGCAAACAACATCATTGCATCAATTTCTTCATTAAAAATTTTTTTAATGTCTGGTCTTAAGATTTTAATTGCAACGTCTTTGATAGTTCCATTGTCATTTATTTGTGCTTTATGTACCTGAGCTATTGATGCCGCTGCTACGGGTTCACTTAAATTGATTATAGAATTATAAGTTTCTTCACCAAGATCTTTTTTGATGATTTCTTTAGCTTGGTAGATTGAAAATGGAGGAAGTCGATCTTGTAAATTTTCTAATTTTTTTGATAATTCTTCACCAATTATATCAGGTCTTGTTGCTAAAAATTGACCAAGTTTAATAAATGTTGTTCCCATTGACTCTAGTGAACTTGACAATCTTTCACCCTCATCTTGGTTAATGTTTGAATGTTTTTTTTCTGAAAAAGAAAAAGCTAAAATTTTAAATAAAATCTTTACAGCAAGAGGAGGTTCTTTAAATTTTGAAGTAATCTTTAGAATATCTGATTTTGCAACTTTTCTACCAAGTTTAAATAATATGATTAATTTTTTTATCATTAGTATTTCCAGCCACTATGAATTGAGACAATTCCTCCAGACAGATTACGGTATGAGCATTTTTTAAAATTATTTTGTTCCATCAGTGCAATCAGCTCTTCTTGATTAACAAAATTTTCAATACTTTTTACTAAATATTCATAAGGCTTCTTTTCACCTACAATTAGCCCGCCCACCAATGGGATTAGTTTTGAATAATTTTTGTAAAGTAACTCTAAATTTGAATTCAATATTTTTGAAAATTCTAAACAAAAAAACCTTCCACCAGGTTTTAATACTCTGTGAGCTTCAGCTAAAGCTTTACTGATATTTTTTGTATTTCTTAAACCAAAACTAATTGTGTAATAATCAAATTGATTTTCTTGAACAGGTAGATTTTCTGCTGGTGCAATGATCCAATTGATATTTTTATAGTTATTTAGCTTTTCTTTTCCTTTAGAAATCATACCCTTGTTGGGATCAACACATGTTATTGATCCATCAATTTTGGTATTATCTAAAAATAATTTTCCAATATCTCCAGTTCCACAAGCAACATCAATTAAGTTGCTGTTCAAAGATGGACTCATCATGTTAATTAGATTTTTTTTCCATATTCTATGGATACCTAATGACATAAAGTCATTCATTAGATCATACTTATTATAGACTTTGTCAAAAACACTTTGGACTAGCCCTTTTTTATTTTGGAGATATTGTTGCATAAATTATTTTATACAAACAATATAGTGTTAAATGCCAGAATTACCAGAAGTAGAAATAGTAAGACAATCTTTAGATAAAAAAATTCAAAAAAAAAAGGTCAAAAAAGTAATTATCAGAAATAGAAATTTAAGAATTAAGATTCCCTATATCTTTGAGAAATTTCTTGAAAACAAAACCATTGTTAAGGTTTCAAGGTTTTCAAAATATTTAATTATTCATCTTTCAGATAATCAATTTTGTTTAATTCATCTTGGAATGTCGGGCACAATACATTTGATTGATTTTGAAAATAAAAAAAATTTTACTAATTTAAGTTTCTATAACTCTCCATTTTTACCAAAGAAACATAATCATATAGAAATTATTTTTGATAAATTCAGAATTATTTATAATGATCCAAGAAGATTTGGTTTTTTTCAAATAATTAAAAATACTAAAGATTTAAAAAATAGATTTATACATTTAGGACCAGAACCTTTTAATGGTAAGTTTAATCTAAAATATTTCAAAAACTTTATTAAAAACAAAACAAAAACTATTAAAGATCTTTTAATTGATCAAAAATTTGTTTCTGGAATAGGAAATATATATGCAAGTGAAATATTATTTTTAAGTAAAGTGAATCCTAATAAAAAGATAAAACTGCTTAGCAAAAAAGAGTGCAACAAAATTATATCAAACTCTAAAAAAGTTCTTCTAGATGCGATTAATAAAGGTGGGTCCAGCATTAGGGATTTTAAAAATACAGATGGCAGCAAAGGAGGATTTCAAGATAGTTTTAAAGTTTATCAAAGAGAGGGAAAAAATTGTAAAAGAGTTAATTGTAATGGAAAAATATTAAAAAAAGTAATTACTAATAGATCAACCTTTTTTTGTAATTACTGTCAAAATTAAACAATTATTTGATTGACCGATATAAATTCTCAAGTTATACCCCTGCGCATATGGCTAACACAAAATCCGCAATTAAGAGAATAAGAAGAATTTCCAAACAAACAGTAGTAAATAAGGCGCGAAAGAGCAGATATAGAAATGCTTTGAAAAAAATGAACCTTTTAATTGAAGATAAGAAAAAAGATGAGGCTCTAAAATTCTTGCCTAAATTGAATTCAGAGCTGATGAAAATTGCTAAAACCGGTATTATCAAAAAGCAAAACGCTTCAAGAAACGTTTCTAGAATTACAAAAAAAATATCTTCGTTATAATTTTTTAACCTGTAGTTGATTCAACTATAGTAATACACTTTATGTGCTTTGAGCAGATCTAATCGATCTATATTTAGACATAGTAAATAAATATTTAATTCAAATCCAACTAGAAGTTTAAATCAGTTAGGTAAATAAAAATTAATTTGTCAAAAAAAAAAATATTTTATGTGACAAAAATCTCTACACCTACAGATTACATTTTTTTTTAAATTTAAAAATTTAAATCTTGCAAAAGTTTTTAGATCGTTCTAACTGAGCGTCTTCCTAAAAGTTATGAACAACTCTACAACTAATAAAAATATAGAAACACAAAACCAAACTAACTTGGATTGGAGCCTAATCCAATCTCAAATGAAAAATAAACTTGGTATTGAGATTTTTGAAAGTTGGTTAAAAAAAATTAATTTTGTAGAAGAGTTTAATAATTATATTTTGTTAACAGTTCCAACAAGATTTATTAGAGATTGGATTACATCTCGATATTTAGATCAGATATTACAAATTATTAGAAGCCATAAAAAAGATATAATAAGAATAGAATTTAAGATTGCGGATTTAAAAACTAGCAATGAAGACAATAAAAAGGAAATTGTCAGAGATGCTAATGATGAAAAAAATGTTTCTTTTATTAAAGACTCATATCTCCAATATAATCGAATAGATCCAAACAAGAGGTTTGATAACTTTTTAACTGGCTCAAGTAATAAATTAGCTTATGAGGCATCAATAAAAGTTTCAGAGAACATATCTCATTATAATCCACTATATATTTATGGTGGTGTTGGAATGGGAAAAACACATTTATTAAATTCTATAGGCCTAGAGTTAAAAAAAAATAACAAAGTGATGTTTATTTCTGCTGAGAGATTTATGTATCAATTTGTTAAATCCATTAAAGCAAATGATATGGTTAAATTTAAAGAATATTTTAGAAATACAGACATACTATTGATTGATGATATTCAATTTATGAATGGTAAGGAAGCGATGCAAGAAGAATTCTTCCATACTTTTAATGCATTGCTTGATAAGGGATCACAAATAATAGTTTCGGCAGATAGAGCTCCCAATAAATTATCTAGAATTCAAGAAAGAATAAAATCAAGATTTTCTGGAGGCTTAGTAGTTGATATACAAAAACCAGATTACGAATTAAGAAAAAAAATAGTTGAACAAAAAACTGAAGAACTAAACAAGTTATACTCAGATCAGATCAGTATTTCTAAAGAGATACAGGATTATATTAGTACCGAGATCACCACCAGTATAAGAGAACTTGTTGGGGCAATAAATAGAATAGTTTCATTTTCAAGAATTTATAATAAGGCACCAAATTTAGCTGAGACGAAGGTCGTCCTTAAAGACCTTTTAAATATTTCTGAAAACAAGGTTACAATAGATTTAATTCAAACGCTTGTGTGTAGGTTCTTTAAAATAAGTAAAAATGAAATGTTATCTTCAAGAAGATCAAGATACCTAGTTAGACCAAGACAAACAGCAATTTATCTTACTAAAATTTTAACATCAAAATCTTTACCTGAAATTGGAAGAGAATTTTCAAACAGGGATCATACGACTATTATTCATTCAGTTAAAACGATAGAAAAACTTAAAGAAAAAGATCCTGAGATGGTAGAAAATATAAATAAATTAAAAAATCAGATATTATATAATAATAAAGAAAATGAAATTTAACTTAAATCAGCAAGACCTTCAACAAGCATTAAGTTATTGTCAGGGTGTAATAGAAAAAAGAAGCACTCTTCCAATTCTTTCAAATGTTTTACTTGATGCAAGTAACTCAAGATTAACTATCACTGCAACTGATCTTGATTTAATTTTCATACATCAAATAAATAATATCGAAGTAATTGAAGAAGGCAAAACAACAACTACGTCATCAATCATGTATGATATCGTTAGAAAATTTTCTTCAGGAAAAAAAATTAATTTATCGTTATCAGATACTAATAAGCTTCAATTAGAGTCTGAAAAATCAATTTTTAACTTAAATTGTATAAGTCATTCCGAATTTCCACTTACTGATGAAAATTTTAATGAAAATGAATTTTCAATTAATTCAAAACGTTTATTAAAACTTTTAAATAAATGTAAATTTTCAGTTTCAAATGATGAAACAAGACATTATCTTAGTGGAATATATTTTCACCAAACAGAAGTGGAAGATAAAAATTATCTAACATCAGTTGCAACAGATAGTCATAGAATGTCTATTTCAAAAATACGACTTGATCAAAAAATCAACTTTGAACCAATCATTTTACCAAAAAAAACGATATTTCAGTTAGTTTCACTTTTAGATAATTTTGATGGCGATGTAAAAATTTCAAATGTAAAATCTAAAATAAAATTTGAATTGAATAACAGTATTCTAATTTCGAAGTTGATTGATGGAAAATTTCCTAATTACATTCAGGTTATTCCTAAAAATAATCAAAAAAAACTTGAGATAGACTTAAAATTATTTCTTGGTTCAGTAGATCGTGTCGCTTCAGTATCATTAGATAAAAAAGATGGTGTCAAATTCAGTTTAACAAAGGATGCGCTTAATCTTTCTGTAAACAACACAAACAGCGGTGACGGTAATGAAACACTAAATGTAAAATTCGATCACGACTTAGAAATCAGTTTTAACTCAAGATATTTGATTGATGTTGCCTCACAATTAGATGGTGAAAAAATTGAAATTTATTTTAACGACACTGGATCTCCAGCGCTAATTAAAGATCCTTCAGATTTTGATAGTATTTACGTCGTTATGCCTATGAAAGGTTAATTAAGCTTATCTAACTCAGAGTAAATTTTTTGTTCTAAGTTTTTTGTAAATTCATTTTTATCAACCCCAGACGTTATTTTGGGCAATATAGATATCGTTATATCTTTATTTGATTGTTTTAAACCTTTTTTAGGCCAGACATAACCAGAATTTATAGCCACTGGCTGACAAGAAATTTTTAACTCATCATAAATTCTTCCTACACCCTTTTTAAAAATAGGCCTTTCATCTGGTTTTACTCTAGTACCTTGAGGAAAAATTATTAAAGGTCTTTCAGTTTTATTTATCATTTTTGATATATCCTCAAAAAAATTCAGGTTATCTTTTGTAACCTTATTTCTCTTTATGGAAATTGATCCTATCTTTTTTAAATACCAACCAAAAATTGGTATTAACATTAATTCCTTTTTTAAAATAAATACTGGAGCGTTAAAAATTGTTTGTAAGTAAAAAGTTTCAAACATTGATTGATGAGATGCGGCAATAAAAAATTTTTCATCATAAATAATATTTTCTTTTCCTATTATTTTAATTTTTACAGATAAAATTGATTTTAAACAGAAGCCAGCCCAGTGGCCCATTAATTTACCTCCAGCCAAAACTATTTTTTGAGGCAATATGAGTGCTGGTAAAAAAATTATTGAAATAAAAATAATGCCTGAAAAAAAAATTATAGAAAATATTAAATTTCTTAACATTAATTTGAATGTTATATTAAATCAGATATTTTTTGTCTTTTATTTAAAACTTGAATCTTGGAATTTTTGATTAATATCTCAGGTGGTTTGGGTCTTATGTTATAATTTGATGCTAGTGACACTCCATAAGCACCAACATCACAGATTGCCAAAAAGTCTTTTTCATTTAATTTTTGATAATTTTTTACTATTGAAAAAGTATCAGTGCTTTCACATATGGGGCCAACAAATTCATAACTTTTTTTTGATTTTCTATTAATCTTGCTTAAAGGGATTATCATATGTTTTGCACCATATAAAGCAGGCCTCATTAAATCATTCATTGCAGCGTCTAAAATTACAAAATCTTTTTTAAATCCTTCTTTGATATAAATAACTTTAGTTATTAAAATAGCAGAATTGCCAACGATAGACCTGCCTGGTTCAAATATAATCTTACAATGATTATTTTTTAAAAATTTTTTTATTTCTTTAGAGTATTTATAAAAATCTAATTTAGATTGATCATGATTATAGTCAATTCCCATGCCCCCACCTAAATCAATATATTCAAAATTATAATTAGATAGTTTTATAATTTTATTAACCACGTTAAGCATTTTTTGGTAAGGTTTATAGCTAAGAATTTGGCTTCCAATATGTACACTCAAGCATTTTAAATTAAGACTTTGAGATTTCTTTACAATATTGACTAGTTGTAAAAATATTTTTTGATTAACACCAAATTTGTTTTCTTTTTTACCAGTTGAAATTTGACTTAAGGTTTTTGCATCTGTGTTGGGATTAAGTCTAATACCTACATCAACAATTTTTTTTTTCTTTTTTGCAATTTTTTCAATTTGCAGTATCTCACTTTTAGACTCAGCATTTATTAAAAGGATATTTTTGTTTATTGCATATTCAATTTCTTCAAAAGTTTTTCCAACACCAGAAAATACAATTTTTTTTGGACTAATTCCTGCTTTCAGAGCTTTCATCAACTCCCCTACGGAAACAACATCTGCACCAAGGTTATTTTTTTTTATTTCTCTTAATATTCCTAAATTTGGATTGGCTTTTACAGCATAACATATGAGGGGATTAATATTTTTGAAGTGCGTTTTAATGTTTTGAATATTTTCTTTAATTTTTCTTAAAGAATAACAATAGACAGGAGTTTTATACTTTCTTGCAATTTTACTAATATCTAAATGATCTATTGTGAGTTTATTTTTTCTATAAATCATGAAAATGTAGTAACTTGAATACTTATTTTATCCACATTTTGATTTTCTTCTTTGTAAACAGGATCTCCTTTTTTACCACAAGAGCAAATTAAAATAGAAATAAAGACTAATATATAAATTTTTTTTATCATTTATTCTTTTTATATTTCAATATCATTCTTTTGATGTTTTCAAAAGATGTTCCTCCATAAGACTTTTTTGAATTTACTGAATTTTTTAAGTTAAAAATTTTTAAAACTTCGCTTGTTAATTTGGGTTCGATTTTTTTTAGTTCATCAATTTTTAGGTCATTTAATTTCTTTCTTTTCTTTTCCGCATAATTCACAATTTCAGCTGTCTTTTGATAAGCTTTTCTAAACGACATAGAGTGATTTTTAACCAAATAATCTGCAAGGTCAGTTGCGGTAATAAAGCCAGATTCTGCTAATTCGAGCATCTTTTTTTTATTTGGAGAAGTGTTTTTTAAAATCTCATCAAATATCTTTAAACAGTTAACCAATGTATCATACGATTTAAAAACTATTTCTTTATCATCTTGCATGTCTTTAAAATAGGATAATGGTAATCCTTTAAGTATTGTTAGCATTGAAAATAAATTTCCAAATGAAATTCCAGACTTACCTCTCAAGTATTCAAGCAGGTCAGGGTTCTTTTTTTGTGGCATTATGGAGGAACCAGTTACAACTTTATCCGAAAGATGAATTAAATTAAAACCATCTGAATTCCAGATAATCAATTCTTCTGCAATTCTCGAAATATGCATTGAGCAAACTGAGACACAATAAAGAAAGTCTAATACAAAATCTCTATCTGACACTGTATCTATTGAATTATTGGTTGGGTGACTAAAACCAAGCTTCTTTGAAGTATAATGCCTATCTATATTAAAAGAGGTTCCTGAAAGTGCTGCTACACCAAGAGGACATTCATTTAAATTCTCAATGTTGTTGGTAAATCGTTTTATGTCTCTTTTAAAAATTTCCACATAAGCCATAAAGTAATGTGCCAAAGAAATTGGTTGTGCATTCTTTAAATGCGTAAAACCTGGCATAATAGTTTCAATATTTTTTTCTGAGAGTTTAAGTGTTGATTTAATAATTTTTTCAAGATTAATATTAATTTCATTAGTGGCTGATTTTATCCACATTTTAAAATCAGTAATTACCTGATCATTTCTTGATCTTGCAGTATGAATATAGCCAGCCTCTTCACCTATCATTTGAAAAAGTTGCTTTTCAATATTCATATGTATGTCTTCATATTTCTTGCTAAACTCAAAATTATTTTTTGAAATTTGCTTTTCTATTTTTTGTAATCCGTAGATAATTTTATTTTTAATTTTAAAAGGTATTATTTTTTGTTTAAAAAGCATTTCAACATGAGCAATAGAACCCAAAATATCTTCCTTATATAATCTTTTATCAATATCGATTGAGCTACCAACTTTTGCAAATAAGGTAGAAGCTTTTTTCCTAATTCTTGTATTCCAAATTGCTTGGTTGTTTTTATTTTTAGCCATGATAATTACTTATACCTATTAAATATGAGATTTTTAGTAATTTTTATTTTCCTTATTTCTCATGCAATAGCTGATGATTTTCCAAAAATCAAAAATCTTGTACTCAATAAAGAGTTTAAAGCATATGAAAATATTACCTTCCTTGATGCTGATAAAAAGATTGTAAATTTATCTGATTATAAAGAAAATTTAGTTTTATTGAATTTTTGGGCTACTTGGTGTGCACCTTGTAAAGAGGAAATGCCCTCTTTAGATGGTTTAAAATTGATGCCAGAATTGAACAATATAGAAATATTTCCTATTAACATAGGCAAAGACAGTCTAAAAAAATCAGATCAATTTTTTAAAGATCTGAATATTAAAAATTTAAACATTTACTTTGATAATCCAAAAACACTAGCTAAAGACTTTGGTCTGAGGGGTGTGCCAACAACAATTTTATTTAATAAAGAAGGAAAAGAATTTGCTCGAGTTATTGGTTCAATTGATTTTTTGGATAAAGAATTTATTGAATGGATTAAAAATTATAATTAATTTTTAAAAAAATATGCAAAAACTATTAAGAGAATTATAGCAATAAATTGCAATAGAACTCTAAGCTGCATTAATTTATTAGAATATTTTTTGCTAGTATTTCCACCTTTAAACAATGTTCCAATTCCTAGAATTAGAACAATGCCAACTGCAAGCAAAAGAACAATAGATAAAATTTTAACAAATATTCCGGTAAACATAATTTTATTGTAGAGTGTTTTTTAAAATAAAAAACAAATTAAATTTATTATGACATTTTGTCTTGAAAGCACAATTATAAAACCTGAAAAAAACAATGATATTAAGAATGTTGTTGTATTGTTTCATGGGTATGGTGGGGATGGTAAAGATATCAGCATGCTCACATTAAATTGGAAACGACATATGCCAAATACTATTTTTATTTGTCCAAATGGTCACGAAACATGTCCAATTAACCCATCTGGTTATCAATGGTTTGATTTAACAAAAGATGACCCAAAATATATTTTAAACGAGTCTTTGAAAGCTGAAGAAAAAATTAATAAATTTTTAGATGAAATTAAAGAAGAGTATAAAATTGAGAACAAGAAAATTTGCTTATCTGGATTTAGCCAAGGATGTATGATGTCAATAAATGTTGGTCTTACAGCTGAAAATTCTTTTGGTAGTATTGTTGGTTTTTCAGGAAAAATAATTAATGTTGAAGATTTAAAAGCGAGAAAAAAAAATAATACAAATGTTCTTTTGATTCATGGTGATCAAGATGATATTGTCTCACCAACACACTTATTAGAGGCAAAAGATTTTCTTTTAAGAGAAAAAGTAAATGTTGAAACGCATCTCATTAAAAATTGTGCACATCATATTCCAATTGAAGCATCTAGTATTGCTTTAAATTATATTTTAAAAAACTTTTAACAAATTAGTAACATTGATATCGTCATTTAATTGATATAAGATTTTTTAATGAATGATTTTTCTGAACAAAATGTCTCTTTAGAAAAATGTCCTGCACTTGTCTTAAATGCAGATTATAGACCCTTAAGTTACTATCCACTCTCTCTTTGGTCTTGGCAGGATGCCATTAAATCTGTTTTTTTAGATCGAGTAATTATTGTAAGTAATTATGATAGACAAATTAGAAGCCCCTCTTTTGAAATGAAGCTCCCAAGTGTTATTGCGCTGAAAAGTTACATAGTCCCTCAAACCAAACCAAGTTTCACAAGATTTAATGTTTTTTTAAGGGACCGTTTTTCATGTCAATATTGCGGAAGTGGAGAAGAGTTAACATTTGATCATTTACTACCAAGGTCTAAGGGTGGAGAGACAAATTGGGATAATGTAGTAACAGCTTGTTCAACTTGTAATGTGAAAAAAGGTGGAAAACTTCTTAAGTTTTCTGGAATGAAATTAAATCAGTACCCATTTCAGCCATCTACAGAAGATCTGCATAAAAATGGCAAGTATTTTCCACCTAACTATCTTCATAAAAGTTGGATGGACTACTTATATTGGGATGTTGAGCTTGAGTCTTAAAAGAATTAAATTTTTTCAGAAATATTAATTGCAATCTTAGATCCAGTTTTAATAACTTTATCAAGAATTGAATAACAACCTTTTTTAGTTGCTCCTTTTTCATAAGCTATATCTTTGTGATGCAGCTCGTCTTCTCTGAACTTAATTATTTTATTTTTTAATTCCTTTTCAGATTTATCTAATTGATCAATCTGATTTTGGTAGTGTTTATCAATTACCTCTTCCACAGAAGCCGTACACAACATCGCGGCTTTTTTTCCAAGAAGCGTCGAACCAAATCCTAATGTGACACCTAGCAAATCCCACAATGGCAAAAGTTTAGTTGGTTTTATATTTCTTTTTTTAATTTCTTTTTCAAAAAATTCACAATGTTCTTTTTCATGAACTTTCATTTCTTCGATTGTTTTCTTTAATTTTTCATCTTTAACAAGTGTGTTTAAAGCAAGAAGTTGTCCCTCATATATTTTAACAGCACCTCGTTCGCCAGCATGATCTACGCGTATAAATTCTTCAATTTTATTTTTTGATATCATTGTTATTAAGTAAAAAAATTTTTATTGATATTACAAACATTAATATACTAACGAATATATTATAAGTTGTAAGTGACAAACCAAAAATTCTAAATGCTACATCTTTGCAACTAATATTTAATTCTTTTAATGAATTTAAAACCTGTTCCTTAGTCATTAAATCAATATTTTT
>VTPL01000055.1 GCA_008638165.1 Pelagibacteraceae bacterium
GTAAACTCTGGAAAATTATTCAGGAAGCTGGCGATTATTTGGTGGGACAATTACCGGATCACCCTAATCATCCTAAAGGAAGAAACCCTTATGCTCATGTTGCAATTTGTGTCAAAAGTCAATTTAAAGCAAGTTACAAAGATATTCCTGATGAACAATTTGATGAAGTAATAAAATATATCGAGTTTTTAAAACAAAACCCTAGCTAATTAATTTGCATCTAATACTGCATGTAAGAACTGTTTAGTTCTCTCATTTTGAGGGTCATCAAATATTTTCTCAGGAGGACCTTGCTCAAAAATTTTACCTTCATTAAAAAAACAAACTCTATCTGATATTTCTCTTGCAAAACCCATTTGATGGGTAACCATTATCATTGTTAAACTATGTTCCTTATTTAAAGATCTAATAACATTCAATACTTCTCCAACAACTTCAGGATCAAGTGCTGAAGTAATCTCATCTAACAACATTACCTTAGGTCTCATAGCAAGAGCTCTTGCAATTGCTACTCTTTGTTGTTGACCTCCTGAAAGTCTGCTTGGATGTTCATCTTTTTTATCTGTTAAACCAACTAATTCTAATAAATCTAAAGCTCTTTCTTCAGCTTCTTCTTTTTTCATTCCTAACACTTCAATTGGGGCTTCAATACAATTTTGCAGAGCTGTCATATGTGGGAATAAATTAAATTGTTGAAAAACCATTCCAATTTTTGATCTTCGTTCTCTTAAATATTTTTCATTCGCTTCAATAAGTTTTCCACTTTCATTCATGTGGGTTAAAGGCTCTCCATCTAAATGAATAACTCCTTTATTTATTTTTTCTAAAGTCATTAAAACTCTTAAAACAGTAGTTTTACCTGAACCAGAGGGGCCAATAATTGAGACCATCTCATTTTTTTTAATATCTAGGTTTAATTTATCTAAAACAACTAAATCACCATATTGCTTAGTAACCTCTTTAAAGCTAACAATAGTCTCGTTTGAATTATCCATTTAAACCTGCTCTCTTTTTATTTTGCCTTGTGCAATATTAACTTTCTTTTCTAAACTTCTAATCCAAATTGCTGCTGGAATTGAAAGTGTTAAAAATATAATACCTACTAAAGTATAAGGCTCTAAATATCTATAGTGATATCCTCCAACTGCAGTTGCTGCATGAAATAATTCAGCAACTCCTATTGTTGAAAGTAATGGAGTATCTTTAAATATTCCAACTAAATAGTTACCCATACCAGGAATTGCGATTGGAAATGCCTGGGGTAATACTATTCTTTTATAAGTGTAAACTGTTGAAAAATTTAATGCTCTACATGCTTCCCATTGAGATTTTGGTACACCTTCAAGGGCGCCTCTATAAACTTCAGATAAATAAGTTCCAAAATGAAGACCGATTGTAATCATTCCACACACCCATGCAGATAAAGTAATTCCAAATTGTGGAAGCACAAAATAAACAAAGAATAATTGAATTAACAAGGGCGTAGATCTAATAAATTCAACAATCTCTCTATTAATTATATTAACAAATTTATAGGGAGTTCTTTGACCTATTAGAAAAATTAAACCAACTATTACTGCTATTGCGTAACCAACCCCTGCTGCTAAAATAGTATTTAAGGTTGCCCATAACATATTGGGTAAAATTTCTAATGCAAATCCCCATCTCCAACCCATTTCCATAATTATAAACGCTCCTTTCCAACTTTTCTTGCAGCTAAAACCTCAAGCCACCTTAAAAAAGGAACAAGTGCAAATCTTGCCATAAAATAATAAATCAATAATGCTGTACCAAATGCTTGTGCTGACAACCAAGTAATTGAATTAATTTGTTTAGCTTCAAATGTTAAATCAACAACAGTCACTAGAGCTACTAATGAAGTGGCTTTTAATAATTCCACTGTAAGATTTGCAGCTGGCGGGAGTACAATTGGAAATATCTGTGGAATAATTATTCTTTTTATTCTTTTTACTGGACTAAAGTTTAGAGCGTGAGCTGCTTCCCATTGTCCTTTTGGAACTGCTAATATTCCTCCTCGAACTATTTCTGCACCATAAGCACCAAAGTTCATTCCAAGAGATAACACACCTGCAACAAATGCCTCTAATGATATTCCAAAAAAAGGCAGAACATAATAAAACCAAAATAACTGTACTAACAGTGAAGTGCCTCTAAAAATTTCAATATAAACTGTTGCGATCCCTTGAATGATTGGATTTTTAGAAATTCTCATCAAACCAAAAATCATTGAAATAATGACATATAGAATTGTTGAACACACAAGAACTTTTACAGTCGTTGTTGCCCCCATCAATAAAGTTGGACCATGCTCACCAAGGAATTCAAAATATGTCATAATGATTATCTAAAACACTTCAGGCGACCTAAAAAAGTCGCCTGAGTAATAATTTAATTTAAATGTTATTTAGTATTACAAGCCCACTCAGTAGTCATACTAGCATCAGTAAGTAACTGAGCTTTTGTATAACCATATTTACCAGCTCTCTCCATCATTTTTGGAGATCCCATAACTTTAGCTAAAGCTTTGTTGAAATTTTGTCTAAATTCCTCATCACTTTTTCTAAAACCAATACCAACTACATTCATAGTTTCTTTAGGCATTTTACTAGGATCAGTAACTTCAAACTGACCATTAGTTTTTTCTTCATGCTCTTTTCCACCAAACCATGTTTGTACGGCAGCATCTGCTCTGCCCGCTTTCATAGCAGCAAGTATTCCAACTTCACCCTCTACTAATAAAAGTTGACTTTCTGGAACACCGTATTTTTTTGCAGCTTCAACTGTATTAAAGCCTGCACCAGTAACTAATTTTGCGCCTGTTCTTACAATATCTGCATAATTATAAATTCCTTTAGGATTTCCTTTAGGAACTAACATAGCATCTCCAAATACACCGATTGGATCAGAAAAATTTATATTGGCACATCTACTTTTTAAAATATACATACCCCCTGTAATCATGTCAGATCGATCAGCATTTATTCCTGGAATTAAACCAGACCATTCAAATACTTTTGTTTCATAGTCAGTAATTCCCATTTCTTCCAATGCAGTGATTGCAATCATGTTTACAAAACCAAGTGCTTCACCATTATCTCCAGCATAAGCCCACGGTATAGCAGTACCGAAACCAAGTCTTAATTTATGACCTTTTTTTAGTCTTTCAGTTAACGTTTCAGCGTTAACAGAAGAAATACTAAAAAGAATTATTAATAATACTCCAATTGATTTGATTATTTTCTTCATATTTATCTCCTCTTTAATAATCAAAAGTTAATCAAATTTTGAATGCTTTGTATAGTACAGTGGCTATTTCAACTATGAGTTGATTATATCTTTATAGTGTCGTCTTTTGTGATCTTTCCGGAGGATAGAGGAACTAAATATAAACCCATATCAAAGTGTTGATAATGATCTTTTAAAAATTTAAGTAAATTTAAACGTTTATCATCTGTCTCTGGTTTAAGATTAATCGCTACACATCTTGGAATATTTTTTTTTATATGAAATTTTTGATCTCCAATTGAGATTGTTTTACCAATCCAATTTCGTTCTTCCCAAGCACTTACACCTTCCATTAAAAAATTTCCTCTAAATCTTTGGACTTCAATTTCATTTTTAGTCTTATTTCTAAAGTCTTTTATGCTTTCGATGTTTAAAAGAGATACTGAGTTAACAAAATCAACCTTAGTTGAAATAGTGGTATCAAAATAGGGTAATTGATTATTTTTCATTAACACTATTGGATCTTTAATTGAACTTTCAAGTTCAACAATCTTATTTACAAGCTTTTTTCTATCTTCTGCATCATTTGAATTAATAGACAAGATAGATTGATCTTTTTTAAATAAAGTTAATTGTTCATTTTCATAACTAAAATTATACTTATTTAAAGCTGGTGTATTTTTAAGAGTTAAGATCTTATTCCATTTTCCTTTTCTTTCTTCATGTTCTTTATCAATTAATGTTGGATCGTCTGCTCCTAAATTTTTTAAAAAAGCAAAAACTCTATCTCCTTCAAGTCCAATATCTTTATGAATGTTACAATTATCTACTGCTTGATAAGATACTGACTTAACTGGGCAATAATGAATTGATGATATTTTAATTGTCATATAATCTAACAAAATAATATGGCTAATCTTTCTTCAAATCAACTTAAACAATATAACGACAATGGTTATGTTGCACCTATTGATATTCTTTCAACCGAAGAAGCTTTTAAAGCAAGACAAGAGATTGAGTTAATAGAAAAAGAAATGCCAAGTGAAATTGATAAGTCGGGTAGATATAACGTCCATTTGATTTCGCCAGAACTTGATAAGATAGTTCATAACTCAAAAATATTAGATGCTGTTGAAAGTATCATTGGAAAAAATATTTTAGTGTGTAGCACTACACTTTTTATCAAAAATCCAAATCAAACTGGATATGTAAGCTATCACCAAGATGCAAAATATATAGGTTTAGAGCCACATAATTGGGTAACTGCTTGGGTTGCAATCACAGATTCTTATGAGGAAAATGGATGTATGCGAATGTGGCCTGGATCACATATTGAAATTAGAGATCATAATCAAAAATTTGATGAAGGTAATTTATTAACTAGAGGGCAAACAGTTGAAAATGTTCCTGAAAATGAAGTTCAATCAGTTGAATTAAAAGCAGGACAAATGTCCTTGCATCATCCAAGGATAGTTCATGGTTCAGGAATAAATAAAAGTGATGATCGAAGAATAGGATTTGTCATACAAAGTTATATTGGGACAAACGTTAAACAGGTCCTTGGAAAAAATGGCGTGCAAATTGCTCGAGGCACTGATGAATTTAAATATCATGAAGAAATTTCAAGAGTAAAAAATTTCATGGATGAAGAAGGAATGGCACTAAGAAAAAGAGAGAACCAATATCTTCAAGAAATTTTTTACAATGGATCTGAAAAAAAAGGTGAGTATTAATTATTTATTTGGATTGTTTGATACTATTTAAAAAACTTTCAACATCTGAAGCTTGAGTATTCCAAGCTGCAACAAACCTTACGGCTTTACCATCTAATTCATCTTCATTGATTATGTAACCTTCTGAATTTA
>VTPL01000056.1 GCA_008638165.1 Pelagibacteraceae bacterium
GAGACTGGTGCTAAAGCTCCAGATTATCCAGTTGTATTTAATAAGTCTGTACATTCAATTGTTGGTCCAAATGACAATATAGTTATTCCAAAAAATTCAAAAAAATTAGATCATGAAGTTGAAATTGCGATGGTGATTGGAAAAAAAGCCAAAAGAGTAAATGAAAATGAAGCTCAAGATTACGTATTTGGTTATTGTATTTGTAATGATGTGAGTGAAAGAGATTGGCAAAAAGATAAGGGTGGTCAGTGGGTAAAAGGTAAGTCAGGGGATACATTTGGACCTTTGGGTCCATATCTTGTTACCAAAGACGAAATAGAAGATTTAAATAATCTAAATTTAAGCTTAGATGTAAATGGCAATAGGCACCAAACAGGAAATACAAGTTTGATGATATTTAATTTTAATTATTTAATTGCTCACTTAAGTAGTTTTATAACTTTAATGCCTGGAGATATAATCACGACTGGTACTCCTCCTGGAGTTGGTTTAGGAATGAATCCTCCTAAATTTTTAAAAGATGGTGATGAGTTATTTCTAAAAGTTGATTGCTTAGGAGAGCAAAAGTCTAAAGTTGTCTCTGAAAAATAATTTTAAATGACAGAATACTTCATTGCTATAGGAGCAGGCTTAATAAGTTTTTTATCTCCTTGTGTTTTGCCATTGATACCTGGGTATATTTCGTTTGTATCAGGACAATCTTTACAAGAAATTATTAATCAAAAAAAAAATAAACTAAAACCATTAATTTTATTTTGCCTAGGTTTTTCAACTGTATTTATTCTTTTAGGTGCTACTGCATCAGTAATTGGTCAAATATTTTTACAAAATTCAGATGTTTTAAGGATTGTGGCTGGTTTTATTATCATAATCTTTTCTCTTCAATTAATTGGGATATTAAATCTAAATTTCTTAAATTTTGAAAAACGATTTGAGGCAAAAAAAACTAATAATATTTTTTTTCCATATTTAATTGGTCTTGCGTTTGGTTTTGGTTGGACGCCTTGCATAGGTCCAATTTTAGGTTCAATATTAACCCTTGCTGCAATTGAGGAAACCTTAAGTAAAGCAGTAGTTTTACTAAGTTTATATTCATTGGGTTTAGCTATACCATTTATTTTATCTGGAGCTTTGATACAGAAATTTTTGATATTTTCTAAAAATTTTAAAAAAAATATAAATTTAATCTCTAAAATTGGTGGCATCATCTTATTGATTACAGGTGTATTAATCCTAACTAATCAATTACAAACATTAGGTTTCTATTTACTTAATATTTTTCCTTTTTTACAAAATTTAGGATAGTTTATCTTTATGAAATTTTATCAAATTGACTCAAGTGCTAGAAAAGATGGATCAACATCTAGAGCATTAGCAAAAAAACTTTTAGATAAGATTAAGAAACCTGAAGATGAGGTGATTTATCGAGACTTAGATGATGAGATGGTTTTTGTATCTGGCTTAACAGAGTCGGGTATGAAAATTGAGGAAAAAGATAGGAATGAACATCATAAAAAAATGTTTGAATTATCTGATAAATTAGTCAGCGAATTAAAAGAAAGTGATATAATTATAATCTCTGCTCCAATTTATAATTATGGACCACCTGCAACATTAAAAGCTTGGGCCGATCTTGCAGCAAGAGTTGGTGAAACTTTTAGATTTAAACCTGATGGTAGAAGAGAGGGTCTTCTTAGTAATAAAAGAGCATTTTTAGTCATTACCTCTGGTGGTACTAAACTAAATAGCAATGAAGATTTTTTAACTCCTTGGTTAAAATTTATATTGAATTTTTTTGGCATTGAAAAAGTCGATGTGGTGAGTGCAGATCAAATGGCATTAGATTATGAAAAATCTATTAAAGATGCTGAGACTCAAATTGAAAATATATCTATAGATTAAATTTTCGTTTTAAATATTTAAGTTTACCTTCGGTGCTATCATAATCAATATAACAACCTTGTAAAAATCTATTACCTTCATTTGCGTCATAAACAGTTCTACCATGCAATAATCGATGATTATCCATCATTAATAAATCTCCGGGTGTTAATTTAAATTCAATTCTAAAATCATCAGAGTTATATAATTCGGAAATCTTATTTCTTGCTTTATAAAAAAGTTCTAATTTACTTTTTTCAAGTAGCGGAACAAAATCTAATCTTGGACTAAATCTTACTTGTTTAAACTGATTATTTTCATCTAGACTTATCATTTCTGCCCAGCTCTCAAGAACTACACTTTCGTCTATAAATTGGAATCTTATTTTAATTTCAGTTAAAATTTCATAAAATTCTGGAAAATCATTTTTAAGTTGTTCTGTTACCGTGTATCCATCAACTAAAGTAGAGTATCCGCCGCTTACTTCATTTTCTATACAATGTAAAATTTGAATACAAGGAACAGGGTTTCTGTATGGATTGTCAGTATGTGGTGCTAATGGCAACGATGTATAAGCTAAATCATTTGGATTTGGTTTTGATTTAACATCAAAATATTCACCAAAGTTTGTTCTTCGAATACTTCCAATAGAATTTGCAAAATTTACTAAAAAATTATTAGAAGTAGGTACTTTTCTAAAAATTACAAAACCATATTGATAAAACTTAGTTAAGGCATCAAACATTAATTTTTCTTCAAAAAAATTTTCGTTAAAATCAAAATAATTGAAATTTTTAAGCTTAGAGTCCCATTTTATTTTTTTGATTAATTTTATGTCACTATCAGTTGAAAACTCTTTAATAATGTTTTCAATTGCCATTTTAGTAGTAATTCCATCTTTAAAACTCACTTCTAAAAAATTTTCAGACAATTTAAGTTTAGAGATTTCTACATTTTCTTTTAATTGAGTGGGGTCAAATAATCTTTGTTGAGTTTTATAATCAATATATTGATCACCATTTACCCTTTCTCTAAGCCAAAATGGATGTATTTCTTTTTTTTGACCATTGTCATTATAAAAAACTTTATTTTCAGACAATTCAATTTTCATAAGATTGTTTGATGATTATTTAAATTTAAGCTTTAATCAATACCAATAAAATAGTAATAGATTAATGTGAGTATTATAAAACCATCAGATTATAGAACTTTTTCTTACTTTATTGAAAATTTAGCAAAAAAATTAACTAAATTTTATTATTCAAAATTAAACAAAAAGTTCACTATATCCAACAAACTAAAAGGAAGAGGGTACGATCCTGTAACTACTGCTGATAAAGCTTTTGAAAAATTTATTAGAAAAGAAATACATTCAAAATTTCCTAACCATCAAATTATTGGAGAGGAGTTTGGGCATCAAAAATCAAAAAGCGATTTTACCTGGGTTATTGATCCTATAGATGGAACAAGATCATTTGTAATTGGCAATCCTACTTGGAGTAATTTAATTTCATTAAATTATAAAAATAATCCAATTATTGGTCTGGCTAATTTTCCAATACTTAAAAAGTATTATTTTAATTCATCAACTAAATCATCTTATGTGGTTGAAAATGGAAAAAAAAATAAAATCAAAGTAAATTCCAAAGTAAATTTTACTAATATGAAAATGTCAGCAGCATTTCATGGTGGCTTAACTCTTAATCAGCAGAAAAAAATTCCAAAAATTCTTGAATTAATGCAATTTCCATGTGCTGATGCTTTGAGTTATTCGCATTTTGCTGAAGGAAAAATTGATGTGGTAATTCAATGTTCAAATAAAATTTGGGATATCCATCCTTTAATACCAATTATAAATGCTGCAGGAGGAATAGTTACCACCTGGTCCAATGGTAATGCAGTTAAAGCTGGAAATATTTTGTGCTCTGCAAATAAACCAATTCACTCTAAATTATTAAAAATTTTAAAACCTATTTCTTAAATTAAAGCCAAGAGGGAAATGGCAAACCTTTTTCTTCAAGAAATTTTTTATTAAACATTTTAGATGAATATTTATCACTTTTATCACAAAGAATTGTCACGATAGTTTTTCCAGGACCTAACTCTTTACCCATTCTTATTGCTCCAGCAATATTAATCCCACAACTAGTTCCTAAACTTAAACCTTCATTTTGAATTAAATCATACAATATGGGTAATGCTTCATTATCATCAATAGAATATGCGTCATCTATTTTTGCATTTTCAAAATTTTTTGTAACTCTACTTGATCCAATTCCTTCTGTAATTGAGCCTCCTTCAGATTTTAATTCACCATTTTTGATATAGTTATAAAGTGCAGAACCTTTTGGATCAGATAAATAAATTTTTATATCTTTATTTTTTTCTTTAAGAGCATTACTAACTCCAGAAATTGTTCCTCCAGTTCCTGAAGAGCAAACAAATCCATCTACTTTACCTTCAGTTTGTTCCCAAATTTCTCTACCAGTACCTTCATAGTGGCCTTTTGCATTAGCAGTATTATCAAATTGATTGGCCCAAATAACTCCATTATTATTAGTTGGTCTTAATTCGTCAGCAAGTCTTGCTGCAACTTTTACAAAATTATTTTCATCTTTGTAGGGTTTTGCAGGTACCAATCTCAATTCTGCTCCTAAATTTCTTAGGATTTCTTTTTTTTCTTGAGTTTGATTATCATTCATCACAATAATTGTTTTATACCCTAGTGAATTTCCAAGAAGTCCTAAACCAATTCCAGTATTTCCAGCAGTTCCCTCAACAACAATCCCACCTTTTGAGATTAATTTTTTCTCCTGAGCATCTTTTAATAAAGCTAATGCTGCTCTATCTTTTACAGATCCACCTGGATTTAAAAATTCAGCTTTTCCATAAATATTACAGCCTGTGATTTCTGATGCTGCCCTTAATTTGATAAGAGGTGTGTTGCCAATACCTGAAATAAAATCGTTTTGAATGTTACTCATTATTTTTTTTAGCATCACTATCTGCAGTGATACCGTAAGGTTTAAATTCACTATCTGCCAGCCCAACATTTTTAGCAGGTATTCCAACCATTACAGCTTTTTCAGGAACATCTTTTGTAATCACTGCGTTTGCACCAATTTTTGCACATCTTCCTACTGTTACTGGACCAAGTACTTGAGCGCCAGAACCAATTACTACATCATCCTGTATTGTTGGATGTCTTTTAACATTTCTCTGGT
>VTPL01000057.1 GCA_008638165.1 Pelagibacteraceae bacterium
TGTAAATAACAAAGCCTAGTTTCATAATCAAATTGATTCGTATGAATATAGATTACACTGTTACAGCTTTAATGTTTCCAGCAATACCATTGTTAATGAGCGTTTACAGTAATCGATTTCACTCACTCAGTATTTTAATTAGACAACTTCACGATGAACATGTCTATGAAAAACACATTCCACCTGAATGGAAAAAACAATTTATAAATTTAAGTGGACGAATAACCTTGTTGAGATGGACAATTCTTTTTGCATCCTTTGGTTTTCTTTTTAATATGCTTACAGTTTTTGCCCTCTATTTAGATGAGCTTTTTGTAGCTAGAATGATTTTTGGATCATGCTGTTTATCAATGATTATTTCAATTTTATTTTTTATAAGAGAGATACACATATCAACTAACGCACTTAAGCTTCATATGTCTGATATGGATGTTGATGTATCTTAAGGAAGTATAACGGCCGGACCAGTTAATTTTCTAGCTTCAAGATCTTCATGAGCTTTTTGAGCTTCATCAAGAGAATATTTTTTTGAAATTTCTACTTTAAATTTATTGCTTAAAACTGCATCAAATACTTTTTTTGCAGATTCTTCTAGTTCTTCTCTTTTAACTGTGTAATGAGCTATTGATGGTCTAGTAAAAAATAATCCTTTAGCGTTGATATGTTTTTTTACATCGATAGTGTCTACATAACCAGATGCATTTCCAAAAGCGACCATCATTCCTCTAATTTTTAAAACCTCTATTGACCCTTCAAATGTTTTTAAACCAACACCATCATAGACAACATCTATTCCATTTTTACCTACAATTTTTTCAACTTCTTCAACAAAATTATTATCAGTGTAATTAATTACATGATGACAACCATTTTTTTTTGCAATCTGTTCTTTATCTTTAGATCCAACAGTTCCAATAACTTCTGCACCAAGTGCATTAGCCCAAGGGCATAAAATCTGACCAAGTCCACCAGCTGCTGCATGATATAAAACTTTATCACCTTTTTTAAGCGGATATGCTCTATGAAGCAAATATTCTGCTGTAATTCCTTTTAAAGTAATACAAGAAGCAACTTCATTTGAAACTCCATCAGGAACACTTACCAATTTGTCCTCAGGCATGATTTGCTTTTCAGCATAAGCGCCAATAGGCATTGATGCATGAGTAACTCGATCACCAACTTTAAATAATTTTACTTCTGAGCCAACCTCTTCAATTTCTCCACAAGCTTCTAATCCAATTCCACTAGGTAGAGGAATAGGGTAGAGACCAGATCGGTGATAAGTATCAATAAAATTTAGACCGATAGATAAGTTTTTAACCAAAACTTCTTTTGGACCTGGTTTTCCGATTTCAATATCTTGAATTTCTAAAACTTCTGGTCCACCAAATTTTTTAAAAGTTACTGCTTTCATAAATTATTTTACAAAAGTACCATTATGATAATCTTGAACAGCTTGCAAGATTTCTGCTTTAGTGTTCATTACAAAAGGTCCACCTCTAGCGATTTCTTCATTAATTGGTTTTCCTGAAATCACTAAAAACTTAGCATCTGTTGAAGCTTTAACATTCAAGTTTTCACCTTTAGTTAACAAAATCAAAGTGCTGTCTTTTACTTTATCATGTTTTTGTTCACCAATTTTAATTTCACCACTAATTAAATAAATAAAAGTGTTATGAGTATTTTGTAAGTTATATTTAAATTCTTTATCTTTTTTTAACTCCACATCAAAGTAAGTTGGTTCAACATTATGTTTCTTAACAGGACCTTCAGCATTTTCAAATTTACCAGCTATAACTTTAACTTGTTTTTCATCATCTTTATGAACAGCCATCTTATCTGCATCAATATAGATATATTCTGGTTTGCTCATCTTTAGTTTTGCAGGCATATTGATCCAAAGTTGAAACCCGTGAAGTTTTCCTTCTTTCATGGCAGGCATTTCAGAATGAATTATTCCACTTCCAGTTTTCATCCATTGAACATCACCGGCAGTCATTCTACCTTCACCACCAGTACTATCTTTATGCTCAAAATCTCCAGCAAGCATGTAAGTTACAGTTTCAATTCCTCTATGTGGATGAGGAGGAAATCCTGCAATATAATCTTCACTGTTTTCTGATCCAAACTCATCTAGCATTAAAAATGGATCAAAATAATTTGGCTCTACACCAATACTTCTTTTTAGTTTAACCCCAGCTCCATCAGATGCTGGAATAGGATCGATAATTTTATTTACTTCTATATTTGACATTATCTGTATGTAGTAACAAAAATTTTAATTTCAATTACCTATTATGAGAACCATCACAAAGTGGCTGATCATCAGTTTGTTTGCATGTACAAAAAAATACTTTTTTACTTTCTTCAGCCTTATAAGCCAAAGGAGTAAATTCAGTTCCCTTATGAGAACCATCACAAAATGGTTGTTTTGAACTTTTACCACAAGTACACCAAAAATATGATTTTCCTTCTTCAACTACTATTCCAATTGGGTTAGATCCTGCTTTTTCACCTTTATTCATTTTAATCCTTCTTTATGATATTTTTTAATTCAATAAGACTTTTTATTTCATACTCTGGTTTAAAATCAAGATTATCGAAAATATTTTTATTTCTGTTAACCCATATCGATTTATATCCGTAGTTTCCACCACCAGATACATCCCAAGTATTAGAACTTAAAAAAGCAACTTCATTTTTTTGTATTTTGTATTTATTAATCGGAAGCTCGTAAACTTTTGAACTTGGTTTATATATTCCAACTTCTTCAATCGAAAATAAATCATCAAAGATATTTTCAAGATTATTACTTTTGACAAGTTCTTTTAGAAGAGATGGTGTTCCATTTGACAGAATTGCTAATTTTAAATTTTCATTTTTTAATTCTTTCAAAACTTCTGGAACCTCCTCAAAAGGAGAAAGAACTTTATAAAGATCTAATAGCTCGTTTCTCATTGAAGCATCTATGTTGAAAGCTTTCATTGATTTATCCAAACTATCTTCTGTTATTTGCCAAAAGTCTTTATGTCTATTCATTAAACTTCTAAGCCATGTATATTCTAATTGATTAGTTCTCCAATAATTTGCAAAAGCTTCCCATTTATCTCCAATTTTATTTTTACATTTTTGAGCTGCAGAATTGACATCAAATAATGTTCCGTATGCATCAAAAATTATTGCTTTAATATTTTTCATAATTAAACTTTAATGTGTGAGTAATATTAGATTATTTTTTCCAGAAAGTTTAACAATTAATTTTGAAGGTAAATTAGATAAATCCCAGTCACACTATTTATTAAAAGTGATGAGAATTGAAAATGATAAACCATTTTCACTTTTTAATGCTAGTGGAGAGTGGGAAGCTGTAATAAATGAAGTTTCTAAAAGTATTATAAATTTTAAAGTTACCAAACAACTTCGACAAAAAGAAAATGTAAAAGAAATTTGGTTAGCTTTTTCTCCAATTAAATCAAATTATCAAAATTTTATGATACAAAAAGCAACAGAGCTTGGTGTAACAAAATTTGTTCCAATTATTTTTGATAGATCGATTGTAAGAAAAATTAATCATGAAAGATTTAAGAAAATAATAATTGAAGCTTGCGAACAGTCTAATAGAATTAATTTACCCGATATCATTAAAACTCAAACTTTAGATAAATTTATTAATTCCAATGAAGTCAATTTGATTTTTACTGATTTAAATTCAGAAAATAAAAAATTGGATAAAAATAAGTTTGATGAAAAACCAATCTGTGTTTTAGTTGGTCCTGAAGGAGATTTTTCTGAAGAAGAAAGAGAAAAGATTCTTAATTATAAGAGTGTTTGTTCGATCAAAATTAATGACAATATTCTAAGATCAGAAACTGCTGTAATTTCATCATTATCAATCGTTAATTACGCTATTTCTTGATAAATTGTCGCGAAATCTAAAGTGTAATTTTAAAAAAAGGGTATTATAAAAACTTTCTAAATGAAAAAAATTTTAATCACATTATTTACAATACTAAGCACAGTTGAAGCTTTGGCTAACGAACCTAAAAATTGGCAATTAGGTTTTCAAGAAGCAGCCTCTCAAAGCATGAGAGATATTGTTAACTTTCATGATAAACTATTATTGCCAATAATTGTTGCAATCAGTGTTTTTGTTTTATTTTTAATGGCTTATGCCTGTTTTAGATTTAGAGCATCAAGAAATCCAAATCCATCAACAAGAACTCATAATGTTGCAATTGAAGTTCTTTGGACTTTAATTCCATGTTTAATTTTAATTGTTATAGCTGTCCCTTCATTTAAAACTTTATATAGCCAAGATAGAATTCCAAAAGCTGATGTAACAATCAAGGCAGTTGGTTACCAATGGTATTGGGGTTACGAGTATCCAGATGAAAATATAATTTTTGACTCTTATATGGTAGAGACAAAAGATCTTAAGGCAGGTCAACCTAGATTGCTTGCAGTAGACAACGTAGTCGTTGTTCCAGTTAATAAAGTAGTAAAAGTTTTAATTACTGCAAATGATGTTTTGCATGCGTGGGCATTGCCATCTTTTGGAGTAAAAAGAGATGCTGTTCCAGGTAGAATAAATGAAACTTGGTTTAAAGCGGAGAGAGTGGGAACGTTTTATGGGCAATGTTCAGAGCTTTGTGGAATTAAACACGCTTTTATGCCTATTGAAGTTAGAGTTGTATCAGAGGAAGATTATCAAGAATGGTTAACTGATGCTAAAGTAAAATTTGCAAAAGAAATAATTGAAGATGATAAATATAAAAAACTAGCGAGTAAATAAATATGTACACACAAACTGCATCACACGACGATCATCATACTCCAACTGGTTGGAAGAGATGGGCTTATTCAACTAATCATAAAGACATAGGAACAATGTATTTAATCTTTGCTATCTTTGCAGGGATTATTGGAACAGCTTTTTCAGTGTTAATGAGAATGGAATTGATGCATCC
>VTPL01000058.1 GCA_008638165.1 Pelagibacteraceae bacterium
AAATTTGGTTGGAAGGATGTTGTTGTTCTTGAAAGAGATCAATTAACTTCAGGTACTACTTGGCATGCAGCAGGTTTAGTCAGTCAATTAGGTCCAACTGCAGCTGTTACAAAGATTAGAAAATATAGTTTAGATCTTTATAAAAAATTAGAAAAAGAAGTAGATCATTCAGCAGGTTTAAGATTAAACGGAGCACTTTCAATTGCTCAAACCGATGGACGTTGGCAAGAACTTAAAAGACAAGCAACTACCGCTCAACTTTATGATGTGGATATTAGAATATTAGACAAAGACGAAATAAAGAAAAATTATCCAATGGTGTTCACCGATGATTTAAAAGGTGGTGTTTTAATGCCTGGTGATGGTGCAGCTGATCCAAGTGGGGTCACACATATGCTTGCAAAAGGTGCAAGATTAAATGGAGCTCAAATTTTTGAAAAATCTCCAGTTGAAAAAATATTAACTAAAAATGGTAGAATTGCAGGTGTCAGAGTAAATGGTCAAGAAATAGAATGTGAGTACGTTGTACTTGCAACTGGAATGTGGTCTAGACAAATTGGTGAAGATATGGGGGTTAGTATTCCTTTATATCCTGCAGAACACTTTTATGTAATTACAGAGCCAATTGATGAATTACCAAAAACTTTACCCGTTATAAGAGACTTTGATAGTAGCACTTATTTTAAAGAGGATGCTGGAAAATTATTAATTGGAATATTTGAAGGTAAATCAATTCCAGCGTTTGATAAAACTAATAGAGTGCCGAATGATTTTTCATTTGGAGAGTTTCCTGAAAACTTCGATCATTTTGAGCCATACTTAGAGGCTTCAATGAAAAGATTTCCAGTTTTAGAAAAAGTTGGAATTAGAAAATTTTTTGCAGGTCCAGAATCTTTTACACCTGATACCAACACACTTTTAGGTGAGGTGCCTGAGGTTAAAAATTTATTTTTAAGCTGTGGGTTAAATAGTATTGGAATTGGAAGTGGAGGAGGAGTTGGAAAAGTAACTGCTGAATGGTTAATGACCGGTCATATTAATGAAGATATTTTTAATTATGATATTAAAAGATTTCAAAAGTTTCATTCAGAATTGGGTTTTATTAAAGATCGAATAACTGAAAGTCTTGGTGATTTATATGGAATGCATTGGCCATTTAAACAACATAAGACTTCTAGAAATGTAAAAACACTTCCATATCACGATCAATTAAAAAGCTTTGGAGCATGTTTTGGAGTTTCAGCTGGATATGAAAGACCTATGTGGTTTGCTTTAGATGGAGAAAAAGCAGAATATAATTACAGTTATAATTATCAAAATTGGTATCCATCAGTTGAATATGAAACAAGCAATACAATTAAAAATGTTGGACTTTATGATTTAACACCGTTTTCAAAGTTTGAGATTAAATCAGATAAAGCATATCAAGAATTACAAAAAATTTGCACTTCAAATATTAAAAAAGAAATTGGAAAATGTACTTATACCCATATGTTAAATTCAGATGGAGGAATTGAAACTGATTTAACAGTGGTTTGTATCAATGAAAATCATTTTAGAATTATAAGCTCAGCTGCAACAAGAGAAAGAGATAAATTTCATATTAGAAAACATTTATCCGATGGTGTTGAATTAGTTGATGTAACTGATGAGTATTGTGTATTTGGTTTATTTGGACCAAAAAGTAGATCTTTAATGCAAGTTTTAAGTACTGATGATTTTAGTAATGAAAACTTTAAATTTGCAACGTCAAAAAATATTGAAATTGATGGAGTAAAAATTTGGGCTCAAAGATTATCTTATGTGGGTGAACTTGGTTTTGAACTTTATGTTAAAACCAATGATGCAAAAAAGATTTATCAATTGATCATTGAAAAGGGTAAAGAATTTAACTTATCAAACTGTGGTATGCATGCATTAGATACTATGAGAATGGAAAGTGGATTTTTACATTGGGGACATGATATTTCTCCTGAAGAAAATCAATACCAAGCAGGTTTAAATTTTACAATTAGTTATAAAAAAGACATAGATTTTATTGGTAAAGATGCTTTGTTAAAAATTAAAGATCAAAAAGTTGATCGAAGATTTGCAATGTTTACTCTTAAAGATAACAAACCTGGTGAACCGTTATTGTTACACGATGAGCCAATTTATCTAGGAGATCAAATTATAGGAAGAACAACATCTGGAAATTATTCATTTAATTTCAAAAAAAATCTTACATTTGGATATATAAAAAATGATCACACTAATGAAGAACTCCAATCTAAAGACTTGTTTGTTGAAGTTGAAAAGAAAAAATATCCAATAGATTTGATAACAAAACCTTTAAAACAAACAGATTTTAAAAATAATTAAGATTTATTTTTTAAGAAAAACACAAATAACAATCCAGTTATATACATTATTAATACATAAGCACCCGTTGGTAATGCATATAAAATATCAGTACCAAAAATTTGTGTTGAAACAAATAATGCTAAAGATCCATTTTGCAATCCACACTCTAAAGCAATACACTTTTGTTGCTTAATTCCAGATGCAAAAGTTTTAGCTAAATAATAGGCAATCACCATCATTGAGATATTTAAGATTAAAGCAATAAGACCTGCTTGAATTATAAAATCTAATAAGTTCTCACTTTCTTCATAAAATGCAGCTACAAAGAAAATAGCAAAAAGTATTATGTTCAGTTTATTAAATATATTTACTTTTGAAGCTATAAAATTTTCAAAAAAGTATCTAATCACCATTCCTAATAAAACTGGCACTGTTACAACTAAAAACATTTTTAATGCAATACCTGTCATTGAAATGTTTTGAGTAATATTTGTTATTCCAAATAAATCAGCAGAGGTAAAAATTATTAAAGGAACAGTTATAATACCAATCAAGCTAATAACAGCGGTAAGTGAAATAGATAATGCAACATCGCCATTAGCAAATTTTGTTAGAATATTTGAGGTAACCCCTCCAGGTGCTGCAGCTATTATCATTACTCCAATTGCTATTTCAGGTGGAGTTTTTAAAATTAAAATTAACAAATAGGCAACAAGTGGCAGAATAATTAATTGAGATATAAAGCCTATAAAAAAATCTCTTGGAGTTTTTATAACTCTTGTAAAATCTTTAATTTTTAGACCCAAACCTAAGCCAAGCATTATTAGCGCTAAAATTATTGGTGCAATTTTGATGACTATTTCCATTCAAATACACTAAATATATTTAAACTAATTTAAACAATTATTAAGTTAAGAGTTCTAGCAATAAATTCGCTTTTAAATCTAAAATTATTTTTAATTAGACTAGACATTTGTGTACTTGGATTAGGTAAGTAAAATTGTTTTTTTGAATTTGACGTCAAAAGTCTCTTCTTTTCTAATAATTTTAATTTTCTAATAACGGTTGCCCTAGGTAATCCTGTCATTTCAGATATTGACATTGTGTTAAGTCCCGCAGCAGATTGATCTACTATTGCTCTAGTGTAATCATCAAAAATTATTGAATAAATGTCTTTAGATTTAAATTTGTTATCATAGTTATAGATTTGATTTAACAAACATGTTGCTACAATATAAAATATGTTCAAATCTTTTCCTAAGAATTTCATATTATTGGTCATAATATTTAGTTGAAAATCGTAAAACCAAAGCCATACTTTAGAGAATTCCTTCATAATTTTTTTTCTGATTTCTTCTTCAGTTATAATTTTATCAATTAGTTTATTCTTTAAAAGGATTTTAGATACTTTTGAAATATATTTAGAGGTAATTTTTATTTGATCAATAGGTTTAATGAAATCGTAAGATGATCTGTCGATAAAAAGTTTTTTTTTTTCTTTTTTAATTACACCTAACTTTTCAAGTTCTAAAACTTTTCTTCTAAGAGTTTCTTTTGGTAGGTTAAAATCTTTATTTAGTTCACTAAAACTAAAATTATCTATTGGTATTTTTGGATAACTATAGAACTCATTATAAGAATAGCTGATACCATTTTCAAAATAAAATTGTAAAGATTTTTTTTTTAACAATATTACAATTAGGTATTTTAATAAATCCTTGAAAGGTTTATAGTTTTGATGCAACCAATTCCATTGATGAAAAATCCAATCTGAAGAAATTTGATTAGTGTTTTTTAACAAACATTCATGGATTTCTTCTTTATGAAGTCTTTTTGAAATATCAGCTATTTTAATATTCATAAATAAATTTAATTATGACCCAATTTGAACATTGTCAATTCTTAATCAGACCTAAAATGAACATCGTGTGTTTTGTCTTAAATAATTAACTGTGATTAAATATTTTTTTTAGGTTAACACAAAGGCTTTGATGAGTTATGAATGAAGACCCCAAAATCATTAATGATACTGATAAGCCTTTAAACCAAGAGAATATTCAGCCTCAAAAAGTCGATATCAATGTTCTTAAAGCAAGAGCTAAAGAACTTCAGGACAAGGAAAATTTTAGGAATGCAATTTTTGTAGTGTTGGCTCTAATAATTCTAGCTTCAGCAGGAGTTTACTTTTCTACTTAAATAATTTGTAAAATTTTAATTTACGTGATTAAATAAATTCCATGCAAAAAACTTTTTCATCATTAAAAAATAAAATTGTAAAGAGATACACTTTGAATGATGAAAATTTAAAAGATTATAAATCTACAAATATTAATATTTTACTAAACAGAGTTAGAGTAAATAAAAAGAAAGAATTTCAAAAAAAAATATTGTTTACTGCAGCAACTTCATTAGGTGCTGTTTTATTTGGTGTATTAATATTTTAAATCTTAATTTCTTCCTATTTTAATTAAACAAAGCCATTTGCAACATTTTTGAAAAGTAGTATAAACCGTTAATTAATTTGGCGGGGTAGCTCAGTTGGTTAGAGCGCGGGACTCATAAGCCCGAGGTCAGTGG
>VTPL01000013.1 GCA_008638165.1 Pelagibacteraceae bacterium
AAGAGCTTATTAATAAAGCCTATATGCAAGGAGTGAATATTCCTTACACTCAAAATACTCCTTATATAAATACTATTCCAGCTGATGAGGAAAAAAAATCTACAGGAGACCAAAATATTGAAAGAAGAATTCGATCATTTATTAGATGGAACGCTGCAGCAATGGTTGTTAGAGCCAATAAAAAATTCCCTGAATTGGGTGGTCATATTGGAACCTTTGCGTCAGCAGCAACTTTATATGATGTTGGAATTAATCATTTTTTTAGGGCAAAGAATAATAAATTTGGTGGAGATTTAGTTTATTTTCAAGGTCATAGTGCACCAGGAATGTATGCTAGAGCATATTTGGAAGGAAGATTAAACGAAAAACAATTAGATAATTTTAGACAAGAAGTTAAACCTGGAGGTCTATCATCATATCCTCATCCATGGTTGATGCCTAACTTTTGGCAATTCCCAACTGTTTCCATGGGACTTGGACCTATGCTTGCAATCTATCAAGCAAGATACATGAAATATTTAATCAATAGAGGTTTAATTAAAGATGAGGGTAGAAAAGTTTGGGCATTTTTAGGTGATGGTGAAATGGATGAACCAGAATCGTTAGGTGCAATTGGTTTAGCTGCAAGAGAAAAGTTAGATAATTTAATTTTTGTAGTTAACTGTAATTTACAAAGATTAGATGGTCCTGTTCGAGGTAATGGAAAAATTATTCAAGAGCTTGAGGGAAGTTTTAGAGGGGCAGGCTGGAATGTCATTAAAGTAATCTGGGGTTCATATTGGGATCCATTATTAGCAAATGATAAGACTGGACATCTAGTAAAAGCAATGAATGAAACAGTGGATGGTGAATATCAAGCAATGAAAGCAAGAGATGGTGCTTATGTAAGAGAAAAATTTTTTGGTAAATTTCCAGAAACAAGAGAGCTGGTATCAAGTTTATCAGATAAAGATATTTGGAGGCTAAATAGAGGAGGCCATGATCCGCATAAAGTATTTGCAGCTTATGACAAAGCAACAAAAAATATAGGAAGTCCGACAGTTGTAATTGCTAAAACGATTAAAGGTTATGGGATGGGCAAAACAGGCGAAAGTGTAAACACTACTCACCAAACTAAAAAATTAGATATAGATGATCTTATGTATTATCGAGATCGTTTTGATGTGCCATTAACAGATGATCAAGTAAAAAATATTGAATATTACAAACCAGATGAAAATTCTATTGAAATAAAATACTTAAAAGAAAGAAGACTTCAATTAGGTGGATTTATTCCTGAAAGAAGTACATTTGCTAAACCAATTAAAGCTCCACCAAAAGATATTTTTGACAACATGAAAGTTTCGACAGGTGAAAAAGAAATGTCGACAACTATGGCTCTAGTAAGAATGTTAACAAATTTATTAAGAGATAAAAATGTTGCTCCTCGACTAGTTCCAATAATACCAGATGAAGCAAGAACTTTTGGTATGGAAGGATTTTTTCAGAAAATAGGAATTTATGCTCATGAGGGACAAAAATATGAACCAGAAGATTCTGCACAATTAAGTTCGTATAGGGAGGACAAAAAAGGACAAGTTCTAGAAGAAGGGATTAATGAAGCTGGAGCAATGTCATCTTGGATTGCGGCAGGAACATCTTACACAAATCATGATATTGAAATGATTCCAATTTATCTATTTTATTCAATGTTTGGTTTTCAAAGAATTGGAGATTTGGCTTGGGCTGGTGCAGATAGTCAGTCTAGAGGTTTTTTGATTGGGGCAACAGCTGGAAGAACTACCCTCGCTGGTGAAGGGTTACAGCATCAAGATGGTCATAGTCACGTTCTAGCATCAACTATTCCAAATTGTATAAGCTATGATCCAACATTTCATTATGAGTTAGCAGTAATTTTTAGAGAAGGTCTAAGAAGAATGCATGAAAAAAGAGAAAATATTTTTTATTATATTACCACTATGAACGAAAATTATTCTCATCCAGAAATGCCAAAAGATAAAAACTGTGAAGAAGGTATTTTAAAAGGAATGTATAAAATAAGAGACTTTAATAAAAATAAAAAAACAAAAATTCAATTTCTTGGATCCGGAACTATTTTAAGAGAAATGATAAAAGGAGCAGAAATTTTACAAAATGAATATCAAATAGACAGTGAAGTTTGGAGTGTAACAAGTTTTAATGAATTAAGAAAAGATGGAATGGAAGTTGAGAGATACAATCTTTTAAATCCAGACAAAGAACAAAAAAAATCCTATGTAGAGGAATGTTTGGGAAAAACTGAAGGACCAATTATGGCTGCTTCTGATTATATGAGAATTAACTCTGATCAAATTAGACCTTATGTTGAAAAAAGTTTTTATTCTTTAGGAACAGATGGATTTGGAAGAAGTGACACGAGAAAAAATTTAAGAAATTTTTTTGAGGTTGATAAAGAACATATAGTTGCTTATGGTTTAAGCATTTTATCTAAAGAGCAGCTGATCGCCTCAAAATATGCCACAGAGGCGATGAAAAAGTTTAAAATTGATCCAAGCAAGCCAATGCCTACCAAACTATAAGGAAAGCATGTCTCTAATTGATTTAAAAGTACCAAATATCGGGGAATTTAAAGATGTAGAAGTAATTGAAGTTCTTGTTTCAGAAGGACAATCTATAGAAAAAAATGATCCATTAATTACGATAGAAAGCGACAAATCCAGCGTTGAAATCCCAAGTACTGAAAAAGGTAAAGTTGTAAATGTTACGGTTAAGGTTGGAGATAAGATTTCAGAGGGTTCAAAGATTTTAGAAATTGAGGTTAGTAAATCAAGTGATGCAGCAAAAACAAATGAAATTATTAATAATAACGAACAGTCATTACCTAAATCAGATGTCAAAATAGAAGATAGAATAAGTCAAATTACTCCAAGTCAAAATATCAGGAGCAAAAGCTTTAATGATAATTCACTTGCTCTTGCATCGCCGAAAGTAAGAAAATTTGCAAGAGAATTAGGAGTAAATATCAACAGCATATATGGAACTGAAAGACAAGGCAGAGTTACAGAAACTGATATAAAAAATTATATTTCAAATAATCAAAAAGCTTCATTAGATCGTAAAGAAGAAAAATCACCAAAAAAAATAAATTTAGAATACGCCCATTCGGAATTTGGTGAAATTGAAACAAAAGATATGCCAAGAGTAAAAAAATTAGCCTCGACATATCTAATGAATTCTTGGTCAAATATTCCTCATGTTACTAATCACGATGAAATTGATATTACAGAATTGGAAGATTTTAGAAATTCACTTACAGATATTTACACAGGTGAGAAAAAAAAAATTACACCTCTAGCATTTATTATTAAAGCTTTAGTTGCTTCTTTAAAAAAATTTCCAAGCTTTAATTCTTCTATAGATGAAATCGATTCTGGAAAAATGACTTTGAAAAAATATTATCATATTGGAATAGCAGTAGACACACCACACGGATTAATGGTTCCAAAAATTAGAGATGCAAACAACAAGAGTATTTCTGTAATTAGTAAAGATTTAAAAGAAGTTAGCGATTTATGTCGAAATCTTAAAATTGATAAAAAAGAATTATTTGGTGGCTCTATGACAATTACAAGCTTAGGAGGCATCGGTGGATCATTTTTTACTCCAATAATTAATTACCCAGAAGTTGCTATTCTTGGTGTTGGCAAAAGTCAAAAAAAACAAATTTTTATAAATGATAAATTTGTAACTCGTACTATGTTACCAATTTCATTATCATATGATCATCGAATTATAGATGGAGCAGAAGCTGCAAGATTTAATAATGATTTAAAAGACAATCTAGGTAAAAATTTTGCATACAAACTTGCAGTCTAATAATGTCTAAGACAATGTCCTTGTTAAGTGCTTTGTTATGCACTTTTATTTGGGGAACTACTTTTATAGCTCAAGAAACAGGAATGGATGAAATAGGTCCATTCACCTTCAACTCAATACGTTTTTTTGTAGGGTGTTTTGCGATCGTTCCTCTTGCCTATATTTTTGAGTATAAAAATTTTAGGTCTTCTTTCCAGGTGAGTAAAAAACTTTTTTTGTACCTTGTGACTTTAATTGGCTTATCGTTATTTTTAGGTTCAGCATTACAACAGGTAGCTTTAATTTATACAGATGTAGCAAATGCAGCATTTTTTACTATTTTTTATGTGCCAATGGTTCCAATAATAGTTTTTTTTCTTCATAAGAGAGAAATACATTGGAGTGTTTGGCCTTCAGTAATTTTGTGTGTAATTGGTGGCTACTTACTCACAAATTTTTATGACACGACTGTGAGAATTGGTGACGGTCTAGTTATTTTAGGTGCCTTTTTTTGGAGCACACATATAATTTTTACTGGCATGATCATTAAACGATTTAATTATCCTCTTACAATTGGTGCAATTCAAACATTTATAGTTGCGATATTATCTTTAATTATAGCAATAATATTTGAAGAATTAATTTTAGAAAATATTTTAAAAGAAAAAATTGAAATTTTATATGCAGGTATTTTGTCAGGAGGGTTGGCTTTTGTTTTACAGATTTATGCACAAAAAAATATAACCCCAGCTCCAGCAGCAATTATATTTTCTCTTGAAGGTGTGTTTGCAACTATAGCTGCGTGGTTTTTGTTAAATCAAATTTTAGATATTAATAATGTTTTAGGTTGTATTTTTATATTAAGTGGTGTTTTGTTATCCCAACTTTTACCTTTAGTTAAAAATAAAAAAATTTAGTATATTATATAGAATAACAAAAATGAGATTAATATTCTATATATTACAAATGCATTCATTGAAAATTTGTTAATATAAATTAAAAAATATTTAACTGTAATATAAGAAAAAATAAACGATAAGAAAATAGCAACCAATACTAGCATATTGTATTCAATTGTTTCCAAGGTAAGATTTTTTAGACTTAGAAAGCTAGCTCCAGCAAGAGCTGGGATGGAAAGTAAAAAAGAAATTTTACTAGAATCTACTCTATTAAACTTTAAAATTCTGGCTGCAGTAATTGTAATACCGGCTCTACTAACACCGGGTATTAGAGACAATATTTGAAATAATCCAATTATTAATATTGTTTTAAGATTTAAGTTAGTTGAAATTTTTTTATCAAATCTACTTCTATCAGCAAAAAAAAGCACAATTGCAAAAATTAAAGTCATCCATGCAATAATTTCTATATTTCTTAATAAATCTATTAAACCTGTTTTAAATAAAAAATATCCTACGATGATTAGAGGAATTGATCCAAAAAAAATTAATATTAAAATCCTCTGATTATTTTTAAGATCAAATAATTCTTTTTTAAAAAAAAATATTATTGCTAGCAGAGATCCTAAATGAAGCCCTATATCGATTAATAATGAGCTAGAGTGAAATTCATACAAAGTTGAAACTATAATCAAATGTGCTGAAGAGCTGATAGGCAAAAATTCAGACACACCTTGTATTAAAGAAAGAATAAAAATTTCTATAAAATCTTGAAACATATAAACTTCGTAGCTTAAAATTTTTTTTTTAAAACAATTCGATTTCAGTATACTAGCTATGCATTTTTGGAATTATTAAGAATTAAAGCCGTTAAAATTAAATTATAGGTCATAAATACTGTCCATTTTTAAGCTTTAACTAGTAAAAACAATGTATATTTTGCCATAAATTTAAAATTTATTATGACTGATAAAATGTTAAAATTTGTTGAGATAGGTCAACAAACTCCACCTAAAAGAGATGTAATTAAAAGAAAATCAGATTTCAATGAGATATATGATGAGTTTATTGCTGATAAAGCAAAAGAACAGGCTAGCAGATGTTCACAATGTGGAGTTCCGTTTTGTCAGGTACATTGTCCTCTAAGCAACAATATTCCTGATTGGCTAAAATTGACCGCTGAAGGAAGAGTTAAAGAAGCCTACGAACTATCACAAAGCACAAATAATATGCCGGAGGTTTGTGGACGTATTTGTCCTCAGGATAGATTGTGTGAGGGGAACTGTGTAATAGAGCAATCAGGTCATGGCACAGTAACAATTGGCTCAATGGAAAAATATATTACTGATACAGCATGGGAACAAGGTTGGGTAAAACCTATTAAAGTTGAAAGTGAAAAAAGTCAGAGTGTTGGAATAATAGGAGCAGGTCCAGCAGGCCTCGCTGCTGCAGAACAATTAAGAAAAGAAGGTTATAAAATTACAGTTTATGACAGGTATGATCGACCTGGTGGATTGTTGATTTATGGAATACCCAATTTTAAGTTGGAAAAATTTGTTGTTGAGAGAAGAACTAATTTACTAAAAGAAGGTGGTATCCAATTTGTTCAAAACTTTGAAGTTGGAAAAGACTCTACACTAGATCAGCTAAGAAAAAAACATGATGCACTGCTTATTGCAACAGGCGTTTATAAAGCCAGAGAAATAGATCTACCTGGAAATGATTTAAATAACATATTTCCCGCAATGGAATTTTTAACTGCTTCCAACAGAAAAGGCTTAGGGGATAAAGTAGATTTATTTGATAAAGGAATTTTAAATGCTGAAGGAAAAGATGTTGTGGTTATTGGTGGTGGCGATACAGCAATGGATTGTGTTAGAACATCTATTAGACAAAATGCAAAATCAGTGAAATGTTTATATAGAAGAGATAAAGAAAACATGCCAGGTTCAGCAAGAGAAGTTGCTAATGCTGAAGAAGAAGGTGTAGAATTTGTTTGGTTATCAAGCCCTAAAGCTTTTAAAGGTTTAAGTAAAATTGAAAAAGTTATAGTCGATCAAATTCAATTAGGAGAACCAGACGACTCTGGAAGAAGAAAACCTGAAATTAAAATTGGATCTGAATTTGAAATTAAAGCAGATATGGTAATAAAAGCTCTGGGTTTTGATCCTGAAAACCTACCGACATTATTTGACTCACCAGAACTCTCAGTTTCAAAATGGGGGACCATAAAAACTGATTTTGATACAATGGAAACGAATTTGAAAGGTGTTTTTGCTGCTGGAGATATTGTTAGGGGAGCCTCATTAGTGGTATGGGCCATCAAGGATGGTAGAGAGGCAGCGACTTCAATAAAAAAATATTTAGAAAGCAAAGAAATTAAACAATCTAAAGTCGCTTAATGAAAAATTATAAAAAAAATCAGGAATTATTAGAGAAAAACCATGTCTACTCAAAAGAAATGGAGCATGATGCTTGTGGAGTAGGTTTAATTGCTTCTACAGAGGGAAAAAAATCTCGTCAGATTGTCGAGTACGGAATTGAGGCGTTAAAAGCTGTTTGGCACAGAGGAGCTGTTGATGCGGACGGAAAAACTGGAGATGGAGCAGGTATTCATGTGGAAATACCAAAAGATTTTTTCATCGAGAAGATAGAAGTAACAGGACACAAATATGATAACGCAGAAATTTGTGTTGGGATGATTTTTTTACCAAGAAACGATTACGCTTCACAAGAAAACTGTAAAACAATTGTAGAAAGTGAGCTAACCAAAAATAATTTTAATATATATGGTTGGAGACAAGTACCAGTAAATCCAAAAGTTCTTGGAGAAAAAGCATTTCAAACAATGCCAGAAATAATCCAAGTTTTATTCAAATCAAATAACTCAGATTTATTAAATAAAGAGTTAGAAAGAAAAATTTACGAGACAAGAAGAAAAATTGAAAATAGCGCCTTTAATGCATCTTTGAATAATTTTTATATTTGTTCAATGAGCTCTAAGTCAATTATTTACAAAGGTATGTTTTTAGCTGAAGGAATATCTGATTTTTATTTAGATCTAAAAGATGAAAGATTTGTTTCAAGGTATGCAATATTTCATCAAAGATTTTCAACCAACACTGCACCTAGCTGGAATTTAGCACAACCCTTTAGAGCGATAGCTCATAATGGAGAAATTAATACATATAGAGGTAATAAGAATTGGATGCGTGTGCATGAAGAGGAAATGAACAGTCCTCTTTTTGATGATGTAAACAATTTAAAACCAGTGATTCAAAAAGGAGCGTCTGATTCTGCTGCCTTAGATAATGTTTTTGAGTTATTAAATATTTCTGGACAACCTGCTCCATTAGCTAAGTTAATGTTAGTGCCAGATGCTTGGTCAAAAAAAAGTAAAACTTTACCGAAGGATCATCAACAGTTGTTTAATTTTTTAAATAGCACTATGGAGCCATGGGATGGCCCAGCTGCAATTGCAGCAACAGATAACGAATGGGTCATAGCCGCCAATGATAGAAATGGTTTGAGACCACTTAGATATGCAATTACCAAAGATAAACTTTTATTTGCAGGCTCTGAGACTGGTATGATCGAGTTAAATGAAAAAAGAATTCTGTCCAAGGGAAGATTAGGACCAGGAGAAATAATTGGTGTTCGAATAGAGAAAGGGAAAGTATTTACTAATGAAAAAATTAAAGATTTTTTAGCAAAAGAATACAAACATTTTAATTCTCAAATTATAGATTTAGATGACAAGCTAACAATTTCTAATGAAAAAAATACATTTTCTGGAGATGAGTTAAGAAGAAAACAACACACTTTTGGTATAAGCTTAGAGGACTTAGAATTAATATTGCATCCAATGGCTGAAGATGCAAAAGAGGCAATTGGCTCAATGGGAGATGACACACCTCTTGCTGTATTATCTGACAAATATAGACCTTTATATCATTTTTTCAGGCAAAATTTTAGTCAAGTTACAAATCCACCAATCGACTCTTTGAGAGAAAATAAAGTGATGAGTTTGAAGACTAGATTTGGAAATTTAGGAAATATTTTAGATTTTGATACTTTAACTAAAGAAAATATTTACGTTCTAAATAGCCCAATTCTATCCAATTCACAATTTGATAAATTTATAAATTTCTTTGGAAAAAATTCTGCAGTAATTGATTGTACTTTTTCAAATGAGGAAACTTTATCACTTGCTATTGATAGAATTCAAAAAGAAGCTGAAATCTCAGTTAGGCAAGGTGTTACCCAAATAATCTTAAGTGATAAAAATCTATCATCTAAAAATTTACCAATTCCAATGCTTTTATGTGTTGGTGCAATAAATTCATTTTTAATACAAAAAAAATTAAGAGGATACGTATCAATAAATGTCCAATCAGGAGAGGCATTAGACACTCATTCATTTGCTACTTTAATTGGAGTTGGCGCAACAACGGTAAATCCTTATTTGGCGTTTGATAGTTTATACCAGAGATTTGAAAAAAAATTATTTGGTCAATTTAGTTTCGATGAATGTGTTGAGAGGTATATTAAATCTGTAAATGCCGGTCTTTTAAAAATTATGTCAAAGATGGGAATTTCTGTTTTAAGTTCTTATAGAGGTGGATGTAATTTTGAAACAGTTGGTCTAAGTAGAACAATTGTTGCTGACTATTTTCCAGGGGTAGTTTCAAAAATCTCGGGAATAGGTTTGTTAGGGATTGAAAAAAAAATAAGAGCTATTCACAAAGAAGCCTACGAAAGTACAGACACAGTTTTACCAATTGGGGGAATTTATCGTTATAGAAAAAATGGTGAAACACACCAATATCAAGGAAAACTAATTCATCTTTTACAAAGCGCCGTTGGATCTAATTCTTATGAGGGATATAAAAAATATGCTGAAGGTATTTATAATTTACCTCCAATAAATTTAAGAGATTTAATTGATTTTAGAAAAAGAAAATTAGGACCTTCAATTGATATCTCAGAAGTTGAACCTATTGAAAATATTTTAAAAAGATTTGGTAGTGGAAGTATGTCCCACGGAGCCTTGTCAAAAGAAGCACACGAGACCTTAGCAATAGGAATGAATAGAATTAAGGGTGCTTCATGCAGTGGCGAGGGTGGAGAAGATGAAAAGAGATTTAAAGTTATGGAAAGTGGTGATAGTGCAAATTCAAGAGTAAAACAAATTGCCTCAGCGAGATTTGGTGTAACAATAAATTATTTAAACAATTGTAATGAAATAGAAATAAAAATAGCTCAAGGTGCAAAACCCGGTGAAGGTGGTCAGTTGCCAGGATTTAAAGTTACAAAAGAAATTGCAAAACTAAGACATTCTACCCCAGGGGTAACTTTAATTTCACCTCCTCCTCACCACGATATTTATTCAATCGAAGATTTGGCTCAATTAATTTATGATCTAAAACAAATTAATCCTCAGGCAAGAATTGGTGTAAAATTAGTTGCTTCATCTGGGGTAGGCACAATTGCAGCTGGAGTTGCTAAAGCAAAAGCTGATATAATTTTAATTTCTGGACATAACGGAGGTACTGGAGCCACACCACAAACAAGTGTTAAATATGTTGGTATACCTTGGGAGATGGGATTAACTGAGGCCAATCAAGTTCTTACATTAAATAACTTAAGGCACAAAGTAACACTCAGAACTGATGGTGGAATTAAAACAGGAAGAGATGTTGTAATTGCCGCCATGATGGGAGCAGAAGAATATGGTGTTGCTACAACTGCTTTAGTTGCTATGGGATGCATTATGGTTAGACAATGTCATTCTAATACCTGCCCAGTAGGAGTGTGTACTCAAGATGAAAAATTAAGAGAAAAATTTACTGGCACTCCGGATAAAGTTGTAAATTTATTTACCTTTATAGCGTCAGAAGTTAGAGAGATTTTAGCTAGACTTGGATTTAAATCATTAAATGAGATTATTGGACGAACAGATCTATTAATGCAAGTTAGTAAAGCATCACCAAACTTAGATGATTTAGATTTAAACCCATTATTTGTTCAAGCAGATGCAGGAGATAATAAAAGATATTGTGAAAACCCTGAGATAAATTTTGTACCAGATACGCTTGACCAAGAGATATGGCCAGAAATTGAAAATGCATTAGATCAATCCAAAAAAATTGATAAAAAATATATTATAAAAAATACAAATAGAGCTGTTGGTACCAGAATAAGTCATCATCTTTACAAAAAATTTGGTTATGAGAAATTAGAAGATAACTTTTTATCTTTAACTTTTAAGGGTTCAGCTGGTCAATCATTTGGAGCTTTTGCCACAAAAGGTTTGAAGTTGGTTTTGGAAGGGGATGCTAATGATTATGTTGGAAAAGGACTTTCAGGTGGAATTATTTCTATCAAACTTTCTGAAGAAAGTAATTTAATCTCTAATGAAAATACGATTATTGGAAACACAGTTTTATATGGCGCAACTTCAGGAAAGTTATTTGCAGCAGGTCAAGCAGGAGAAAGATTTGCAGTAAGAAACTCAGGAGCAATTACAGTTATCGAAGGATGTGACTCGAATGGGTGTGAGTATATGACAGGCGGTACAGTTGTAATATTGGGTAATGTTGGGGATAATTTTGCAGCTGGTATGACAGGTGGAATGGCATTTGTTTATGATGCTTCGAATGATTTTAACAAAAAAGTTAACTCAGAGTCTGTGGTATGGCAAAAAGTTGAAACAGAGTTTTGGTCTAATTATTTAAAAGAATTAATAAATGAACATTCAAGCGAAACTAATTCTGAGCTATCAAAAAAAATTATAAGTAATTTTAATCAAGAAATTGAAAATTTTATTCAAGTATGTCCTAAAGAAATGCTCGATAAACTTAGCAATCCTATTACCCTTAAAAAAACTATTAAGGAAGTAAGTTAAAGAATTAGACTGAGTTCATTAGTTAATATTTTTAACCATCTTTTTGAAGATAAACTATGATCTCCATTTTTAATAATGACTAGCTTTTTTCTAGCATTTTTGAAGAGTTTTAGCACTTTCCTCGAATAGACAACAGGCACGGACTCATCTTTTTCACCATGCACCATTGTAACATTTAGCTTTTGATTAATATTCTTTTTTAAAATTTTATTTTTTCGTCCATCTTTAATTAACTGTAGTGTAATTGGATATTCATATTTTCCATGTTTTAAATTAATTATCCCTTTTTGGGTAATTTCTCTCTTCATGCTTTTGTTAAATTTTTTCCACATTAAGTTTTCTAAAAATTCAGGTGCAGATCCGATTCCCAAAAAACCTATAATTTGTTTGTTAAATACTTTGAATTGATTAAGAGAAATCCATGCACCCATACTTGATCCAACTAAAATAAAATTATTTTTCTTAACAATTTTTTTAATTAATAAAGTGGTTTCCTTAGTCCATTTACTTATATTGCCATTAATAAATTTTCCTGAGGACTTTCCGTGACCTGAATACTCCAAAGCTAAAAATCCATAATTGTTTTTTTTTGCGAACTTTAAAAAATGTTTAGGTTTTTTTCCTTCAAGGTCAGACATAAAACCATGAAGAAAAATAATAAAGGGACCATTATCCTTGTCATGTTTTAAATAGCGAATTTTCTTAGAATTTGATAATTTACAGTAGCTATATTTCATCATTAAAGTTTAATACGTAATTCTATTAATATATAACAATATCAAATGTCATCTAATTTAAAAGTTTTGCAAGTTATTCCAAAACTGGGATATGGAGGTGCAGAAACAGGTTGCTATGATATTGCACATTATTTGCCAGAAAATGGCTGTAAGTCTTTTATAGTTACAAGTGGAGGCGAGTTAACAAAATTTATAAATAAAGAAAAAGTTAAGTTAATTAAATTACCAGTACAAAGTAAAAATCCATTATTAATAATATTCAATACACTAGCTCTTATATTTATTATAATTTTTAATAATATTTCTATTGTACATGCAAGAAGCAGAGCACCAGCGTGGTCTTGTTTATTTGCAACAAAAATTACTAGAAGAAAGTTTGTAACAACATTTCATGGAACATATAATTTTAATAACAAAATAAAAAAATTTTATAATTCAGTTATGGTGAAATCTAATTTAATCATTGCTGGATCAAATTTTATTTTTTCTCATATCAAAAATAATTATTCAGATTATTTAGATATTAAAAATAAATTACTAGTGATTTTTAGAGGCATAAATGTAGATTATTTTGACCCCACTACAAAAACAGAAATAGAAGAAAAAAAATTATTAAAAAATTGGGGTATTGTAGAGAATAAAAAAATAATTTTATTGCCAGGCCGATTAACTTCATGGAAGGGCCAAGAATTATTTTTAGAAGCTATAAATATGGTGAATATTCAACTTGGTTATGAAGCTTTTTATGCTGTTATTCTTGGAAGTGATCAGGGCCGTGATTTATTTAAAAAAAAACTTATAAGATTGAGTGAACAATATAGAATGACTAAACAGGTAAAATTTATAGATCACTGTAAAGATATGGCTTTAGCCTACAAAGTTTCTGATATTATTATTTCAGCATCAATTGAACCTGAAGCTTTTGGAAGGGTAGCAGTTGAAGCACAGTCAATGGAAAAAGTAATAATAGCAAGTGATATTGGTGGATCAAACGAAACAGTAATTGATGAAAAAACCGGCTATCTTTTTGAGGCTGGCAATGCAAATTCACTTTCTAAAAAAATTCTAAAAGTATTAAATTTGGATGATACAACAATAAAAACAATAGGTACTGAAGGAAGAAAAAATATTGTAAACAAGTTTAATGTTGAAAAAATGTGCTTTTCTACTTATTCAGAGTACAAAAAATTAATTAATTAAATGCCTACTATAACATTACCAGATGGAAACAATTTAGAGTTTCCAAATAAAACAACAGGATTAGAAGTCGCTGAAAAAATTAGCACATCACTTGCTAAGCAGGCAATGATTGTTGCTGTTGATGGTCAATTGAAGGATTTAGATTTTGTAATTGATAAAGATTGTTCTGTAAAAATATTTACTTCAAAAAATGAAGAAGGATTAGAAACCATAAGACATGACACGGCACATATTCTAGCAATGGCCGTTCAAGAACTGTTTCCGGGTACACAAGTTACAATAGGACCTGTAATCGAAAACGGTTTTTATTATGATTTTGCAAGAAAAGAACCATTTACTGAAGATGACTTAAAAAAAATTGAAGATAAAATGAAAGAGATTGTTGATAGAGATGTTGTTACAAAAAGAGAAGTGTGGTCAAGGGAAAAGGCAATAGAACATTTTAAAAAAAAAGGTGAGATATATAAAGCTGAATTGATCGAAAGTATTCCTCAAGGTGAGGAAGTTTCAATATATTTTCATGGAGATTGGCATGATCTTTGTCGAGGCCCACATTTATCTTCCACTGGTAAAATTGGAAAATATTTTAAATTGATGAAGGTTTCAGGCGCTTATTGGAGAGGAGACTCAAATAATGAAATGCTTCAAAGGATTTACGGAACAAGTTGGGCCACTCAAAAAGATCTAGACGCATATCTAAAAAGACTCGAAGAAGCAGAAAAAAGAGATCACAGAAAACTAGGCAAAGAAATGGATTTATTTCATTTTAGAGAAGAAAGCCCAGGATCTGTATTTTGGCATGAAAAAGGATGGGCTCTTTTTCAAAAGTTAATTAACTATATGAGAGCTCGCCAAGATGCTGCGGGTTATAAAGAAGTAAACACACCAGAAGTGTTAGATCGTTTACTATGGGAAAAGTCGGGTCATTGGGAAAAATATGGGGAAAATATGTATACATCTGAAACACCTGACGAAAAAGTGTTTGCAATTAAACCGATGAATTGTCCTGGTCATATTCAAGTTTTTAACCAAGGGTTAAAAAGTTATAGAGACCTACCTTTGAGAATAACTGAGTTTGGAAAAGTTCACAGATATGAACCTTCTGGTGCTTTACACGGTTTATTAAGAGTTAGAGCATTTACTCAAGATGATGCACATATATTTTGTTCTGAAGACCAAATAACAAGTGAGTGTTTAAATGTTACTAATTTAATTTTAGATATTTATAAAGATCTTGGTTTTGAAAATGTAATTTTAAAATATGCAGATAGGCCAGAAGTTAGAGTTGGTGCCGATGAAGTTTGGGATAAAGCCGAAGCATCTTTACTTGAAGCAGTAAAAGCTTCAAAATTAGAGTATAGCGTAAATAAAGGTGAAGGTGCTTTTTATGGTCCAAAAATAGAATTTGTTTTAAGAGATGCAATCGGTAGAGATTGGCAATGTGGAACACTTCAAGTGGATTTAAATTTACCAGGTAGACTTGATGCATCATATGTAGATAAAGATGGAACAAAAAAAGTTCCTGTGATGTTACATAGGGCATTGTTTGGTTCTCTTGAAAGGTTTATAGGAATTTTAATCGAGCACTATGCTGGAAAATTCCCTTTTTGGATTTCTCCACTTCAAACTGTAGTAATTCCAATATCAGAGGAGTTCGATGATTATGCAACACAAGTTTCAAAAAAAATTAAACAAACTGGCATGAGCTCTTTTGTTGATCTAAAAAAACATAATTTGAATTATAAAATTAGAGATCATTCACTCGCAAAAATACCTCTATTATTAATTTGTGGTAAAAAAGAAGTTGACAGTAACTCAGTAACGATTAGAAGATTAGACTCTAATAAACAAGAAAATATGGATCTAGACGTATTCTTAAAAACATTCTCTGCTTTGAATAAAGCATCTTCAAACTAAGTGGCAGATTTTAAACAAAACTATTTTCAAAGAAGAACTAAGGACCGTGGTCCAAGATCTAATAATAGAATTTCATCACCTGAAGTTCAAGTTATAGGTAGTGATGGAGAGAACTTGGGAGTTATAAGCACGAACGAAGCTATAACAATGGCAAAAAATCAAGGATTAGATTTAATTGAAATTGCTGCAAACGCCAACCCACCAGTTTGTAAGATTATGGATATGGGTAAATTTAAGTATGATGCCCAGAAAAAAGCCAACCTTGCTAAGAAGAAACAAAAAATAGTTTTACTTAAAGAAATTAAAATGCGACCAGTTACAGAAACACACGACTATGAATTCAAAGTTAAAAATGCAAAAAAATTTATATCAAAAGGTGACAAGGTGAAATTTACAATTCGATTTAAAGGTAGAGAGTTGCAGCATTCACACCTTGGAAATGAATTGATGAACAAGATTAAAGAGGACATGAAGGAAGTTGGTAAAATAGAATTGCATCCTAAGTTTGATGGTAAGCAAATGATAATGGTAATTCAGCCTTTATAAGCCTTAATTAAGGTTGTAAATTTAAATCATTCTTTGTATAACCTCGCAGAATTATGCCAAAACTTAAAACAAAAAGCTCAGCAAAAAAAAGATTTAAAATATCTGCAAAGGGTAAGGTAATGACTGCCCAAGCTGGTAAGAGACATGGTATGATTAAAAGAACAAATTCACAAATTAGAAAATTAAGAGGCACTACTGCGATGTCAAAGCAAGATGGAAAAATTGTAAAATCGTACATGCCCTACAGCTTAAGAGGATAAAATGGCAAGAGTTAAAAGAGGCGTAACTAGCCGAGCTAAACATAAAAAAGTTTTAAAAGCCGTTAAGGGCCAATGGGGTAGAAGAAAAAATACTATAAGAGTTGCAAAGCAAGCAATGGAAAAGGCTATGCAATATGCATACCGAGATAGAAGAAATAAAAAGAGAGATTTTAAATCTCTTTGGATACAAAGAATTAATGCTGGTGTTAGAGCTGAAGGTCTAACATACTCTAAGTTTATTAATGGATTAACTAAGTGTGGAATTACTATTGATAGAAAAATTCTTGCAGAAATTGCTTATGATAGTCCAGAGGCATTTAAAACAATAGTACAAAAAGCTCAATCAGCTTTAAATTAATCTCTATTGTTTTTATTTCTTTAAGAAATAATCTGTGTTCATGTCTGATATTAAAAAAATTAAAGAAGAATTTCTTAATAAATTGCAAGGCAATTTAACTTTATCTGAGACAAACCAAATCAAAACAGACCTATTTGGAAAAAATGGAATTATTTCACTTGAGTTTAAAAAAATTGGTCAAATAGATGAAAGTGAAAGAAAAACATTTGCCTCCGATTTAAATGAAATAAAAAATGTCTTACAGAATGAAATAGAAAATAAAATCAGTAAAATTGAACAGCTTGAAATAAATGAAAAGCTTAATAAAGAAAAGATTGATGTAACACTTCCGACAAGACCATATTTGAAGGGAAAAATTCATCCTGTATCACAAACCATTGATGAGATATCCTCTATTTTTTCAGAAATTGGTTTTAGTGTTGAAGAGGGACCTGATGTAGAAAATGAATATAACAATTTCACTGCATTAAATACGCCAGATAATCATCCAGCAAGAGATATGCATGATACTTTTTATCTAGATGAAGATAAGCAAAAACTTTTAAGAACGCATACTTCGCCAGTTCAAATTAGAACAATGTTAAAAGATAAACCCCCATTTAAAATCATTGCACCAGGAAGAACTTATCGGTCTGATAGTGATCAAACACATGCCCCTATGTTTCATCAAGTTGAAGGATTACATATCGATAAAAATATTAACATGGGTCATTTAAAAGGATGCTTAAATTATTTTATAAAAGAGTTTTTTGAAGTTGATAAAATAAAGATGCGATTTAGACCAAGTCATTTTCCATTTACTGAGCCTTCAGCAGAAGTAGATATCGGTTATGAATTAAAAGATGGAAAAATAGTTATTGGAGAGGGTGATAAATGGTTAGAAATATTAGGCTGTGGTATGGTTCACCCAAACGTTTTAAATAATGTAAATGTAGATAGTAAAATTTATCAAGGTTATGCATTTGGAATTGGCATTGATAGACTTGCGATGCTTAAATATGGAATAAATGATTTAAGAGCATTTTTTGAATGTGACTATAGATGGCTTAATCATTTTGGTTTCGATCCATTAGACGTTCCTAGTAATTATAGAGGTTTAAGTAGATGAAAATTACTTATGATTGGTTAAAAGATCACCTAAAAACTAAATCTACTGAGGCTCAATTAATAGAAAAATTAACAGATATAGGACTGGAAGTAGAGAGTGTAGAGACACCATCATCAGATTTTGATGCTTTTAAAATTGCAAAGATAATTAAAACAGAAAAACACCCAGATGCAGATAGGCTAAAAGTTTGCGATGTTGATGTTGGAGAAAAAGATTTAGTTAAAGTAGTTTGTGGTGCTCCAAATGCAAGAGAAGGTTTGTTTACTATTTATGCACCTCCAGGAGCCACCATACCAAAAAATAAAATGAAGCTGTCCATAAGTAAAATAAGAGGTGTAACTTCTTATGGAATGCTTTGCTCAGAGTCAGAATTAAGCTTATCCGAAGACAGTGATGGAATAATAGAATTAGATCAGTCCAAATATAATAAAAAAATTGGAAAAAAATATTTTTCTAAAAATCAATCAAATTTAATTGATTTATCGATTACACCAAATAGACCAGATTGCCTAGGTGTAAAGGGTATTGCAAGAGATCTTGCATCAACAGGTTTTGGAAAGTTTGTTGAAAGAAAAGAAAAGAAAATAAAGTCTAAATTAAATCAAAAAATTAAAATTAAGATCAATAAAGAAAAAAACCAAGGTTGCACTTCGTTTGGGAGTTGCCTCATAACAAATATAAAAAATTGTGAAAGCCCTCAATGGTTAAAAGATAAATTAATTTCTATTGGTCAAAAACCAATCTCAGCTGTCGTCGATATAACTAACTATGTAATGTTAGATTTGAATAGACCGCTTCATGCATATGATGCAGACAAGATTGATAAAGGGATAATTGTAAGAAATTCAAAAAAAGGAGAGCGTTTTACCGCTTTGGATAACAAGGATTATACACTTGAAGAAAACATGTGTGTGATTTCAGATAATACTGGAGTTTTGGGTTTAGGTGGTATTATTGGGGGCACAAGATCTGGAACCGAGTTAGATACAAAAAATGTTTTAATTGAGTCTGCATATTTTGACCCAAGATCTATTAGAAAAACTTCAAAGTTATTAAATATTGATACAGATGCTAAATTCAGATTTGAAAGAGGAATTGACCCCTTATCAATTGAACAAGGAATTAATAGAGCGGCAGAATTAATCAAAGAAATTTGTGGTGGGGAGGTAAGCAGAATCGATATTCAAAAAATTGAAAAGTTTGAAAAAACAAAAATAGAATTTGATTCAAATTTATTTGAAAAAATTTCTGGATTTAAAATATCAACTAAAGAAATGACACAGATATTAAAGCACTTAGGTTTTGAAGTAAAATCAGGTAAAAATAATTTAAAACTCAAAGTTCCGTCTTGGAGACCTGATGTTACAAAACCAATTGATGTAGTTGAAGAATTAGTAAGAATTCATGGATATGATAAAATAAAAACTATAGATCCTGAAAAAACGAGGATTAAACCTACTCTAACAAAATCACAAAGACAGTTTCATTTTTTACAAAGATCTCTTGCATCAAAGGGATATCTTGAGACAATAACTTGGTCTTTTACCGACTCTAAAATAAACGATTTATTTAGGGAGCAAAAAAATTCTATTGAGATAGTTAATCCCATAAGTTCAGACTTGAACGTTT
>VTPL01000059.1 GCA_008638165.1 Pelagibacteraceae bacterium
CTGGTGAGATTGATATCTTATCAAGAAACACAACTTGGACTCTTTCTAGAGATGCGGATATTGGACTTACTTTCGTAGGAGTAAACTTCTATGATGGTCAAGGTTTCATGGTTAGAAAAAGTTCTGGTATCACTTCAACAAGTCAATTCAAAAATGGTATCACTGCTTGTACAAACATTGGTACAACAACAGAGCTAAATATGAGAGACTTCTTTAATTCAAGAGGAATTTCTTATGAGCCTGTTGCATTTGAAAAAGCTGACGAAGTTGTTGCTGCATACGATTCAGGTAGATGTGATACATATACAACTGATAAATCAGGATTAGCTGCTCAAAGAACAAAAATGAGCAACCCTGATGAGCATATTGTATTGCCAGAAACAATCTCTAAAGAGCCATTAGGCCCTGTTGTTAGACAAGGTGATGCTGTTTGGGAAGATATCGTAAGATGGTCTCTAAACACTATGATTGAAGCAGAAGAGTATGGAATTACATCTGCTAATGCTGACATGATGAAAACTTCAGAAAACCCACAAATCAAAAGATTAGTTGGTTCTGAAGGTGAATTAGGTGCTGCATTTGGTCTAGACAATGAGTGGAGCTTAAGAATTATCAAGCAAGTTGGAAACTACGGTGAAAGTTATAAAAGAAATATAGCAGACACTGGAATTTTACCTGACAGAGGTCCAAATGAATTATGGACTAAAGGTGGAATTTTATACGTACCACCTGCAAGATAATTACACTTTTAATTAATTAAAAAGGGCTGGATTTTTCTGGCCCTTTTTTTATACATTTACTGTGAACTTTAAATTAAAAGATATATTACCTCAGCTAATTACAGTTGTTGCTGTAGTTTTAGTTTTTGGTTTTTTTGCAAATAATGCCTCAATTAATATGGAAAATAGAGGTATTGATTTTGGTTTTGGTTTTCTATCCCAAGCAGCCTCTTTTGATGTTCAGTTTTCATTAATCGAATACGATGGATCACATTCATATTTTAGAGCTTATCTAGTTGGATTACTAAATACATTGCTTGTATCTGTAATTGGAATTATTTTTGCAACTATTTTAGGAGTGATAATTGGAGTAGCAAGGTTATCACCGAATTATTTAATTAATCAGTTTGCGGCTTTCTATGTAGAATTTTTTAGAAATATTCCTTTATTACTCCAGATTTTCTTTTGGTATTTTGCTGCTCTTAGAGCATTACCGTTACCACAAAATGCAGAACCTATGTTTGGCAATATTTATATGACCATTAAGGGTCTTTACGTTCCAACTTTTATCTGGGAAAACTTTAATATATTTTTTTATTCAGTTGTCGCAGCAATAATTTCAATAATCGTAATTAGAATTCATGCTAAAAAAGTTCAAGAAACACAAGGAAAACAAATACCAGTATTTATTATTTCAATTGGTTTAATTATCATTTTACCACTATTGAGCTTTTTAATCGGTGGTGTTAGCGCCACTTTAGAGACACCAAAACTAATTCAATTAGCACAAACATCTTTCAAATTTGAAGGTGGTATTAGTTTGCCACCAGAACTTATTGCATTAACACTTGCTTTATCTTTATATACAGCAACTTTTATTGCAGAGTGTGTTAGGGCTGGAATACAAGGCGTTGGTAGAGGCCAAAAAGAGGCAGCTGCATCAATTGGATTAACCCCAAATCAAGTTTTAAAACTCGTTATAATGCCTCAAGCATTAAGAATAATAATACCACCTACAACAAATCAATACTTGAATTTAACAAAAAACTCATCATTAGCAGCTGCTATAGCTTATCCAGATCTTGTGTTAGTTTTTGCGGGTACAGCTTTAATGCAAACCGGTAAAGCAATTGAGATAGTATTTATAACAATGTTTACTTATTTAACTTTAAGCATAACGATTTCATTATTTATGAACTGGTATAACAAAAAAATTGCAATTCAAGAAAAATAAATATGGCTAAGATTAATTTTTTAAAACCTGATATTTCTAATTTAAATACATTTTTGTACATAGGTACATTTTTGTTTTTTCTAAGTATTTTGGATGTTTTTCTAAATTCTTTTTTTCAAATAAATCTTACTGGGTTTTTACCAAGTAAAATTAGTTTTGTTTTACCGATAATAATTGGATTTATAGGTTTATTTTTTATTCGAATTGAACAAAGTGGTTTTAAATTTTTAGATAGTTTAAATAAAAATATTAATACTAATAATTTTAATGCAATTCTTTCATTACTAATAATATTCATAATAATAAAATCTTTACCACCATTACTAAGTTGGTTCATAATTGATGCTAGTTTTGCTGGTGATAGTAAAGATGTTTGTTCAGGTACTGGTGCTTGTTGGACATATATAAAAGTATGGTTAAACAGATTTATGTATGGAATGTATCCAAATGCCGAACAGTGGAGAATCAATTTATCTTTTATTTCTTTAGGACTTCTTGGATCCGTTGGTTATTTTGCAACTGAAAAATTTAAGAAATATTTAACACTTTATTATGTTGTAATTTATCCTTTTATAGCTTTTTTATTTATTTTCTTTTTTATTTCTGGTGGTCCAGTATTTTTTGATTTTTCTTATGGAATAATTGCTGCAATCATTTCAATTATAATTGGCTTCTTTATTCCAAGTAAATTTAAATTTTATTATTTTTTATTAGTTCCAATTACAATTTACATTTTACTGAAGTATTTTATTTTTTATGAAGAATTGATAGAGCTTGGAAAATTAGATGGATTAAATTGGGTTGAAACTGGTGCATGGGGAGGTTTATCGTTAACCTTTATAATATCTTTCTTCTGTTTAATATTTTGCTTTCCAATTGGAATGGCATTCGCATTAGGAAGAAGATCTGGGTATCCACTTATCAGATATATTTCAGTTGGATTTATTGAGTTTTGGCGTGGTGTTCCTTTAATTACAGTTCTGTTTATGTCTGCTGTAATGTTTCCAATGTTCTTACCAGAAGATATTTTTATAGATAAATTAGTAAGAGCAATTATAGCAATTTCTTTATTTGAAGCAGCTTATGTTGCTGAAGTGATTAGAGGAGGTTTACAAGCTTTACCTAGAGGCCAGTATGAAGCTGCTAAATCACTTGGAATGGGTTATTGGAAAATGCATATATTTGTAATTTTACCCCAAGCTTTAAAATTAGTTATCCCTGGTATTGCAAATACTTTTTTAGCTTTAGTAAAAGATACACCTTTAATTTTTGTTGTTGGATTACTCGAGATAGTTGGAATGCTCAATCTTGCAAAAACAAATCCTGAATGGTTAGGTTTTGCTATGGAAGGGTATGTATTTGCAGCAATAATTTTCTGGATTATTTGTTATGCAATGAGTAAATATAGTTATAATTTAGAACAAAAATATAAAACTGATAGGTAGATGTCGAATAGCATAATTGAAATAAAAAATGTTAATAAGTGGTTTGGAGAATTCCAAGTTCTTAAAGATATTAATCTAGAAGTTAAACCCAAAGAAAAAATTGTTGTTTGTGGACCTTCAGGATCTGGTAAATCAACTCTAATAAGATGCATCAATCGATTAGAAGAGCACCAACAAGGTGATATTATTGTTGATGGTAATACTTTAACTGAAGACACTAAGAATATTGAACAAATTAGAGCTGAAGTTGGAATGGTTTTTCAACAATTCAATTTATTTCCACATTTATCAATATTAGATAACTGCACATTAGCGCCAATTTGGGTTAAGAAAATGCCTAAAAAAGAGGCTGAAGAATTAGCATTAGAGCATCTTGAGAAAGTTCAAATCTTAGATCAGGCTCAAAAATACCCAGGTCAACTATCAGGTGGCCAACAACAAAGGGTTGCAATTGCAAGAGCCTTGTGCATGAAGCCAAAAATTATGTTATTTGACGAGCCAACGTCAGCTTTAGATCCAGAAATGATCAAAGAAGTACTTGATGTAATGGTAAATTTAGCAAAACAAGGGATGACCATGATAGTTGTTACTCATGAAATGGGATTTGCTAAAGAAGTAGCTGATAAAATGATCTTTATGGATGAAGGAATGATTGTAGAAAAAGCTGATACACAAGAGTTTTTTGCAAATCCAAAGAGCGATAGAACCAAATTATTTCTCAGCCAAATTCTTTAATACCGCTAAAATATTTAATTATTTTTATAAAAAAAAAAAATTTAAAAGTTGATGTTTGTGAGAAAAGTAGTTGAATAAACACTTAACAAATTAAGAGGGGTCTTAATGGAAGATAATTTCAACAAACATTTGGGTAATAAACTCAAATTAAGAAGATTAGCTTTAGGATTGACACAAACAAAAGTTGCTAAAGCAATTAATGTTACATTTCAGCAAATTCAAAAATATGAAAAAGGTACTAATGGAGTTAGTTCTATAAGATTATTGCAATTATCTAATTATTTAAAAGTTCCAATAAATTATTTTTTTGAAGATTTTTCTGAATATTTAATAAATTTAGAAAAATCACAAGAAGGTCATATGAATGTAAATTATAACTTTTTGGTTAAATTATATTCTGAGCTTAATGCTGATCAAAAATTAAAATTCAATAAATCTTTACAGCTAACTAATAATACAATTTCAAAAGTTGGATAAAAAATTTTTGGCTCCCCGGGCAGGACTCGAACCTGCGACCAATTGATTAACAGTCAACTGCTCTACCAACTGAGCTACCGAGGAATATAAAAAACTCAACTTACTTTTTTTTATAACTAAAACAAGATTTTTTTTGGAGGCAACGCCCGGAATCGAACCGGGATACAAGGATTTGCAATCCTCTGCGTAACCATTCCGCCACGTTGCCTTAAGTTTTAGTAAATAG
>VTPL01000060.1 GCA_008638165.1 Pelagibacteraceae bacterium
CGTCTCGTTGCCAACGAGAAGGTCGAGGGTTCGACCCCCTTTGCCCGCTCCAAAAAAACATGACAGATCTATTAAACAAGAAATGTGCTCCATGCGAAGGAGGGGTTATCCCATTTGATATTTCAGAGATACACAAGTATCAAAAAAAAGTAGATGGTTGGGATATTATAAAAAATAATAAAGATATTTATTTTTTAGAAAAAAATTTTAAATTTGACAATTTTCAGAAAAGTCAAAATTTTGTCAATGAAGTAGGAAAAATTTCTGAGGAAGAAGGTCATCATCCAGATATTAATTTTGGATGGGGGTATGCAAAAATCAATATAACTACGCACGCAATTGAAGGTTTGTCTGAAAATGATTTTATTTTAGCTGCTAAAATTGATCAAATTATTAATGTCTAAAATGTCTAGTTTTTGAAAAAACCAAAACAGTATTAGTTTCATTTGCAAATTTTATAATTTCTTTATCGTTAATAGATCCTGAAGGTTGAATGACAGCTTTTACTCCAGATTGAATTAACTTTTCAATACCATCAACAAAAGGAAAAAAGGCATCAGAAGCTGCCACAACATCAGAAGTAGGATTTGTAAATTTTTTCATTTTATCAATTGCAATTTGGCAACTATCCAATCTACTTGGCTGACCAGATCCAATGCCAATAGTTGTTTTATTTGAGGCTAAAACAATTGCATTAGATTTTACATATCTACAGACATTAAGTGCAAATATTAAATTATCAAATTGAGATTTTGATGGTTTTTTCTTTGAAACTACTTTGAAATCTTTTTTTGTAAATACTTTGTTATCCTCTGATTGTGTCAATATATCTTGATTTGTAGATATAAATTTTAAAACTTCATTAGGGTAAAATTTAGAGGCATCAATTAATCTTAAATTTTTCTTTTTCCTTAAAATCTTTAAAGCTTCAGCATCAAAATTGTTTCCAATTATTACCTCAAGAAATAATTTTTGAAGCTCAAGAGCTAATTTTTTGTTAACTTTGAAATTACAAGATACGATACCACCAAAAGCACTTACAGGATCACAAGCAAGGGCAGATTTGTAACATTCAACCGGATCTTTTAGAGCAGACACACCACATGGATTTGCATGTTTAATAATAGCCACACCAGAATTTTTTGGTAAAGATTTTGAAATGGTTAGTGCTGCAAAAATATCATTATAATTATTATAGCTTAATTGTTTGCCGTGTAATTGTGTAATGTCTAAAGCTTTATTTTTTGAATAAATAGCACTTTGTTGATGAGGATTTTCTCCATACCTTAGTCTTTCAACTAAATTGCCATAAATAATTTTTTTTTCTGGAAAATCATTGTTTGTAATTTTATTGAAGTAATTGGATATTAAAGCATCATAATAGGCTGTCTCTGTGAACGCTATTTGAGACATTTTTTGTCTAAAATCTAAAGATGTTGAGCCATTAAATTTTATCAATTCATTCATTAGCTCCTCATACTGAGAGCTTGAGGTAATAACCGCTACATCATTGTAATTTTTTGCTGCAGCTCTAACCATAGTTGGCCCACCAACATCAATATTTTCAATTATTTTTTTATGATTTGAGGTATTTTTTAATGTTTCTTCAAAAGGATAAAAATTAACAATAACTAAATCAATATTATCATAATTGTTATTAATTAAATCACGATAGTGAGATTTATCATTTCTTTTATTTAAAATACCAGCATGGATTTTAGGATGTAATGTTTTAACTCTTCCACCTAAAATTTCAGGAGATCCAGTATAATCTGAAACCTCAGTACAAGTATATTTTAGTCTTTTAATTTCTTTGTATGTTCCACCAGAACTTATAATTTCAATTTTAAACTTTTTTAATAAGCTTAATAGAGGTTTAAGATTTTTTTTGTCTGATACTGATATTAAAGCTCTCTTAATTTTTTTCATTAAATTTTATTTAATTGCCAAGTAATATTTTCATTATTGCTGTTGATTATACCAGAAATAAAAATATTTTGATTTTGTCCGTAAGAGTTTTTATTACCGAAATACAATCCATTATCAATGCCAATATTGAAGTTATCACATGTAAACTTCCAGCCTTCATCTTCAAGTTCTATTAAAATAGCTTTATTGTTCTGCGTTTTCATTAATTTGATATTTGGTTCCAAGTGAAACCTTATATCAAATTTTAAATTTAAATTAGATTTCTTGATTAACAATTTATCTGTGCCAACAAATTTAAATTGCTCAGGATAATATTCAATATCACGCTCATGAATTGCATTATATTTTTTGCTATATCCATCATGAGAAGCACTGATTTTCCAATAATTTTTTTCAAAAACTATATTCTTTTTCAAGATTTTTAATCTATTTTTTAATAAGTAATCGTTTTTTATTTTTTCAAACTTACATGAGGAATTGTCATCAAGAATTAAAGTACTATGAGTTGCAGTTGATTTTGAAAGTTGAGCAAGCTTTTTGTTGTTGCCAGTATAATACCCACAATTACTAATTAACTTTTTTCCATTTGAGTTTATTTCAAAAGACAATGACCCTGATTGGTATTCTGCAGAAGAACTAATTGATGGGGGCTCACCAACATCCATTGCAATGGATATCTTTTTGTCATGTAAAATAGCGTATCCACCAAACTCTTTATTCTCATTTTTAAACTTGTAACCAAATCTTCTCAAATAATGATCAAATTCATCATTATTAGAAATATTGTTACCATTCATTAGAATGTCAGATTTAATGTTTTGCCATGTAAAAGCATATCCCTGACCTAAATAAAATATAGTTTCATTAATTGAATCTGGTACTTCAACTTGTGCTTCTTTAAACCACTCTCTAATTAAAATGAAATATTTAAGGTAGAAGATTAATTGCTTAATGCTTCTAGATTTTGTAAATCCATAGTTATCAAATTCAGTGTTAGATATTTTCTTTAATAAATTAAGGCCATATGAAAGATATTTTTTTTCATCTTTGTAGCTTAACCCAACCAAAATAATTGCTGCACAGCCTATTATTTTATCATTTGTGTTTTTAGAGTTATTTATCTCTCCTATTAGATGATTAGTTTGTTTTTGGATCATGCCATTAAAAATTTCTAAATAATCTTTATCAGCTTGCTCCAATGTCAAACTATGATTAGAGAGCCAGGCTATTATTCTTTTAGAAGTAAGATCAAATTCCCAGCTTCTTGAATTATATTTGTGATTTTTAGTTATCCAATCAGATACAATTTTTTGTGTCTTTTTTCTTGATGATTTTAAATCAAGACTAAAAAACCAATAAAAATTATTTAATCTTTTAAAATTATCATTATTGGTGTTTTCATTCTCCCATAAATTTTCTTCAGAAATACTATCTACATTTATTTTTTGTGTTTGATATTTAATTAGCGAAGAAAGTAAATGTGGACTTGGTTTATAAATTAGCTCTTCATTATTAATTTTAGAAATTTTTTTGTCATAAAAATTAGAATTTAAATAAATGTTTCTAAATTGTTGTTTTATATCTCCTGGAAACTGAGCAATGAAATTTAAGAGTTTTCTTAAAATCATTTATTTATCTTGATTTTAATAAATCGATATTCTTTTTGATGTCCCCATTATTACTTTTGAATATGGTTGTTCCAGAGACTAAAATGTTAGCACCTGCTTCAATGGCTATCTTTGAATTTTCAAAATTAATTCCACCATCAATTTCAATATCGAAATCAATATTTTGCTCTTTTTGAATATTTTTAAGCTCCTTAATTTTATCTAAAACCTCTGGCATAAATTTTTGACCACCAAATCCAGGATTTACACTCATTATTAAAACTAAATCAATTTGATCTAAGTGATCTTTAATAATACCCACTTTAGTTTCTGGATTTAAAGATACTCCTACTTTTTTACCCAGATCTTTTATTTTTTTAATTGAAGCAGATAAATCATCAGTTGCTTCTGGATGAATAGTAATAATATCAGCTCCTGCATCTGCGTAAGCATCAATGTACTTGTGAACTGGTGAGATCATTAAATGGACATCAAATTTTATAGAACAATTTTTCTTTAAAGCCTTAATCACAGGCGGCCCTATAGTTAAATTAGGAACAAAGTGACCATCCATGACATCAACATGAATTAAATCAGCACCTCCTTCTTCTAATCTTTTAATCTCATTGCCTAATTGACTAAAATCAGCTGACAATATTGAAGGTGAAATTTGTATTTTTTTCATTGATTGTATTAGAACACTAGTATCGAATTATAATTCGAATTTGAATTAATTTTTACCAAATATACGATATATTTCTCTAGATATCTCACTCTCAAGTGGAAATGACAGCATACCCATTACTGAGTAGCCTAACAAGTAAGGCATTGCATAAAATCTAAAAAGATAGAAAAACCAAGCTACATATAATGGTATAAAAATTGGTATTAGAAAACTTGGGGTAATAAATTTAAACAGGTTTATTATTGGATTTGTTAATTTAACAAAAATCTTCATGAAAAAGAATTCAGAGTCTTCTCTTTGAAATAAATTCATTGCTGATCTGCCGATCAAAGTCCACATGATCAGACCTAATATGTAATCGATTATTAAAATATAAGTTGGCATTTTTGAAAAAGGTTTTTAAAAGGGGCGGTTTAATCCGCCCCTTAAAAATTAATTATTTGTTATTTACCACTAAGGATAGTTTTACCACTTGGTATACGAACTTCGTCGACCATTGCTTGAGTAGCTTTATCTGGTGCGTCAGTCATTAAACTAACTACAACCATAGCTATTAAGCTAACTGGTGCTCCGATGATACCAAAACGTAAGTGGTCAATACCTAACCAAGGTG
>VTPL01000061.1 GCA_008638165.1 Pelagibacteraceae bacterium
GTTGTCATAATTTTTCTTTGTACTGATGAAATTCTATTGTGGGGGTGAAGAACAAATATATTTAAATTTTTTTTACCCTTTATCGCTTCAATTGCTGCTGCTCCAGTATCTCCAGAAGTTGCAACAACAATATTAATCTTTTCATTATTGTTTTCTAAATAGTATTCATAGAAATTTCCAAGCAATTGCATTGCAACATCTTTAAATGCTAAAGTTGGTCCATGAAAAAGCTCGAGTATAAATCTGTCTTCAACTTTTATTAGATCAATGACATTTTTTTTTCTAAAAGAGGAATAAGATTTTTTTATTATTTTAGATAAATCATCATCATTTATAAAATCATCGACAAATGGTGAAATTATCTCTTTAGCTAATTCATTATAATCTAAGTCTTTTAAAGAATTTAATTTTTCATTATCAAACTTAAATTCATCTTCAGGAACAAACAATCCACCATCATCAGCAAGGCCTTTTAAAAAGACATCCTTAAATTTGAAAGTTTTTGATTTATTTCTAGTGCTGACGTAGTTCATCTAATAATTTTTTTTTCTAAAATATAAATATAATAAAAGAATTGAAATCGCTAACGAAAACCAAGTTAGTGCATATTTTTTGTGATTATTTGAAATATTGGCATCAATTTTTTTTGGCTTAGGAGTTTGATAATTTCCATCTAAATAAATGATATATTCAGAAAAGTTTTTTCCAGTATAAGAAAATACATCATCACGGTTTAGTGTGAACCAATAATTTTTTTCAATATCATTTTTTGGTTTGAAAATATTGGCTTTATTTTGTTTCTTTAAAACACCAATTATATTTTGTTCATCTAAATTGTTTATCTCTAAAGAGTTTTTTTGATCAAATGTTATCCAACCTCGATTTATTAGATAATTTTTTGTATTTATTATAATTGGATTTATTACTTCAAACCCAGGCTTACCTTCTTCGTTTAAATTATATAAATATATTTGCTTATCATAATCAATTTCACCTGAAGTTTTAATTCTTAAAAAATTCTTTTTTTCATTATTTGATAACTCAACAGGTGGTTTAGTGAGCGAACTTTCAATTTCTGAGATTAGATTTAATTTCCAATTTAATCTTATCATTTGCCATGTTCCTAGAGAAACAAAAACAAATATAAAAAAGAATACAAAAACAGAAAATAAAAACTTATATCTCAAGGATTAATGATTAACTTCCCCAGATATATATTGCTGCAAATAAGAATAACCAAACTACATCAACAAAATGCCAATACCACGCTGCAGCTTCAAAACCAAAATGATGATCTTTAGTAAAATGACCTCTTCTTCCTCTAAACAAGCACACCGCTAAAAATATTGTTCCTATAACTACATGGAAACCATGAAAGCCTGTTGCCATATAAAAAACTGACCCATAAATATGGTTTGAAAAAGAGAATGATGCGTGTTGATACTCATAAATTTGTAAAAGCGTAAAACAAAAACCTAAAATTACTGTTAACCATAATCCCTGGATAAAGCTTTTTCTATCACCCTCAAGCAATGCGTGATGAGACCAGGTCACTGTAGTTCCGGAAAGCAATAAAATTAAGGTGTTAATTAAAGGTATGTCCCAAGGATCGAATGTTTCAATATCTTTTGGAGGCCAAACATTACCAACAAATTCATTTGGAAATAGACTTACATCAAAATATGCCCAAAACCATGCAACAAAAAACATTACCTCGGATGCAATGAACAATGTCATTCCATATCTATGGTGAATTTGAACAACTGGTGTGTGATGACCTTGATGTTCTGCCTCTATAACAACATCTCTAAACCACATGTAGGCACCATAAATTAATAGTGCAAATCCAACATACATTCCCCAAGAAACATCACTGTGCAGATAATAAACTGAACCAATCGCTAAAACTAAACATGAAAATGAGACATAGATTGGCCAAGGACTTGGGTCTACTAAATGATAATCGTGTTTTTTTTCAGCTGACATATTTTTTAATTATGATTGTTTATAATAATCTGTCGAGAAAAAAGTATATGACATAGTAACATCATGTAGATCTTTAGTTGTTGGGTCGTTTACCATTTCTGGATCTAAATAAAAAGTCATAACATAGGTTGCTTTTTCACCTGCTTTTAGAACTTGTTTTTCAAAACAAAAACAGCCTAATTTACTATAATATTTTCCCAAACTTGAAGGTGAAACATTGAAGCTTGCTGTTCCAGCCGTATCTTCAGAACTATAATTTACAACTTCGAATTCTATCTTGTTAACTTGTCCAACCTTTACATCAATTACATTACTCTTAGCTTTAAAATCCCATGGTAAATTGTTTACATTGGTATCAAATCTTACACTAACAACTTTATCTAATACTATATCTGGAGCTGTTTTAGAAACTTGGGTTGTTCCACCAAATCCTGTTACTCTACAAAATAAATCATAAAGAGGCACGGCTGCATACGATAAGCCAAGCATTAAAACAAAAATACCTGCTAGCAAAACTGGAGTAAGAGTTTTTTTTTGAATCATATTACTCTGTTGAAAACTCCAGTATTGTAAAGTGTAAATAAAAACAAAAATATCATAAATGCAATTATTCCAATTGCAGTTAATAAATTTTTTCTTTTAGTTTTTTTATCTGGTATCATCATAATATTTTATCCAACAAGAATAATACAAAAATTAAAAATAAATATAATATTGAGTATCCAAAAATTGATTTTGCTTTTTTAGAATTAAATTTATTTTTTTTAAAATTATATAACTCATAGCATAAGTAGTTGTAATATAAAGTAAGCATTAGTGCTGGTACTAAAAAAACTTCTCCAACAAAATCAATCCAATAAGGAAAAATTATGACTGGCAACATCAATAAAGAATAAACAAAAATATTTAACTTTGTGCTTTCAATACCATTTGTTAAGGGCAACATTGGAATTTTAGCTTTTTTGTAATCATCAGATTTATATAGACTTAATGCCCAAAAATGAGATGGGGTCCAAAAAAATATTATTAAAAAAAATGTTAATGGTTCAATAGATAGTGAGCCTGTTGCTATAGTCCATCCAATAACAGGTGGCAATGCACCTGCCGCACCTCCTATAACAATATTTTGTGGGGTTCTTCTTTTTAACCAAATTGTATATACAAATAAATAAAACAGTATTGTCGATAAAAGTAAGATTGCAGATGTTCGATTTGCAAAATAATCAAGAGCTACAACAGATATAATAGATAAAGTTACACCAAAAATAAGTGCTTGGTTTTTATTTACTTTACCAGTTGGAATAGGTCTAAGACAAGTTCTGGTCATCAAGGCATCTAAATCAGACTCGTACCACATATTAAGTGCACCTGCTGCACCTGCTCCAATTGAAACTAATAAAATACCAATAATAGCATCTTTAGTTGAGATAATTCCTGGTGAAGTTAATAATCCAACTGCGCAAGTAAAAATCACCAAGGACATTACTCTTGGCTTCATTAATTTAAATAGCTCTGAAAAATTAAATAGATCTTCTTGGCTTAAAGATTTTTTCTTTAACCTTGAACTACTACTCATCTGTTTTAAGTTTCAAAATCCTAGCTATGAGACTTTTGAGTGTCCTGATCATCTTCAAACTTTGGCAACTCTTCAAAAGTGTGAAAGTTTGGTGGAGATGGTACAGTCCATTCTAAAGTTGTAGCTCCTGCTCCCCATGGATTAGCTGCTGCAGCTTTCTTTTTATAAAATGAATAAATCAAGTTAATAAAGAACACTCCCAAACCTACAACCGCAATATATGATCCAATTGAAGATACATAATTCCAACCAGCAAATGCATCTGGATAATCTGCATATCTTCTTGGCATTCCTGCTAAACCTAAGAAATGCTGAGGAAAGAAAACTAAATTAACTCCAATAAATGTTAACCAGAAATGTAATTGTCCTAACCATTCTGAATATTCATAGCCAGACATTTTACCGAACCAGTAATAGAATCCTGCAAAGATCGCAAATACAGCACCTAGAGATAACACATAATGGAAATGTGCAACTACATAATAAGTATCATGCATAGCTGTATCTACTCCAGCATTTGCTAAAACAACTCCTGTTACACCACCTACTGTGAACATAAAAATAAATCCTAACGCCCACATCATCGGAGTTTTAAATGATATTGATCCACCCCACATTGTTGCAATCCAAGAGAATATTTTAATCCCTGTTGGCACTGCAATAATCATGGTTGCAGCTAAGAAATATGCTTTTGTATCTGTACTTAGACCAACGGTGTACATATGGTGAGCCCATACAACAAAACCTACAACTCCAATTGCAACCATCGCATAAGCCATTCCAAGATATCCAAAAACTGGTTTTCTTGAAAATGTTGACACGATATGACTTATCATTCCAAAACCTGGGAGGATCAAAATATAAACCTCTGGGTGACCAAAAAACCAAAATAAATGTTGGTACAATACTGGATCTCCACCTGTCTGAGCCTCAAAAAAAGCTGTTCCAAAATTTCTATCTGTTAGCAACATTGTAATCGCACCAGCTAAAACTGGTAAAGATAATAATAACAAAAATGCTGTAACTAATACTGACCAAGCAAATAATGGCATTTTATGTAATGTCATTCCTGGTGTTCTCATGTTTAATATTGTCGTAATAAAGTTTACTGCACCTAAAATTGATGAAGCACCCGCTAAGTGTAAACTTAAAATTGCAAGATCCATTGCAGGACCTGGTTGACCTGCTTTAGATGATAATGGTGGATATAAAGTCCATCCTCCACCAACTCCTTGAGCACCTGGAGGGCC
>VTPL01000014.1 GCA_008638165.1 Pelagibacteraceae bacterium
TGTTTTTGGATAGTTTCTTCAATATCGTAATTTAATACAGCATCAATAATCTTAGTTCTTCTAGGTACTGCAAACTTTTCTTTAATATTCTTCAATTCTTCACTTATTACTTTTAAAAGCTCTTTTTTTGAGGAAATTATTTTCTTATATTTTGTAATAAGTTCAGCAAGTTTTTTGATCTCAATTTCAATTTCATTAATCCCTAGTGCAGTTAGTTTTTGTAGTCTTAATTCTAGTATGGCAACTACTTGTGGTTCCGATAAACTATAATCACTTTTAGATTTTTTTCCTTCAACTAAAGAAATCATTTTTTGTGATTTATTAATTTTCCATTTTGTATTTAAAATTGATTTTTTTGCATCATCTGGTGTTTTTGAATTTCTGATTATCTTGATAACTTTATCTAAATTTTCCACTGAAACAGATAAACCAATTAATATGTGAGCTCTCTCCTCAGCTTTTTGTAAATCAAATTTTGTTTTTTTAATTACAACATCTTCTCTAAAAGTTAAAAAGTTTTCTAAAAATTCCTTAAGATTACAAGTCTTAGGTTTACCATCAACAATCGCTAAAGTATTAAAACCAAACGAACTTTCAATTTGTGTATTTTTATATAATTGTCTTTTGATTGTTTCAGGTTCAACACCATTTCTTAAATCAATAGAAACTCTAATTCCTTCTCTATTAGATTCATCACGTATATCTTTAATACCTTCAATTTTTTTCTCTCTAACTAATTGTGCAATTCTCTCATTCAAAATTGATTTGTTAACTTGGTAAGGAATAGAATTTATTACTAATCTTTCTCTACCGTTCTTTTGAGTTTCGATTGCAATTTCTCCTCTAATCTTAAAAGAGCCTCTTCCCTTATTATAACCTTGCTTGATTATATCTTTACCAATGATTACACCCCCAGTTGGAAAATCTGGTCCAGGAATGTGTTTCATTAAATCTTTAATCTTAATATCTTTATCTTCAATTAAAGCTAAAGTGCCGTCTATAATTTCACCTAAATTATGAGGTGGAATACTTGTTGCCATTCCAACCGCAATTCCTCCCGCACCATTTACAAGCAAATTTGGATATTGAGCAGGTAATACAGTTGGTTCCTTTTCAGTTTCATCGTAGTTACTTTTAAAATCAACTGTCTTTTTTTCGATATCATCAATTAGATATTGAGATACTTTTGATAGTCTTGTTTCGGTATATCTCATTGCTGCAGCAGGATCTCCATCGATTGATCCAAAATTACCCTGACCTTCAACTAGAGGTAAGCTCATTGAAAAATCCTGAACCATTCTAACTAAGGCATCATATACTGATTGGTCACCATGTGGATGATATTTACCAATCACATCCCCGACTATCCTTGCTGATTTTCTAAATTGTTTCGACCAGTCGTAGCCACCTTTATACATTGCATAAAGTATTCTTCTATGTACAGGTTTAAGACCATCTCTAACATCTGGCAGAGCTCTACTGACAATTACGCTCATTGCATAAGATAAATATGATGAGCTCATCTCATCATGCATTGAAATGAGTTTTATATTTTTATCTTTTGTAACTTCAGTTTTTTCCATGGATATTAAAATGGAATTTCGTCATCCATATCGTTCGATACTTGAGAAGCGTCTTCCGGAGAATTAGATGGTGATTGATTGTTATCATATTGTATCCCACCACCTGAATTGCCACCACCTAACATTGTTAGTGATGAATTGTAACCTTGGATAACTATTTCAGTTGAATATTTATCTTGGCCAGACTGCTCATCTTTCCATTTTCTGGTTGTAAGCTGACCTTCAACATAAACTTGTGCCCCTTTTTTTAAATATTGTTGAACAACATTTACTAATCCATCGTTAAATACAACTATACGGTGCCACTCTGTTTTTTCTTTTTTTTCACCAGTATTTTTGTCTTTCCAGGATTGGCTGGTAGCAAGACTAAGTCTTGCAACACTTTTACCATTAACCATTTGCTTAATTTCTGGGTCTGCGCCTAATCGACCAATTAAAAGAACTTTATTTAAACTTCCAGCCATAATATTTTAAAAATTGATTGTTTATTAATTTAAATTTATACCACACTTTGCTCTGAATATTAATTTTATTAATCTATAGCAAGAAAATTTATGATCAAAAAGATAGTTATTAAGGGTGCTAAAGAGCATAATCTAAAAAATATTTCTCTTGAGATACCTAAAGATAAATTTGTTGTTATTACAGGTCTATCAGGATCAGGAAAATCCTCTTTAGCCTTTGACACAGTATATGCTGAAGGACAACGAAGATATGTTGAAAGCTTATCAGCTTATGCAAGACAATTTTTGGATAAGATGAAAAAACCCAATGTAGATCTTATAGAAGGCTTAAGTCCTGCGATATCAATAGAGCAAAAAAATACATCAAAAAATCCAAGATCCACAGTTGCAACAGTAACAGAAATTTATGACTATATGAGAGTATTATATGCAAGAGCCGGTATACCCTACTCTCCTTTTACTGGTAAACCGATTACTTCTCAAACAGTAACTCAAATTGTTGATAGGATTAAAGAATTACCTAAAAAAGCAACAATATATTTATATGCTCCCGTGGTTAGAGGTAGAAAAGGCGAATATAAAAAAGAAATTTTAAATTATAAAAAAAGAGGCTTTAGAAAAATAAAGATTGATGAAACCTTATATGACATTGAGAATGTTCCAGAGCTTAATAAAAAAGTAAAACATGATATTTCAATCTTAGTAGACAGAATTGTTTTAAACTCATCGCTTGGTAATAGATTGGCTGAAGGAATAGAGACGGCAGTTAATCTTGCAAATGGATTGATATTTGTTGAATATGAAGATGAAACTTTACCTAAAACATTTAGAAAAATTGAAAAATTAATTTTCTCTACCAAATTTGCATGCCCAGAAAGTGGTTTTACTATTGAGGAAATTGAACCAAGATTATTTTCATTTAATAGTCCTTTTGGAGCTTGTGAAGAGTGTGAGGGTATAGGAGTTAAATTAAATGTAGATCCAAACTTAGTAATACCAAACGAAAAGAAAAGTATTGCAGATGGTGCAATCGAACCTTGGGCTAAGACTACAACTTTATACTATGCACAAACTTTGGCATCTCTGGCCAAACACTATGATTTTTCTCTTGATGAAAAATGGAATAAGTTATCAAAAAAAATTAAAGATGTAATTCTTTATGGGTCAGATGATGAAGAAATTAAATTTTCATATGATGATGGATATGAAAAGTATTCGCATAAAAAAACATTTGAAGGTGTAATTAATAATCTAGAAAGAAGATATTTAGAAACCGATAGTGATTGGAAAAGAGAAGAAATTGCTCAATATCAATCAGATACTAAATGTGAGCGTTGTAATGGTTATAGACTTAAAGATGAAGCTTTATGTGTAAAAATAGACGGACTTCATATTAGTGAAGTTACTCAAAAATCAATTTTAGATGCAGCTGAATGGTTTAAAAATTTAAATAATAAATTAGATAAAAGACAAATTAAAATTGCAGAACATATTTTAAAAGAAATTAATGAAAGATTAACATTTCTATTAAATGTTGGATTGGATTATCTAACTCTTTCAAGAGAGTCAGGGACATTGTCAGGTGGTGAGGCTCAAAGAATTCGATTGGCTTCACAAATAGGTTCAGGCTTAACTGGTGTCTTATATGTTCTTGACGAACCTTCAATTGGGCTTCATCAAAAAGATAATGTAAAATTAATCAGTGCACTGAAAAGATTAAGAGATTTAGGCAATACCGTTATTGTGGTTGAACATGATACTGAAACTATGGAAAATGCAGATCATATTATTGATCTTGGTCCTGAAGCTGGAAGTAAAGGTGGTGAAGTTGTTGCTCAAGGTACATTTCAAGAAATTTGCAATAACAAAGACAGCATTACAGGCAAATACTTATCAAATAAATTAAAGATTAATGTACCAACAAAAAGAAGATTAGCAAAAAATGGTAGATTTTTAGAAATCACAGGAGCAACCGGTAACAACTTGGATAATGTGAATTTAAAAATACCTCTAGGAAGTTTAACTTGTGTTACTGGAGTTTCGGGATCAGGTAAATCTACGCTAGTTTTACAAACGTTATATAACGCCTTAAATTTAACTTTAAATAATAACAAATCACGTAAAATTCCAAAACCATTTAAAGGATTTAAAGGAACAGAATTAGTTGATAAAATAATAGATATAGACCAATCCCCAATTGGAAGAACTCCAAGATCAAATCCAGCAACATACACAGGAGCTTTTGGTCCTATTAGAGATTGGTTTACTGCTTTACCCGAGTCTAAAACCAGGGGTTATAAACCTGGTCGTTTTTCATTTAACGTTAAGGGAGGACGCTGTGAGGCTTGCGAAGGTGACGGTGTTATAACTTATGAAATGCATTTTTTACCTGATGTCTATATTCAATGTGATGAGTGTAAAGGAACAAGATATAATAGAGAAACATTAGAGATAAAGTTTAAAGACAAAAGTATTGCAGATGTTTTAAATATGACTGTAGATGAAGGGTGTGAATATTTTGAAAACATATCCAATATAAAATCAAAATTACTGACACTAAAAAAAGTAGGACTTGGTTATATAAAAATAGGACAGCAAGCTACAACTCTTTCTGGTGGAGAAGCTCAAAGAATTAAGTTAGCAAAAGAATTGTCCAAAAGATCAACTGGACGAACAATGTATATATTAGATGAACCTACAACTGGTCTTCACCAGCACGATATAAAAAAACTTCTAGAAATTCTTCATACATTTGTTGCTTTAGGTAATACTGTTGTTGTGATTGAGCATAATCTAGATGTTATAAAAACAGCTGATTATATTGTTGATATGGGCCCTGAAGGTGGTGTTAAAGGTGGAAAAATTATTGCAGAGGGAAAACCAGAAGAAATTTGTAAAATTAAAAATAGTTATACAGGTCAGTTCTTAAAGCCACTTTTAAATTGATTTAAAATTTACTAAAATTGATGTATAAAAGTTGAGAATCATGAGTAATCTACTTTCTTCATTATCTAAAACAGTCCATGCCTCTGTAATATTAGCAATAGTGTTATTTTTGGGTTTGTTTTACCAAAATGATGGTTTTGCTTTTGATGTAACTTTTTATAGTTGGCTTGCAAGATACACACATGTTGTTGTTGGTATTATGTGGATTGGATTACTTTGGTATTTTAATTTTGTACAGATACCAAACATGGCAAAAATTCCAGACGAACAAAAGCCTGCAATAGGAAAAGTTATTGCGCCTGCTGCTTTATTTTATTTTAGATGGGGAGCTGCATTTACTGTTTTATCTGGTCTAATTTTAGCTCATTTAAATGGTTATTTACATGATGCAATGACATTAAGTATAGGATCTGGAATACCTAAACATACAGCTATTGGTATTGGAATGTGGCTGGCAATAATTATGGCAATCAATGTATGGTTTGTAATATGGCCTAATCAGAAAAGAGCTTTGGGTATTGTTGAATGTGATGCAGATTTAAAAGCTAAATCAGCAAAAACTGCCATGTTGTTCTCAAGAACAAATACACTTTTATCTCTACCAATGTTGTTAACAATGGTTGCAGCTCAAAATCTTTATTAATTTTTCTCTTCTTCTTTTAAAATAGTTTTTTGGGATACATTCAGTCGAACAAGAACTGTGTTTGCGATATATATTGAAGAATAAGTTCCAAAAATTACACCAAATATCATTGCTAAAGAAAATCCTTTAAGTATTTCACCACCAAAAAAGAATATAGAAAATAAAGCTAAAAGCGTTGTTATAGATGTAATTAGTGTTCTTGATAATGTTTCATTAATTGAAATATTTGTTAATTCAAAAATCTTAATATCAGAATATTTTCTTAGATTTTCCCTTACTCTATCAAAAATAACAACAGTATCATTCATTGAATAACCTACAATTGTTAAAATTGCTGCAATAATTGACAGATTAATTTCTAAACTTAATAATGAAAATAAACCCAATGTGATTATTACATCATGAAATAATGCAATAATTGCTCCCAAACTAAACTGCCACTCAAATCTAATCCATATGTAAATTAACATTAAGGCTAAAGAAACACTTATTGCGATAACTCCTGATTTTAATAACTCAGCACTTACTTTAGGACCTACGTTTTCTACTCTTCTAAAATCAAAATTATTCCCAAAAGATTTATCTAAATTAGATCTTATTTCTTCAATAATATTTTTACTATCATTTTTGTTTTCAAATTTTATTAAATAATCTTGATCGTTACCAAATTTTTTAACGGATACATCACCAAGATCCATCTGATTTAAGTTATCTCTTAAATTAGATACGTTTATATTATTATCAGATGATCTAAGCTCAATTAAAGTTCCACCTTTAAAATCAATACCATAATTTAAACCTTTAAATGTAAGCAGTATTAGTGAAAGAATTACCAATATGAGAGATATTATATTGAAGTGAGTATAAAATTTATTAAATTTTATCATTATATTAAAGCCTCTTTGTCCTTATTTTTTGAAACATAAATAGCCGTCAACAATCTTGCTATAAAATAAACAGAAAATAATGTCGTAAATATCCCCACACCCAAAGTAACGGAAAAACCTTTAATAGGTCCTGAACCCATAAAAAATAAAATAATAGCTGCTAATAAAGTTGTAATATTTGCATCTAAAATTGCTGTTCTTGATTTTGTGTATCCACTATCAAAAGCAATAATATTGTTCTTTTCATTTTTAAGTTCCTCTTTTATTCGTTCAAATATCAAAACATTAGCATCTACTGCCATACCAACTGTTAATATTATCCCTGCAATACCAGGCAAAGTCAAAGTTGCTTCAAACAATGTAAGAACACCAAGAAGAATTATAAGATTAACAATTAAGGTAAAGTTAGTTATGAAACCAAATACTTTGTATTTAAAGAACATATAAATAATTACTAATAAAAAACCGATTAAAAGAGCAATCATTCCCGCATTTATAGAATCTTGACCTAAATCCGGACCAACAGTTCTTTCTTCAATAATGTTTAATGGAGCTGGTAACGCTCCAGATCTCAATAATAATGCTAGATCTGTAGCAGATTGGAAAGTAAACCCACCGCTGATTTGCCCATTACCACCTGCAATAGTGTCTCTAATAACAGGTGCACTAATAATTTTACCATCTAAAACTATTGCTAATTGTCTTCCAATATTAGATGAGGTCGCTTTACCAAATCTCTTTGCCCCCACTCTATCTAAAGTAAATGAAACAACTGTCTCATTAGTTTGGTTGTTCATTCTTGGTTGTGCATCAAGTAGATTTTCACCACTTAAAATAATTCTTTTACTAACAAAGTCCTCACTTGAACCATCTTCATATTCAAGTTTTTCAACACCAAATGAGTCTTGATTATCATTTGAAACAAATCTGAAAGTTAAGTTAGCAGTTTTGCCTAATAAAGATTTTATTCTCATTGGGTCATCTAACCCTGGAAGTTCTACTAAAACACGGTCATTACCTCTTTTTAGAATATTTGGTTCGTTTGTACCAATTTCATCAATTCTTCTTCTTACAATCTCTAAAGCTTGATCTTGTGAAGATGTTTTAAGTTCTACAAGGCCTTGATTTGAAAAACTAACTTCAAACACACCTCCTACTTCTTCTAAATTAAATTGATGAGACTTAAATACAGGATAATAAGGGTTAATATCACTATTTTGACTTTTAAATTCATCTATTACTTGCTGTTTAAAATTATCTTCAACAGAAAAACTTAGCTTGTCATTAGTCAAATTTAAATTTGATATTCTAATATTTTTTTCCTTAAAAAATGATCTTATTAAAGTGGAAGTATTCTGAAGTTTTTGTTCAATAACAGGCGCGTTGTCTATTTCCAGTAAAAGGTATGAACCACCTTGTAAATCTAGACCTAAATTAATTTTCTTATCAATAAATCTATTGTCTTGGTTTAGTAAATTATTAGAAGCAATAAAAATAAAAAATAAACAAAATATAGAAACGAATATTATTCTTAACTTAGAAAAATATAACATCCCTTAAACTAATAATTAAGATTATTTCTTTACTTCAACGTTATTTAGTAAACCTTGAATTCCAGTTGCTTTAACAATTTCCACTTTGACATTTTCAGCAATTTCTACTTCAACTTTGTCATTATCAATTATTCTTTCAACTGTTCCAGTTATACCACCTGATGTAATTACTTTATCACCTCTTTTTAACCCTTCGACCATTGTCTTATGCTCTTTAACTTTTTTTTGCTGAGGTCTGATTAGAAAAAAATAAAAAATAACAAAAATTAAAATTAATGGGATAAACTGACCTATTCCTGAACCTTCCATAAAACTCCTTTATTTATGCAGATTATTTATACTACTTGAGATAGTAAAACAACTTTAATTAGATGAAATTTTTTCTAAATTATTCATGTATGGTCTTAATTTTTCAGGAATAACTATTGAGCCATCACTTTGTTGGTAATTTTCCATAACAGCAATTAAAGTTCTTCCAACGGCTAATCCACTACCATTTAAGGTACCAACATGAAGAGTTTCTTTGTTATTATTTTTATACCTAGTTTTCATTCTAGTAGCTTGAAACGATGAACAAGACGAACATGATGATATTTCTCTATATTTATTTTCTGATGGTAACCAAACTTCAATATCATAAGTTTTTTCTGCACTAAAACCCATATCACCACTACATAAAATCATTTTTCTGTAAGGCAACCCAAGATCATCTAAAATTCCTGTAGCACAGTTAGTCATTCTTTCAAGTTCATCTAAACATTTGTCGATTTCAACAATACTAACTAATTCAACTTTATAAAACTGATGTTGTCTAATCATTCCTTTAGTATCTTTTCCATAACTACCAGCTTCTTTTCTAAAACAAGGAGTTGATGCAACAAATCTCATAGGTAATTGCTTCAAATCAACAATTTTATCTTTTACAATATTAGTTAAAATCACTTCTGCAGTTGGTATTAAAAATTTACGATCAGTATTTTCATCAAATTTAATTTCAAATTGATCATTTTCAAATTTAGGTAATTGACCAGTGCCATACATCGTATTTTCTGATGCTATAAGTGGAGGTGAAATTTCTTTATAACCATTGGTTAGAACATGTTTGTCTAACATAAAATTTGATAAGGCTCTTTCTAACAACGCTAATTTATCTTTAACAAATACAAATCTTGATCCAGTAGTTTTTGTGGCAAGATCAAAATCAAGCATATTGAGTTTTTCACCTAGTTCATAATGTGTCTTTGGTTTAAAATCAAAACTTGGAATATTTCCAGACTTGGAAATTTCAACGTTGTCATTTTCGTTGTCACCTATTGGAACATCTTTATGAGGTATATTTGGAATGTTAGATAAGATTTTATCTAATTCTGATTTGATTTGTTTTTGCTCATTTGTAATAGTTTCAAGTTCTTTTGATATTTCTTTTGATCTTTTAAATAAACTTTCATCTTTAGATTTAGAAATATCCTTTTTTTCACTCTCAAGAGCCTCTTTTTTTTGAATATATTTTCTATTCGTTTCGTCTAATTCTTTAATTTTATCAATATCGACATCAATATTTCGACTCTTTAATTGATTTTTAAAGTAATCAAAATCAGTTCGTATTTCTTTAATATTATGCATCTTCGTTTTCTAAATCTTTACGCTCAATAAATTTTACCGAAAAAATAGATAATTCATATAAGATTAATAACGGTACAGCTAAACCTATCTGTGTAATTGGATCTGGTGGTGTTAACAAAGCAGCAGCTGCAAAAATTAATACTACAACATATTTTCTTCTGGTTTTTAAAAAATGAGAATCAACAATTCCAACTCTTGCTAGTAAGCTTAAAACAACAGGTAGCTGAAAGCTTATTCCAAATGCAAAAATTAATTTCATAACTAAAGATAAATATTCGTTTACTTTTGCCTCTAGTTGTATGGGTAAATTTGTTGATAGTCCTGAACTTTCAAAAGATAAAAAGAACTTAATCGCAAGAGGCATTATTAAATAATAAACGAGCATTCCTCCTAAGAAAAATAAAATTGGAGTTAAAATTAAATATGGAAGAATTGCTATTTTTTCATGTTTATACAAACCTGGTGCAATAAATTTCCAAATTTGCATGAGTATAAATGGACATGTTACAAAAAAAGCCGCAAAGAAAGAAACTTTTAAATAAGTTAAAAAGGTTTCTTGTAAAGCAGTAAATATTAATCGTCTTTCAATACCATCATCTCTTACTGCTTTTGCATAAGGCTCAACTAAAAAACCATAAAGATGTTCAGCGAATACATAACATCCAATAAAAAAGATTATTAAAAAAACGAAACTAAAAATCAGTCTTTTTCTAAGTTCCGCTAAGTGACTTACAAAGCCACCTTCTTGATCTTCGTTATGCATCTTGGTTTTCTTCTTTCTTATCCTTTTCCTTGAACTCTTTTTTTTGAATGCTGTTGTCCTCTATATCAATATTAGAAACTTCATTTTGAATATTATTTATATATTTTTTGGTTGTACCAATCCAAGAACCCACTTTTTTTAACATGATAGGAAAATCTTTTGGACCCAAAACAATTATAGCTATTGCCACAATTATTAAAATCTCAAACCAACCAATAGTAGGCATGTGATTTAATCTTTATTTTTAGTGTCTTGATTATTTTCGGAAATGTTTTTAGGTTCTGTGTCATCTGTAACATCAGATGCCATACCTTTTTTAAAGCTTTTAATACCTTTAGCAACATCACCCATTAAACTTGAAATTTTGCCTCTTCCAAAAAGCAAAACTACTAAGATAACAACAATTGCTATTTGCCAAATTCCTATGCTCATAGATGAGTTATAACCTGTTTAGAAATTTTTTAAAAGTGACTTTTTACTTATTATCATCTTCATTTAAAGTGCTGCTTAACATTTCATCAATATTTGAATAAATATCCTCTTTTTTTTCATCTTGTTTCTCTTTGTAGAATTTACCAGTACCAAATATCGCATTATCAACACTAGAAGTATCAATAAGTCCTGCTGCACCCAATTCATCAACGGTTGGCAAATCAGACAATTTTTGAAGATTAAAATGGCTCAAAAAATCTTCTGTTGTTACATATTGAATTGGCTTTCCAGGAACATCCTTTCGACCGCCTGGCTTAACCCAATTTAATTCCATTAAAATTTCTAGTGTATTTGTTCCAAACGCAACACCTCTAATCTCCTCTATTTCTGCTCTCGTAACTGGTTGATGATAAACAATTATTGCAAGGGTCTCAACAGCTGCTCTAGATAGCTTTTTTTCTACCGTTTTTTCTTGAGTCATCAAATTAGATAAATTTGGGGATGTTCTAAAAGACCATTTTTTTGAAATACAAACTAAATTTATTCCTCGGTTAGAATATTCTAATTGAAGTTTTTCTAGTGATTTTTCAATATTAACTTTTTTGGATAACTTACTTTCTATAGTTTCAACATCTAACGGCTCAGCAGCAGCAAAAATAATAGCTTCTATTTCCTTTTCAATTGGTGATATTTTTGTAGGAAAATTAACTACATTATCTTTTTTTTCTAAATTTTTTTTATTCATTAATTTTCTTTAATATAAATATTATCAAATAATTTATCTTGTTTTATTTTAAGGTTCCCCTCTTTCACTAATTCTAAAGATCCAGCAAAAATTCCTGCTTTTCCTGTTTTTTTAATTTTTTTTCCTGATCTGAAACTATTCGGAATTAAATCTTCTAGATTTTTCCAATCAACTAGCTTTCCAAAAAAATCTTTGATGGTTTTAATACCATCTTCAGTAGTGAATACAGGTAATTTTGGTATATTCATTCTTTGAAAATCTTTTGTCATTATTATAGAAGAATATGTTTTTAAAAGTTCAAATAAATTTAATTTATATTCAGCACTGTAAATAGATCTTATATTACCCTTCATCCCTCTAGTTCTTATTTCGCGTCCAAGTCTTTTTCTTTTTAACATTTGTTCAGACAACAAACGTATTAACTCAAGTTTTTTTAATTGAAGTTTTAATTTTTCAGCAACTTCTTGAACTTTAAATTCCTCTTCAGGTGTTCCTGGCAATAATAATTTAGATTTTAGGTAAGCTAACCAAGTAGCCATTAATAGGTATTCTGATGCCACTTCTAAATTAAGATCTTTTTTATTTGAAATATAATTATGAAATTGGTCAGCTAATTTAGTTATTGAAATCTCTTCAAGATTAACTTTTTGGGCTTTTGCTAAATCTAAAAGTACGTCTAAAGGTCCGTTATAATTTTCTACATCTACTTCAAATAATGGATTATCAGATTCGATCATTAGTGAACTTTAACTCAAATTCTTATAAAATTCTGATGTTTTTTTGATTATAAACGAGTTCACTTTAGGAGAATTTTCAGCAACAATAGACATTTCTTTCAAATTCCCATTACAATGTAATGCAATATTACAACCAGCCTTGAATGCTCTAATGGTATTTTCCTTAATTGAATACTTTAAACTTTTCATTGATAAATCATCTGAGATAAGCAAATTTTTAAATTTGATTTGATTTCTTATGATGTTAATTAATTTTTTAGAATGCGTGACAGTATTTTCTGGGTCAATTTTTTTGAATATTACATGTGCTGTCATTGCAAAAAGTGATTTTTTCAAATCAAAAGCTCTAAAATCATTCTTCTTAAGATAACCCAGACTTTTATTTACAATCGGTGTAAAATAATGGCTATCTGCTTTAGCTAATCCGTGACCAGGAATATGCTTAATAACTGTTCCAATTGAGTTTTTAGAAAAATATTTGATACATAAATTACCAATTTCAGAGACTATTTTTGGATTTCTTGAAAATGATCTATCACCAATAATATTTGAGCTACCCTTGTATCTTAAATCAAGAACTGGCAATGTATTAATATTAATGCCTAAGTGATTTAAAAGAAAACTTATTTTATCAATAAATAATTGGTAAGTAATACAAAACTCTTTTTTATTTTTAATAAAAGCTTTGCCAAAATATTCAGATGTAAAATTATCTAAAGAAATTATCTTATTCAATCTATTAACACGGCCACCCTCTTGATCAATCATAATTGGATAATTATCATCTTTAAATATCTTCTTGATATGTGATGTTAGTTTTTTAATTTGATTAATATTATCTAAATTTCTTGAAAATAAGATTACACCCCATGGATTATGTTGTTTTAGAAAGTGGATTTCTTGATTAGTAAGTTTTTTACCCTTTATACCAGTTATAAAAGATTTTCGATTAATCATTTTTATCTAGCAATTCCCAAAAATAATATTTTTTCTTTTTTTGAGTTTGGGTATTTTTTACATATTCAATTATGTTTTGAGTATCGTCTTCTAAAATTGGTAACTCTTGTGAATACGTTTCAATTTTTTCATTTATACTTGCAAGTGAACGATAAGATTTTTTTTTATATGAATCAGAGAAATAATATTTTGCCGTAAAAAAAATAAATAAAGTAATTATCAATAAAAAAATTAAATATTTAACCTCTTTTAACATTACATTTTTTCAGGTGTTTCAACGCCAAGTATATTCATGCCTGATCGAATGACATTAGAAATAGCTTTTAAAAATACTAGTTTATCATCTGATATTTTTTTGTCTTCGCTGATAAATCTTTTTTCTGGCTTATCTTTTCCTAAATTCCAATATGAGTGAAACAGTGAGGCAAGTTCATATAAATATACAGGTATTCTGTGTGGCTCTAATTTTTTTGATGCAGCATCAATACATTTTGGCCATTCAGATATTTTCTTAAAAATCTTAATTTCATCAGACGTGTATTCAAAATCTGATAGTGATATTTTTAAATTAACACTTAGATCAATATTTATATGGCGATACACTGAAGAAATTCTAGCGTAACAATATTGAACATAGTAAAGTGGATTTTCTTTTGATTTCTCTTTAACGTTATCAAAATCAAAATCCAATTCGACATCACTACTTCTATTAAGCATTATAAATCTAGTGGCATCTTTGCCAACTTCAGAAATTAAGTCATCAACTGTAATATAATCTCCCTTTCGTTTAGACATTTTAAAGGGCTTGTTATCTTTAATTAGTTTAACTAACTGACTTACCTTACAAATTAGTTTGTTTTTTGAATTGGATAATGCATCCACAGAGGATGTTATTCGTTTTATATATCCGGCGTGATCAGCACCTAAAATATTAATAAGATAATCATATTTACGATCTAGTTTATTTTTGTGATAGGCAACATCACTAGCGAAATATGTCCATGATCCATCTGATTTTTGTAAAGCTCTATCCTTATCATCACCAAAATCTGTAGATTTAAATAAAAGTTGTTCTCGCTCAATCCAATTTTGATCATTTTCACCCTTAGGAGCTTTAATTTTACCTTTATAGACATGATTATTTTCTGTTAAATAATCTATTACCTTTTCAACTTCTTTTGCTTCAACAAGGGATTTTTCACTTACAAAATTATCATGCTCTATTCCTAAGCTTTTTAAATTTTTTTTAATAAGATTTAGTGCCTCTGTTATAGATAATTTGGTTAATTCTATTGAAATCTTATCGTAATTTTCAAAATCGAGTTCATTATTTGCACTGATAATATTATTTGCAAAATCAACGAGATAATCTCCTGGATATAAATCTTCATTATCAATTGGAAATGGTTCATTAAATTTGATCTCTCTTATTCTTGCATAAACAGATTTGGTAAAATTGATTATTTGATTACCATAATCATTTACATAATATTCTTTTGTAACAACGTGCTTATTAAAAGATAATAGATTTGAGATGACATCACCTAATATAGCACCTCTACAGTGACCGACATGTAGAGGACCCGTTGGATTAGCTGATACAAATTCAACTAAATATTTATTTTTATCTTCTTTTTCATTTACACCGAACGTGTCTGGTATCTTAATTATATTATTTATAAAGTTTGTCCAAAAAGATGGTTTTAACTTTATGTTGATAAATCCAGGTTTAGCAATTGAAACATTATCTATATATTCATCCAGAGATTTTATCTTTTTAGATAAATTTTCAGCTAGATCAAAAGGCGGTTTATTATTTATTTTGGAAAGAACCATTGCAACATTTGTTGATATATCGCAATCAAATTTTTCTGGAGGGATTTCTGCATTAATTCCATCTAGAGATGAAGGCAAAATAATTTGACCTTCTTTATTAAGATCATTTAATAGAAGTTTAATTTTTTCTAGGTAATAATCAAAAATATTCATTTATTACTATTGTAAAGATTAATTGCATAACGATCAGTCATACCAGAAATAAAATCTGAAACTGTTCTGTATTTATTGTGTTTTAAATCTTGTTTCTCGATAAACTTTGAAGGTTTTCTAATTATCATATTAAATAATCGATTTATTATTTTTTTACCTTCATTATTCTTTTTTAATACTTCTTTATTATTATACATTTTAGTCCTAAGAAACGATCTTATCTCATTTTCTGATGATTTTATATTTTCAGAAAAATCTACTATTAATTTTTTTGAAAATCTCAAATTTTTATAATTTTTAATATTTAATTTAGTTAAATTATTTTTTGTATTTGAAATTAAATCCTTAATCATTAAATCAATAGAGTCTCTTATAATTTGATGAATTGCTATTTTATAATTTCTTTTATTAATTTTTTTTTTATATTTATTGTAAATATTTCTAAAAAAATCTATCTCAACTAATTCTTCTAATTTAAACAAATTAGCTTTGATACCATCTTGTATATCGTGATTATTATACGCAATATCATCTGAAATAGCGGCTATTTGAGCTTCTAAAGATGGATAGGTTTTAAAATTAATCTTGTTTTTAAATTTGTTTTTACCAATTAAAGTATTAACTAGTTTTAGATCCTCAACAGGTCCGTTATGCTTAAGTAGTCCCTCCAGAGTTTCAATTGTTAAATTAAGTCCTTTAAATTTTAGATATTTATTCTCTAAAAACATCACAATTCTTAATGTCTGTAAATTATGATCAAAACCACCATATGATGACATGCAATCGTTTAATGCATCTTCACCCGCGTGTCCGAAAGGAGTGTGGCCAAGATCATGAGCTAAACTTAAGGTTTCTGATAAATCATCATTTAAACCTAGGTAACTTGAAATTGATCTCGCTATTTGAGCAACCTCAATTGAATGTGTTATACGTGTTCTGTAATGGTCACCCTCAGTATTAACAAAAACCTGTGTTTTATGTTTTAATCTTCTAAATGATGCGCTGTGGATTATTCTATCTCTATCTCTTTGAAATGGAGTACGATATTTAGACAGTGGTTCTGGTACTAATCGACCACTACTGGTGAACATTCCAAGTTTAGAGTTATTATTCATCCTTTAAATTCAAAAATTAAACATTATATTACTAATATCAGTGTTGAATAATGATTAAAGAAATTAAATTTACCGATAAAGCCTTAAAACAAATCAATAGTTTACTAAGTAAAAAAGATGAAGGCTCTTTTTTTAGAATCGCTATTAAAGGTGGTGGTTGTTCAGGATTTCAATATGAATTTTCCTTTGAAAAAAATAAAAATGATGATGACTTAAGTTTTGAAAATATTTTAATCGATCAAACATCTGCAGATTTGTTGAAAGGTTCAGAAGTCGACTATGTCTCAGAGCTAATTGGCGAATCTTTTAAGATCACTAACCCACAAACCAAATCCTCATGTGGTTGTGGTGTATCGTTTTCACTTTAATGATCATTTCATCTTGGAATGTTAACTCTGTTAGGGCTCGTATTGAAAATATCAAAAGCTATCTCTTAAAATATAAACCAGACATCGTGATGATGCAGGAGATCAAAACTGAGGATATAAATTTCCCTTATGATGAATTTTCATCTATGGATTATGAAAGCCATGTTTTTGGTCAAAAAAGCTATAATGGTGTAGCGATAATTTCAAAACATAAGTTAAAAAACATAAGAACAGATTTAATTAAAGATAAATTAAAGCAATCAAGAATTATCTCAGCAGAAGTTGAATTCAAAAAGAAAGTAATTCAATTAATTAATATCTATACTCCAAATGGAAATCCCGTAGATACAGAAAAATATGATTATAAAAAAAACTGGCTTGATAGTTTAATTAAACAATTAAAAAATTTATCAAAAAAAAATGAAAATATTATTCTTGCGGGTGATTTCAATATAATACCTTCAGCTGAGGATGTTTATAATGTTAAGAGTTTTGAGGATGATGCTCTTTATCGATTAGAGATAAGAAAAAAGTTACGGGAAATGATTAATTTAGGCTTCAGTGATGTTTATAGACACTTTAATGAGGATAAAGAGGGTTATACATTTTGGGATTATATGAGGGGTGCTTGGCAAAAAAATAATGGAATGCGTATTGATCATTTTTTAGCTTCAAACTCAATTTTAGATAATATTAAAAGTGTGAATATCAATAAAGACCCAAGAGGAAGAGAAAAACCTTCTGATCACACTCCAATTGAGATTAAACTAGCTTAAAGACTTTATTTTATTTACCAGATCTTCGTTGATATTTCTTGGTCCTGTATCTTGTCTATTTTTGTGTCTTCTCTCACCAGGCAATCTAACATCACCCATAGACTTCATCTTTTCAAAAAATTCTTCGGCATGTTTTTGCCATTCAGTTCCTGATGTTTTATTTGGACAAATTGCTAGTATGAACTCACCTCCACTAGGTGGTCCACCATCATTATTATCTTTTGCAGCTGTCTCATAACTAAAATTATCTCCAACTAAGGCACCAGCTAACAATTCAACCATCATAGCTATAGCAGAACCTTTATAACCACCAAAAGGTAACAATACACCGCCATCAGCGATTTCTCCTGGATCAGTGGTTTCTTTACCTTCTTTTGTTAGTCCAGTTCCTAAAGGAACTTTATGCCCTTCTCGTTTTGCAACTTGAACCTCACCCATTGCCATAGATGCAGTTGCCATATCGTATACAACTGGAGTTTTTCCAGGTCTAGGCCAAGCAAATGAAATTGGGTTTGTACCAAATAAAGCTTTACTAGCACCGGCAGGAGCCACAGCAGGCTTGTAAGAAGTGCAAGCAAAAGCAACCAATCCATCTTCTGCTAATTTTTCTGTTTCAGGCCACATAGCAGCCATATGGTGAGAATTGTTAATTGCTAAAACAGCTACACCATTTTCTTTGGCAGCTTTTGATAATTCTGGAAGACCTTTTGATAAGACTACTGGTGCAAGACAATTATTTCCTAAAACTTTAATAACAGATGGAGAGATTTTTTTAACTTCTGGTTTACCCTTACCATTAATTTTTCCACTTTTTAAACCAGAAACATAAGCGGGTAATCTAAATAAACCATGAGATACAGAACCGTCTCTTTCTGCATTTCTAATTAAATCTGCTAAAATTGATGCTGTCTCATCATCACAACCATTAGCTACTAAGGTCTTTTTAGCCAAATCATAAATCTCGTCTAAAGTTAAAG
>VTPL01000015.1 GCA_008638165.1 Pelagibacteraceae bacterium
CCTGAAATTATTGCTCCAGCATGCCCCATTCTTCTGCCAGCAGGTGCTGTAATCCCAGCTATAAATCCAACCATAGGTTTTTTAATTTGATGATTTTTAACAAATTCTGCAGCCTCTTCTTCTGCTGTTCCTCCTATTTCACCTATCATTAAAATAGATTTGGTTTCTTCATCTTTTAAAAATAAATCTAAACAATCTATAAAATTTGTTCCGTTAATTGGATCTCCACCAATTCCTATACATGTAGATTGTCCTAATCCATTTTCTGTTGTTTGAGCAACAGCCTCATACGTTAGAGTTCCAGATCTTGAAACAATTCCTACTGATCCTCTTTTGTGGATACTTCCAGGCATAATACCTATTTTACATTCATCGGGTGTGATAATTCCTGGGCAATTAGGACCGATTAATCTACTTTTAGATTTTGACAATCTTTGTTTTACCCTCAACATATCTTGAACTGGTATTCCCTCAGTAATACAAACGATTAATTCTAAATCAGCTTCAATAGCCTCTATAATTGCAGCTGCAGCAAATTTAGCAGGAACATAAATCATCGTAGCATCTGCACCAACTTTATCTTTAGCCTCTTTAACGGTATTAAAAACAGGTCTATCTAAGTGTTCTTGACCACCTTTTTTTGGTGTCACGCCTCCAACCAAATTAGTTCCATATTTTATAGCTTGCTCAGAATGAAAGGTTCCATGAGCACCCGTAAAACCTTGGCAAATAACTTTTGTATTTTTATTTACTAAAACTGACATTATTTAATGGCCTCTACAATTTTTTTTGCAGCATCATCTAAGTTTTCTGCTGATATTAATTTTAAACCAGAGTTATCTAAAATTTCTTTTCCCTCTTTAAAATTTGTTCCAGCTAGCCTCACCACTAAAGGAACATTGATTTTCATCTCTTTAGCTGCATCAACAACTCCTTGTGCAAGAACATCACATCTCATTATTCCACCAAAAATATTTATTAAAATACCTTTAACATTTTTATCAGACAAAATTATCTTAAACGCTGCTGAGACTTTTTCTTTTGAAGCTCCACCACCCACATCTAAAAAATTTGCAGGCTCTGATCCATATAATTTAATTATATCCATTGTTGCCATTGCAAGACCAGCACCATTAACCATACATCCTATGCTTCCATCTAATTTTATGTAAGCCAAATCATGTTTGCTTGCTTCTATTTCAGCTGGATCCTCTTCATTTAGATCTCTTAATTCTGTAATTTCTGGATGTCTAAATAATGCATTATCATCAAAATTTACTTTAGCGTCTAAGCACATGATCTTATTTTCTTTTGTTAAAATAAGAGGATTTATCTCCACCATATTTGCATCTGTGCTAATGAACATTTTGTATATAGATTTTAATAACTTAATTGCCTCACTTTTGGCTTCATCATTTAAGTTAAAAATTTTTAATATATTTTCACAATCTTTATTTGATATTTCTTCTTCCAGTTCTACTTTTGTTGTAATTATCTTTTCAGGTGTTTTTGCTGCAACTTCTTCAATATCCATTCCACCTTGATCACTTGATATAAATGCAATTTTTGAACTTGCTCGGTCTACAAGACATGAAAGATAAAACTCTTTATCTATATTTGACGACTCTTCAACATAAAGTCTTTTAACTTCTCTGCCTTCAGGACCAGTTTGATGAGTAACTAAAGTCTTACCTAATAATTTTCTAGCTTCACTTTCAAGATCTTCGATATTATCTAAAATCTTTACTCCACCCGCCTTACCTCTACCTCCTGCATGAATTTGGGCTTTTAAAACGTACTTGCTAGTATTTAATTTTTTGACTTTTTCTAGTAGGTCTTCAACTGTTAAAGCATAAACACCTTCGGGAACTGATGCTCCAAATTTTTTTAAAATCCCTTTTGCCTGATGCTCGTGGATATTCATTATTTAGCAAGGTCAGGATCAATATTAGATGCTGCTTCCCAAAGTTTTTTTACTGCATCAACTGATTTTAAAAATTCAGATTTTTCTTTTTCATCCAAATTAATTTCCTCAATTTTTTCTACTCCTGCTTTTCCTATTACAATTGGAACTCCTGCATAAATATCTTTAATTCCATATTCGCCATTTAGATAAGCAGCACATGGAACCATTTTTTTTTCATCCTTTAAATACGCAGCTGCCATTTCTACTCCTGCTGCTGCTGGGGCATAAAAAGCTGAACCTTTCTCCAAAAATTTTACAATCTCGGCACCACCATCTCTAGTTCTTTGGTTGATTTCTTCAACACGCTCTGATGTTATTTTTCCCTCTTTAACTAAATCTAATAATGGTTTGCCTGAAATTTTAGTAAACCCTGGAAGCGGAACCATAGTATCTCCGTGGCCACCCATAACCATAGCTTCAATTTCCTTAACAGGAACATTAAATTCTAATGACAAAAATAATTTAAATCTTGAGCTATCCAATATACCTGCCATTCCAACAACTTTGTTTGCTGGTAAACCTGAATATTTTTGAAATGCCATAACCATCACGTCTAGTGGATTTGTAATACAAACCACAAATGCATTAGGAGCATGTTGTTTAATACCTTCAGCAACCTGTTTTATAATTTTTAAATTTATTCCTAATAAATCATCTCTACTCATTCCAGGTTTTCTTGGAACACCTGCTGTAATAATTATAACATCTGAGTCTTTGATATCTTTATAATCGTCAGTGCCTGAAAATCTCACATGGAAACCATCAACTGGAGAAGATTGAGCTATATCAAGTGCTTTTCCTTTTGCTATTCCACTTGCAACATCAAATAAAACTACCTCATCTGCTAGCTCTTTAAGCCCAATTAAATGTGCTAAAGTTCCACCTATTTGACCTGCTCCTATTAAAGATATCTTGCTCATCTAATTTCTGTTCTCCTTTTTATTTCATTGTTGGCATCACAAATTCTGCATTAGAACGAATTCCCGAAGGCCATCTTGATGTTACTGTTTTTAATTTAGTATAAAATTTTATTCCCTCCATGCCATGCATAGCACTATCTCCAAATAAAGATCTTTTCCAACCACCAAAGCTATGAAACGCCATTGGAACAGGTATGGGCACATTTATTCCAACCATTCCAACTTGAATTTTGCTAGCAAATGTTCTGCCTGCATCACCATCTCTTGTATATATGCTTACACCATTTCCGTATTCATGATCATTTATTAATTTTGCAGCCTCTTCAAATGTCTTAACTCTAACTACTGATAAAACTGGACCAAATATTTCTTCTTTATAAATTCTCATGTCTTTATTTACATGGTCAAATAAACAGCCACCTATATAAAAACCATTTTCATATCCTTGAAGCTTAAGGTTTCTACCATCTACAACTAGCTTTGCGCCTTCTTTAACTCCAAGATCAACATAACTCTTTACTTTTTCTAAGTGCTCCTTAGTAACTAATGGACCCATTTCTGAATTTTTGTCCATACCAGGTCCAACTTTTAAAGCTTCTGCTTTTTTTGATAGTCTTGAAACCAATTCATCTCCAATATCTCCTACTGCAACTGCAACTGATTGGGCCATACATCTTTCACCTGCAGAACCATATGCAGCTCCCATTAAACCGTTCACAGCACCATCTAAATCACAATCAGGCATCACAACTAAATGATTTTTAGCTCCTCCTAGAGCTTGGACTCTTTTTTCATTTTTAGCAGAATTCTCATAAATATATTTAGCAATTGGTGTTGAGCCTACAAAGCTCACAGCTTTAATGTCTGGATTAGTTAATATTGCATCAACAGACTCTTTATCACCATTTACTACATTAAAAACACCTTCTGGCAATCCAGCTTCTGAGAGCAGTTCTGCCAATCTAATAGGACAAGAAGGGTCTTTTTCTGATGGTTTTAAAATGAATGTATTTCCACATGCAATTGCAATTGGAAACATCCACATAGGAACCATTGCCGGAAAATTAAAAGGTGTTATGCCTGCTACAACTCCCAAAGGTTGCCTCATAGACCAACTGTCTACATTAGTTCCAACATTTTCAGAAAATTCACCTTTTAACAAATGTGGTATTCCACAAGCAAACTCAACAACTTCAAGTCCTCTTGTTAAAGATCCTTTTGCATCTTCATAAACTTTTCCGTGCTCAGAAACTATTAATTTAGTTAATTCGTCGGAATTTTTTTCTATAAGCTCTTTAAATTTGAACATTACTCTTGCTCTTTGAAGAGAAGGTTTAAGTGACCATGTTTCAAATGCTTTTTTTGCAACACTTACTGCTTGATCTAAATCAGCTTTTGAAGCCAATCTCACTTCTGATTCTTGTTCACCAGTTGCTGGGTTAAAAACTTTTCCTTTTTTATCTGAAGTTCCAGGAATTATTTTTCCACCTACGTAATGCTCTATTAATTTCATGAATACGATCTTTTAGAGTAAAAAAACTTATTAGTCTATTGTTTAAACGTTAGTAGTTGCTAACATTTTTTTTATTTCAGCAATAGCTTTTGCAGGATTTAAACCTTTTGGACAAGCATTAGTGCAGTTCAATATAGTATGGCATCTATAAAGTTTCAGCTCATCTGCAACTTTTTTCAATCTTGCTTTTCTTTCTTCATCTCTACTGTCTACAATCCATCTATATGCTTGAAGCAAAACTGCTGGCCCTAAATATTTATCTCCATTCCACCAATAACTTGGGCATGAAGTCGAGCAACATGCACACATTATACATTCATAAGCTCCATCTAATTTAGCTCTATCCTCTTTTGACTGGTAAATTTCTGAAGTTTCTGATTTTGAATTTGATTTTAGCCACGGTTCAATCGACTCGTATTGTTTATAAAGACCATCCAAATCTCCAATTAAATCTCTTTTAACTTTTAAATGAGGTAGTGGATAAATATCAAGGTCACCATCAATTTCTGCATGAGGTGTCGTGCACGCTAAGCCATTTTTTCCACCCATATTCATTGCACACGATCCACAAACCCCATGAGCACAAGATCTTCTGTAAGCTAGTGTTGGATCTATTTCGTTTTTAATTTTATTTAGTACATCTAAAACTTTTGATGGACAATTATCCATGTCAACTTCATAAGTATCTATTCTAGGATTTTCACCCGTTGAGGGGTCCCATCTATAAACATTTACTTTTCTGATATTCTTCGAACCAGTTTTATCTTTAAAATACTTACCAGTTTTTACTTTTGAATTTTCAGGTAAATTTAATTGAACCATTAATAAACTCTTTCCTGAGGTGGAAAGTATTGTACTTCATTGGTTAGAGTAGATTTATGCACCGGTCTGTATGAGATTTTAGTATTTTTTCCATCACACCATGAAAGAGTATGTTGCATAAATTTTTCATCATCTCTTTTTGGATAATCTTCTCTTGCATGAGCACCTCTGCTTTCTTTTCTATTATAAGCAGAGTCTACAGTTGCAACGGCTTGTCTAATAAGATTATCAAACTCTAAAGTCTCTACTAAGTCGGTATTAAATATTAAAGATTTATCTTTAACTGAGATAGATTCCATTCCATCGTATGTTTTTTTAATTTCTTCAACACCTTCTTTTAATGTTTTCTCAGTTCTAAAAACTGCACATTTTGATTGCATGGTTTTTTGCATTGATAATCTTAACTCTGCTGTACTGTTTTCACCGTTAGCATTTCTAAGTTTATCAAATCTATCTAAACATTTTTGAGTTTCAGACTCTCCAATTTCTTCATGTGGAGTTCCTGGTTTAACTAATTCACTAGCTCTTTGTGCGGCTGCTCTTCCAAAAACAACTAAATCAATCAAAGAGTTTGAGCCTAATCTATTTGCACCATGAACTGAAACACACGCTGCCTCTCCTATTGCCATTAATCCTGGAACAGTTTTTTCAGATCCATTAACAGTTAATACTTCAGCTTTGTAATTCGTAGGAATACCACCCATATTATAATGAACTGTTGGCACAACTGGTATCGGTTCTTTAGTTACATCAACATCAGCAAATAACCTTGCTGCATCTGTTATACCAGGCAATCTACTTTCGATAATTTCTTTATCTAAATGACTTAAATTTAAGTGTACATGGTCACCATCTTTACCAACACCTCTTCCTTCATTAATTTCAATCGACATTGAACGACTAACCACATCTCTAGATGCTAAATCTTTTGCTTTTGGGGCGTATCGTTCCATAAATCTTTCCCCTTTAGAATTTGTGAGATATCCACCCTCTCCTCTAGCACCTTCTGTAATTAGAGTGCCATGACCGTAAATTCCTGTTGGATGAAATTGAACAAATTCCATATCTTGCAGTGGCAGACCAGCTCTAAGAACCATAGCATTTCCATCTCCTGTACAAGTGTGAGCAGAGGTAGCTGAATAATAAACTTTTCCATATCCTCCGGTTGCTATAATTACTGTATGCGCTCTAAATCTGTGAATTGTTCCATCATTTAAATTCCAGGCTATCAAACCTTTGCATTCTCCATTTTTCATCAATAAATCTAGTGCAAAATACTCAATAAAAAATTCTGTATTATGTTTTAAAGCTTGGCCATACAGCGTATGCAAAATAGCATGTCCAGTTCTATCAGCAGCAGCACATGTTCTTTGAACAATGCCGTTACCATAATTTTTAGTCATACCACCAAAAGGTCTTTGATAGATTTTACCATCATCAGTTCTACTAAATGGAACTCCATACTTCTCTAATTCAATTACTGCTTTTGGCGCTTCTTTGCATAAATATTCAATGCTATCTTGATCTCCGAGCCAATCTGCACCTTTAACAGTGTCGTACATGTGCCAACGCCAATCATCTTCTCCCATGTTACCAAGGGCTGCAGAAATTCCTCCTTGAGCAGCAGATGTATGACTTCGAGTTGGAAACACTTTTGAAATACAAGCAGTTTTCAAACCAGCTTCACTTAAACCAACAGCCGCTCTAAGGCCTGAGCCTCCTGCTCCAAGAACAACTACATCATATTCATGTTCAATTATTTTGTATGCGCTCATTAATTTAAGTTAAATAATATTAATATTGTTATTAATGGAATTACTATAGCAGATAAATAAAGCGCTCTGTTTGCGACATTTTTGAGACCATTTTCACTAATATAATCTTCAAAAACTTCACTAATACTCAGCGCTGAAAAAAAGAATCCAAAAACAATGAATAAACTAAATAGCAACTTGGAAGTTGTGCTAGAAAAAAACTCAATAATTTCATTAAAGCTTTTATCGTAAATTGAAACAAAATTAAAAATAAACCAAAACATCAGTGGTATCAAAATTATGGAACTAACTTTTAAAAAAATCCATTTTTTTGTAGAAACATTCATTAGATTAAATTTTTCCCTATAACAAAAATTATAATTGTTAAAAAAATTGATCCAAAAATAACAAGCAAACCAGATATTCTTGTTGTTTTAAGTTCAAAACCATAACCCATATCCATAATCAAATGTCTTATTTCACTTAATATTTGAAAACTAAAAGACCAGCTTAAACCTAACACAATAAATTTTCCAAATATTGAACTTAGAAAATATTCTATAGAACTATAATTAGCTTCACCCAATAAAAGCATGGCTGTCCATATACAAATTAATATTAAAGCAACAAAATTTATAATTCCTGTAATTCTATGAGAAATTGAAACTAATGATGAAATATGCCATCTATAAATTTGAAGATGGGGTGATAGCGGGCTATTATTTTCCATAAAAATTATTTTTAATTAATGTTTCTGCAATTTCTACAGCATTCAAAGCTGCACCCCTAAGTAAATTATCTGAGACAATCCATAAATTTAAGCCGTTATTAATTGTTTTATCTTCTCGGATCCTTGAAATGAACGTATCATTTTTGCCAGCTGCCTCAATCGGGGTTGAATAACCACCATCTTTTCTCTCATCAACTACCTTGCAACCATCTGCATTATCTAACAACTGTCTTACTTTATCGACCGTAAAAGGTTTTTCAAATTCTATATTAACTGACTCCGAGTGAGATACTAACACGGGAAGACGCACACAAGTTGCTGTTAATTCAATTTTAGAGTCTAGAATTTTTTTTGTTTCATTTGTCATCTTAAGTTCTTCTTTTGTGTACCCATCGTCTGCAAATACATCGATATGTGGAATAGCATTAAACGCTATTTGCTTTGTAAAATTTTTAGATTTTATTTCTCTGTTATCCAAAAATAATTTAGTTTGTTCAATTAATTCATCCATTGGGGCTTTTCCACCTCCTGAAACAGATTGATATGTTGAAGTTACTACTCTTTTAATTTTGAATGCATCATGTAAAGGTTTCAGTGCTATAACCAGTTGTGCTGTTGAACAATTTGGATTTGCAATAATATTCTTTTTTATTTTTTTTAAATCTTCTGAATTAACTTGTGGAACAATAAGCGGAACATCAGGATCCATTCTATAGAAACTTGAATTGTCTATTACAATCGAATGTTGTGCAGCTTTTGTTGCATAATTTTCTGATATTTTTCCTCCTGCTGCAAAAAAAGTTATTTTAGCTTTTGAGAAATCAAACTTTTCAAGATCAAAAACTTCTAATTCTTTATCTTTAAATGTAATTTTACTTCCAGCACTTTTAGATGAGGCTACTAAATAAAGATTATCTAAAGAAAAATTTTTTTTTTCTAAAACTTCAAGTATTTTTCTACCTACATTGCCTGTAGCACCTACTATAGCTATATTCATCATAGTCTTATACTAAATGAAGGGTAATTCGCAAATGCTTACACCATAAGATTTATCATCAATTTTGATTATACCTTTGGTAGAAGGCTTACAATTTGGTTCATTAATCATTGCAATACCAATCGCTTTTTTAAAATGTGGAGAATAACAACCAGATCTTAAATCTCCAATCACTTCATTGTTATCATTCTTAATTTCAACTGATGAAGTAAGACTAATGTTTTCTTTTTCGATCAGTACTCCCATCAATCTTTTTTGAATTCCCTTTGATTTTATTTCTTTTAATCTTTCTTTGCCTAAAAATATTATGTCTGAATCTAAATTTACATATTTTTCAAATCCACATTCAAAAGGGTTGTCATTATTATCAAAGTCGTTCCCATATGAAAGTAAACCACTTTCAATTCTTTCAATTAAATTTGGGCACCCTGGCTTCACATTAAACTCTTTTCCAACCTCAAATAAGTGATCATACAAATTTAAACCAGATTGAGTATTTTCAACATAAACTTCAAATCCCCCTTGTTTTGACCAGCCAGATCTTGCAATAAGATGTTTTACTCCTTTAAAATCAAAATATTCAAAGCCAAAAAATTTTAAATCTAAGATTTTTTTTCCAAAAACTTTTTCCATCAAATGAAATGATTTTGGACCTTGGATGGCGATTATGTCTACTTGAGGCTCAATAATTTTAACATCAAAGTTATGACCAGAAGCTAAACCTTTAGCAAAAAATAAAACATCAGAGTCTGCAATAGAAATCCACCAACGTTCTTCACTTAATTTCAAAATTACTGGATCATTAACTAGATTTCCATTTTCATCTATAATTGGACAATAGTAACATCTCCCAACTTTAGATTTTGTTAAATCTCTGCAAGTCATTAATTGTATAAGTTTTGCAGAGTCTTTTCCGGATATTTCGACTTGTCTTTCAGCTGCAACATCCCAAACTTGAACATCTTTTTTTAAATGATGATATGAATCTTCAATTGAACCAAAAGCAGCCGGTAACAACATGTGATTATAAACTGTGTAAGCGGTAACACCTTGCTTTTCTATTCTTGACGTATAGGGCGTACTTCTTAATCTTCTTGATTTCGCAATTGAAAAATTTTTCATCATTTTAAAAATTCTGAGATCTTCTCTCTCATTTCAAAAGCATTTTCAATCATTATCATATGACCACAATTAATAATATGCTGTGAGGAGTTTTTTACCATTTGAGAAAATTTTTTTCCTATTTCTATATTTACCATTTTATCTAACTCACCAAATATAAATAAACTAGGACAACTAATATCTTCTGCTGCAACTTTTCCATTTTGATAATTGTTACATGCATTTAAATCCACTGCTAATATTTCCTTAATATCTCTTGGAGATTGAATAATTCTTTCTATTGGGTTCCCTCCTATAAATTTTTTTGAACCCTCATATCCCCATTTCATCATCAATTTAACAGCATCTGAGTCGCCATTCTCTGCTAGGTTAATTAAGTCTTGATGTACTGGCATTTTATATGAACCTCCAATAAATACTATTTTGTCCAATCTTTTTTTGTACTTATATGAGTACTCTAATGCCTCTAGGCATCCTTGTGAATGTCCAACAAGAATGACTTTATTTAGATTGAGTTTATCAAAAACTTTTTCTAACCAATCAGCAATTTCCTCGATACTTTCAAGACATGGCCCGTCCGAATTTCCATGACCTGGAAGATCAATTGAAAGTACATTAAAGTTTTTGTTTGAAAAATACTGTTCTGACAAAGACCATACGATGTGTGATAGGCCACTACCATGTAAAAAAACTAATGTGTTTTTGCTTAAATCAACTCCCTGACCACAGTCAGATGCATAAAAAGTTTTATTATCTATTTTGATTATCAATTTTCACCTAAAATTTTTTTCTCAATTCAAATTTTTGAATTTTCCCAGTAGATGTTTTAGGTAATTCACAAAAAACTACTTCTTTTGGAACTTTAAAGCCTGCCAAAGTTTCTCTACAAAAATCTATTAACTCTTTTTCAGTGACAGGTTTATCTTTAACCATTTCAATAAATGCACATGGCACTTCACCCCATTTTTCATCAGGTTTTGCTACTACTGCCGCTATAGAGACTGACGGATGTTTTGAAAGCGTATTTTCAATTTCTATTGAAGAGATATTTTCTCCCCCAGAGATAATTATATCTTTAGACCTATCTTGAATCTTAATGTATCCATCTGGATGTATCACTGCTAAATCTCCTGAGTGAAACCATCCACCAGCCATGGCTTTTTCTGTTGCTGCTTTGTCTTTAAAATATCCTTTCATTACAACATTTCCTCTAAGCATAATTTCACCAATTGTTTTTCCATCTTTTGGTACTTCCTTCATGGTTTCAGGATCCAAAATTGTTGCTCCTTCAAGATTTGGATATCTAACACCTTGTCTTGCTTTAATTTCATTTTGCTTATCTTCATCAAAATCATTCCACTCATCATTCCATGCACATTGGGTTACATGTCCATAAGTTTCTGTTAATCCATACACATGCATTACTTCAAAACCTAAATCTTTCATCTTTTTAAAAATTATACTTGGTGGTGGTGCGCCAGCGGTTAAAACATGAACCTTATGTTTAAGTTTTTTTCTATCTGCTTCTGGTGCCCCTGTTATCATGTTCAAAACTATAGGAGCTCCACCAAAATGAGTTACATTAAATTTTTCAATTAAATCAAAAATTTTTTTAACGTCTATGTTTCTAAGACATACTGTTCTGCCATTTAGCATTGGAACTGTCCAAGGGTAGCACCAGCCATTGCAATGAAACATTGGAACTATTGTTAAAAAATTTAATCTATTTGGCATATTCCATGCCACAGCACTTCCGGTAGACATTAAATAAGCACCTCTATGGTGATAAACAACACCCTTAGGATTTCCGGTTGTTCCAGATGTATAGCTCAGTGATATAGCTTGCCACTCATCGTCAGGCATTTTTGGTTCAAAATTATCATCACCAGTTGCCAAAAAACTCTCATATTCAAGATCTCCAATTTTTTCTAATTTTGACTGATCGGCAAATTTATCGTGAATATCAATTACGATTAATTTCTTATCAACCATACTTAATGCTTTTTTAACTTCTTTATGCAACTGTCTATCGACAACAAGTGCTTTTGCTTCACTGTGATTTAAAATATAAGCTATTGTGTTAGCATCTAGCCTGATATTGATTGTGTTGAGCACGCCTCCTGTCATTGGAACAGAATAATGGGCTTCAAAAATTTCCGGTGTATTAAATGCTAAAAATGAAACGGTATCACCTTTACCAATACCTATTTTTTCTAAAGCACTAGCAAATTTTGTTGTTCTTTTAAAAACTTCACTCCAAGTAAATTTTCTATCCTCATAAACTACTGCTTCATAATTTGGATAAATATCTTTGGCTCTTTGCAAAAAAGTTAAGGGTGTTAAAGGAACATAATTTGCATTATTTTTATCTAAATTTAATTCGTAATTATTCATGATTAATTAAATTTAAATTTCATAATATTTGAGCTACCAGAAATTGAAGTTTTATAATGCTGTTCAGATCTTGGCAAAACTCTCTCAAAATAAAACTTAGCAGTATTTATTTTATCTTCATAAAAATCTTTATTTTCATCAAAATTTTTAAAGCTTGCCTCTAAAACTTTTATCCAAGCATACGCAATTGAAACATAGCCTAAAGTTCTAAGATAATCATTGGCAGCTGCACTTACATCGTCTTTGTCTGTTTTGTTTTTATCTTCAATCCAATTGGTAAACTTACTCAAAATATCATGGTAATAATTAAACTCTTTTACAAAAGGTTTAATTTTTTCATTTTCACTTTCACATTCAGATTTAATCAGCTCAAGGAATTTGCTTACAATGTTACCATTTTTGTTTGATAATTTTCTAAAAACTAAATCTGCTGCTTGAACTGAGTTTGTTCCTTCGTAAATGGGTGTAATCCTATTATCTCTATAAAGCTGCTCAATGCCTTGGTCTTTAGTATAACCATAGCCTCCGTGGATTTGCATAGCATCATTAGTAATTTCAACGGCTAAATCTGTGAAAAGTGATTTTACAACTGGTGTCATTAATGAAACAAAATCTGACGCTTCTTGTTTTATTTTTTCATCTGGATGATGAAGGCTTACTTCAGTTTGTTGTGACAACCAAAAACAAAGTGCTCTTTCTCCCTCAATTATTGATTTCATGTTCAATAATGATCTTCTTATATCGGCATGCTCAATAATAAAATCTGCACCATTTGTTGATTTAGTATTATTGGTTTTTCCCTGTTTTCGCTCTTTTGCGTAAGCTAATGAGTTTTGATATGCAATTTCAGATATTCCTAATCCTTGGATTCCAACAACTATTCTTTCTAAATTCATCATTGTAAACATTGCATTAAGGCCCTTGTCTTTTTTACCAATCATATATCCAGTTGCTTCATCAAAATTTAGAACACATGTTGCCGAACCCTTTATCCCCATTTTACTTTCAATTGATCCTGTAGATATCCCATTTCTTGCTCCAACCGATCCATCATTGTTGACTAAAAATTTTGGAACTAAAAATAAGCTAATTCCTTTAGTTCCAGCAGGCGAGTCAGAAACTCTAGCTAAAACTAGATGAATAATATTTTCAGTAAGATCATGATCACCTGAGGTGATAAATATTTTTTGACCACTTAACTTAAATGTTCCATCGTCTTGAGCAATGGCTTTAGTTTTTAATAAACCTAAATCTGTTCCACAAACAGGTTCTGTTAAACACATGGTGCCACTCCACTTGCCCTCAACAATTTTTGGTAAGTACTTATTTTTAATCTCTTCAGTCGCGTGATGGTTAATACAATTATATGCTCCTATACTTAATTCGCTATAAAGCTTAAAAGATAGACTTGCAGATGAAAGCATCTCATCAAAAAAAGCACTGACTGTTTTTGGCATACCTTGCCCACCATATTTTGGATCACATGACAATGAAGTCCATCCATCTTCAATGTATTTTTGATAAGCCTCTTTGTATCCTGGAGGTGTTCTAACAACTCCATTTTCTAAGACTGCAGGATTTTCATCTCCAGCTTTTGCAAGTGGTAAAATTAAATTTTGATTAATTTTAGCAGCTTCCTCAAGTATATCTTTTACTAAATCTGAGGTAACCTCTTTATATCTATCGATCTCATTGTAATTTTTATTGTCTCTTAATTTTTCAAAGAGAAACATCATATCTTCTACTGGTGCATTGTAGATTGGCATTAAAATAGTTTAGATGAATTAATTAATTATTGCAATTTTGAAATAATAGCATCACCCATTTGAGAAGTAGAAACTTCTTTTTTGCCCTCAGACATAATATCTTTAGTTCTAAGTCCATCATTTAGAACTTTTTGCACAGCATTTTCTAATAAATCTGCCTCTTGATCTAAATCAAGAGAATATCTAAGTGCCATTGCAAAACTTAAAATAGTTGCAATCGGGTTAGCAATTCCTTTGCCTGCTATATCGGGTGCCGAACCATGTATTGGTTCATACATTGCTCTCATTTCACCATCTTTATTTTTTGCTCCTAAAGATGCTGATGGCAAAAGACCTAGTGAGCCAGTTAACATTGAAGCTTGATCCGACAACATGTCACCAAATAAATTATCTGTAACTATTACATCAAATTGTTTTGGATTTCTTAAAAGCTGCATCGCACAATTGTCAGCCAACATATGACTTAATTCTACATCTTTATATTCACTGTCGTGTAGAGCCTGAACTTCTTCTCTCCACAAAAGTCCGGCTTCCATCACATTAGATTTTTCACATGATGTAACTCTATTTGATCTCTTTTTTGCAAGATCAAAAGCTACTCTTGCAACTCTTATAATTTCACTTGATGTGTATGTGTGTGTATTAATTCCTTTTCTTTCACCATTTTCTATTGGTTTTATGCCTCTTGGCTCACCAAAATAAATTCCACCTGTCAACTCTCTTACAATCATGATGTCTAATCCAGAGACAATCTCTGGTTTAAGAGTAGATGCATCAACTAATTGTTCAAAACAAATTGCAGGTCTTAAATTTGCAAAAAGTTTTAATTCTTTTCTTAATTTTAATAGGGCTCTTTCAGGTTTTTTTGAGAACTCAACATCATCCCATTTAGGTCCACCAACTGCACCTAGCATAACAACAGCACTTTCTAGAGCTTTATAAAAAACCTCATCTGTAATTGGGGTTCCATGTTTATCGTAAGAACATCCTCCGGCAAGATCCTCATCAATTTCAAAGTCTAAAGATTTTTTATCATTAAACCATTGGATGATTTTTTTAACCTCACCTATTACTTCTGGACCAATACCATCTCCTGGAAGTAATAATATTTTTCTTTTTCTAACTTTAATCATTAAATATCCAGGGTTTTTTTTCTTTTAAATTTTTCTCAAAACTTTCAATTTTCTCAGATTTTTTTAATGATAAAGCGATATCATCTAAACCCTCTAATAAACATTTTTTTTTAAATGAGTCTATTTTGAATAGTATTTCATTATTTCCATAAATAATTTTTTCATCATTTAAATCTACAGAAATTTCTTCTTTTCTATTTGCGTATTCAGATATTTCTTTAATTTTTTCTTCATCAAGAATAATTGGCAAAATACCATTTTTAAAACAGTTGCTATAAAAAATATCTGCAAAGCTTGAACTAATTACACAAGTTATTCCAAAGTCTAGTAACGCCCATGGTGCATGTTCTCTAGATGAACCGCATCCAAAATTTTTTCCTGCGATTAAAATTTTTGATTGATTGAATGGCTCTTTGTTTAAAATAAAATTATCAATTGTTTTTCCTTGATCATCATATCTCATTTCAAAAAATAAGTTTTTGCCTAAGCCAGTTCTTTTAATGGTTTTTAAAAATTGCTTTGGAATAATCATATCAGTATCTATATTAACTATAGGCAGATATGCTGGTATGCTTTTTAATGTTGTAAATTTTTGCATTTAATTCTGATACTTTCTAACATCATCTAGGCTTCCAGATATTGCTGCAGCTGCAGCCATTCCTGGACTTACTAAATGTGTTCTGCCACCTCTACCTTGTCTTCCTTCAAAATTTCTATTTGAAGTCGAAGCACATCTTTCCTCTGGCTTTAATTTATCTGCATTCATTGCAAGACACATTGAACAACCTGGTTCACGCCACTCAAAACCTGACTCTAAAAAGATTTTATCTAAACCTTCTTGTTCTGCTTGTTCTTTTACCAAACCTGAACCAGGAACTACCATTGCATGGACACTAGATGATATTTTTTTATCTTTTAAAATTTTTGCAGCCTCTCTTAAGTCTTCTATTCTTCCATTAGTGCAACTACCTATAAAAACTTTATCAATTTTTATATCTTTAGCAGACATATCCGGCTTCAAGCCCATATATTTTAATGATCTTTCTATTGAATTTTTTTTATCTTCATCTTTTTCATGATTAGGGTTTGGAACTTTTCCATCTATAGTTATTACATCTTGAGGTGATGTTCCCCATGTAATCATTGGCAATATTTCACTTGCATCAAGATTAATTTCTTTATCAAAAACTGCTTCTTTATCAGTCTTTAATGTCTTCCAATATTCAACTGCTTTATCCCAATTATCACCTTTTGGTGACATAGGTTTTCCCTTTAAATAATCAAAAATCTTTTGATCAGGAGCTATTAGTCCTGCTCTAGCACCACCTTCAATTGTCATATTGCAAATCGTCATCCTTTGTTCAACACTCAAAGATGTTATTAGGTCACCAGCGTACTCAATTACGCACCCTGTTCCTCCAGCAGTACCTATTTTTCCAATTATTTGTAAAATGACATCTTTTGAAGTTACTCCAATCGGAAGTTTTCCATTTACATTTATTCTAAAATTTTTTGCTTTTTTTTGTACTAAGGTTTGGGTTGCTAAAACATGTTCTACTTCTGATGTTCCAATTCCAAATGCAAGTGACCCAAAAGCGCCATGTGTTGCTGTATGACTATCTCCACAAACTATGACTGTACCTGGTTGAGTAAAACCTTGTTCAGGACCTATTATATGAACGATACCTTGTCTCTTATCATCCATACCAAATAATTGAACTCCAAATTCTTTACAGTTAGCTTCAAGAGTATCTACTTGGATTTTGGATTCTTCATCTGCAATTCCTTTTGAACGATCTGTTGTAGGCACATTGTGGTCAGCAACTGCCAAAGTTAATTCTGGATGTCTTACTTTTCTTTTTGAATTTCTAAGACCCTCAAATGCCTGAGGGCTAGTCACTTCATGTACCAAATGTCTATCAACAAAAAGTAACGCTGTACCATCATCTTGTAGATCAACTAAGTGATCATTCCAAATTTTATCGTAAAGAGTTGTGGGCATTGAAAAAAAAATTATTTTTTTTCTGGTGTGCTTTCTTGAGTTTGTTCAGCTTTTGGAGCCTCTTTTGAAACTTCTGCTGCTGGTGCTGCCTCTACTTTAGGAGCTTCTGCTGCTGGAGCAACATTTTCCTCTGTTACTGTTTCAGGTTTCACATCAACATCAATTCCAATTTTTTTTCTGATCTTCTCTGCAATTCTTGCTGATTTACCAGTTCTGTCTCTTAAGTAATAAAGTTTAGCTCTTCTTACTTTTCCTGATCTTACAACTTTAATTGAATCAATTACTGGGCCATATAAGGGGAATGTTCTTTCAACACCCTCTCCAAATGAAATTTTTCTAACTGTAAATGATGAATTTATATCTCTGCTTTTTTTAGCAATACAAACTCCTTCGAAATATTGAATTCTCTCTTTTTTACCCTCGGTTATTCTAACACCAACTTTAACAACATCTCCTGGATAAAATTGTGGAATCTTTTTTTCAGATAAGATCTTTGTTACGTTATGTTTGTTTATCTCTTCAATTGTTTTCATTTTAATATTTATCAATTAATTGTTCTTATATTTTTGCCATAAATCTGGTCTTCGGTCGCGTGTTATAGCCTCAGATTGTGATAAACGCCAGTCTTTAATTTTGTTGTGATCACCTGATAAAAGCACATCTGGCACTGATTTTTCCTCCCAAATTTGAGGTTTTGTGTATTGAGGATATTCTAACAATCCATTTTGAAAGCTCTCATCATCTATGGATTTCTCATTTCCCAAGACACCCGGTATCAGTCTAAGAATGCTATCTAGTACTACAAATGCAGCTGTTTCGCCTCCTGACAAAACATAGTCGCCAATACTTATTTCTTCAATATTTCGGGTAGATAAAACTCTTTCATCTACTCCTTCAAAATGACCACAAATTAGAGCTATTGATTTTTCTTTAGATAATTCAAGGGCAAATTGTTGATCAAATTTTTTTCCTCTAGGAGATAAATAAAAAATTCTCTCTCCATTAATTTTGTTTTGATCTAAGGAATTTGCAAGAACATCTGCTTTTAAAAGCATACCTGAGCCACCTCCATAGGGTGTATCGTCAACTGTCTTATGTTTATCAGTTGCGGCATCTCTAATATTATTTACTTTTAAATCCCACAATTTATTTTCAAGCGCTCTTCCGTATAACCCTTTATTTAAAGGACCAGGGAAAAACTCGGGATATAGTGTAAAAATTTGAGACTGCCACATGACAAAATTTAAAACTATTTTCCTTC
>VTPL01000062.1 GCA_008638165.1 Pelagibacteraceae bacterium
TATGGAAATGCTTCTTTTGAAGGAAGAGAAGAATTAATTGCTCTCCATGCTAATTTACCATGACCTATTTCACGTCTTCCAGTTCCAATTCTTCCAGTTTCACCAACCGAAAATGGAGGGAAGTTATAATGAAGCATAAATCGTTCTCTTTGAAGACCATCTAAACTCTCAATTCTTTGTTCATCATCAGAGGTACCTAAAGTAGTAACTACAATTGCTTGTGTTTCTCCTCTAGTAAACAAAGCAGAACCATGAGTTCTTGGTAATACACCAACTTCACACGAGATAGGTCTTACATCAGATAATCCTCTACCATCAATTCTATTTTTATTTTTAAGAATATCGGTTCTAACAATTTTCTTTTCTAAGTTTTTAAGTTCAGAGTTAACATCTAGATCAGTATAATTTTCATTCTCTTCAAAAAGCTTTTTAGCTTTATCAGTGATTTCTGAAATTTGATTTGATCTATCTTGTTTATCTCTTGTAGCAAAAGCCTTTGTTAAATCTGCTGTAAAAGTTTCCTCAAGCTTTTGTTTAACTTCAGATAAATCTTTTTTCTCAACAGTCCACTCAGGTTTTCTACATTCTTTTGCAAGTTCCTCGATCATTTTGATCACTGGTACAAAACCTTCATGACCAAATTTAACTGCATTTAACATTTCCTCTTCTGTTAAACCGTTTGCCTCAGACTCTACCATTAGCACAGCATCTTTTGTACCTGCTACCACTAGATCTAAACTTGAATTTTCAAGCTCTGATTTTGAAGGGTTAAGAATATACTTTCCATCAACAAAACCCACTCTAGACGCTCCTACAGGGCCCATAAAAGGCATTCCTGAGATAGCTAAAGCTGCAGATGAAGCAATAATTGCTAATATATCTGGTTGGTTTTCTTTATCATATGAAATTACAGTTGGTAATAATTGTACTTCATTTTTAAATGCGTCTGGAAACAAAGGTCTGATTGGTCTATCAATTAATCTTGAGATTAATGTTTCGCTTTCAGTTGGTCTTGCTTCTCTTTTAAAATATCCACCAGGTATTTTTCCACCTGCATAGTATTTTTCTTGGTAATTTACAGATAGTGGAAAATAATCCATATCTGGATTAACTTTTTTTGCTCCTACTACTGTTGCTAAAATAACTGTCTCACCGCATGAAGCGATGATTGCTCCGTCTGCCTGTCTTGCTACTTTACCTGTTTCTAAACTTATCTTCTTTCCTGCTACTTCTATTTCCTTCTTGTATACTTTAAACATTTCATTTCCATTTCGTTTCGTTCGTTTCGTTCCATTCAGTTCTATCTAGCTTGACCTTTTATTTTCTTAAATTCAATTTCGACAGTACATTTTTGTAAGAGTCCATTTTGTTTTTCTTTAAGTACTCTAACAATTTTTTTCTTCTATTAACCGCTCTTAACAATCCAACTGAAGAATGTTTATCCTTTTTAAATTGTTTGATGTGTTTTGAGAGAGTTTCTATCTTCTCAGTTAGCAATGCAATCTGAATCTCTGAAGATCCTGTGTCTTTATCATGAATTGCTAATTCTTTTGCCTTACTGTTCATGCTTCCTTTTCCTTATTTGTTTGTTTGTTTTATTAAGTTTTCAATTTTTTCCGCATACTCAAAAGATTCATCTTTTCTGAAAAGTAGTTTTGGTAAAAATTTCATAAAAACTTTTTTAGATAAGATTTTTCTTATTAAAAAAGAATATTCTTTAAGTAGCTTAACTACTTCATCAGCATTTTTTCCGCCTAATGGCATCACATATGCTTTTGCTATTTTTAAATCTTGGCTCATTTGAACTTCTGTAACTGTAATAGTGTTAGTTTCTAAATTAGGAACTTTTGCCTCATTTTTTAAAAAGATCATACTTAAAGATTGTTTGATCATCTCACCAACTCTTAGCTGTCTTTGTGAAATTGGTTTTCCTATTCTATCAGCCATTATATTGTTCTCTCTGTTGAAGTAACACTAAACGCTTCTATTGTGTCATCTTTTTGAAAATCCATATAATCTTTTATCGTAATTCCACATTCCTGGCCATTGCTTACCTGTTTCACTTGATTTTTCTCTCTAAATAAAGTGCCAACTTTTCCAGTATAAATAATAGCTCCATCTCTGATTAATCTCACGTCTGAAGTACTAGTAATTTCACCCTCTGTGATTTTACAACCAGCAACTTTTCCTGCTCCTGAAACTTTGAAAATCTCTAAAATTTGTGCATTACCAGTTACTTTTTCTTGAATGTCTGGTGTTAATAGGCCAGACATTTTTTGTTTAATGTAATCCAAAACTTCATAGATAATATTGTAAGAAGAAATTTTAATTTTTTCATTTTCAGCTAATTTTTTTGCTTCCTTACTTGGCTTAACGTTAAAAGCTATTAATACTGCATTAGAAGCTTTAGCTAAAGTTACGTCAGTTTCTGTAACCATACCAATATCTGATAAAATTATTTTTGGTTTTACCTCATCATGTTTTATTTGGCTGATTGCATTTTTAATAGCTTCTGAAGATCCATGCACATCCGATTTAATAATTAAATTTAACTCTTCAGATGATTTATCTGAAAATGCAGATTCTTGAGTAGCAAATGATAAAGGATTTTTTCCGACTTTTGCCTCTTCCGCTCTATTTTCACTTAAAGTTTTTGCCTCTTTTTCATTATCTAAAACAATAAAATCATCACCTGCTTTTGCAGCTCCATTTATACCTAAAATTTCAACTGGTGTTGAAGGCAATGCTTCATTAATATTTTTTCCTTTATCATCAATAATTGCTCTAACTTTTCCCCATCTCAATCCACTTACAAAAAAATCACCTTTTTTAAGTGTACCAGTTGTTACAATTATTGTTGCAACAGGTCCTCTACCTACATCAATTTTAGATTCTAGAACCACTCCTGTTGCTTTTGATTCAAAGTCAGTTTTTAAATCTAAAATTTCAGCTTGAAGAATGATTGCTTCAACTAATTTATCTAAATTTAATTTTGTTTTAGCAGAGATTTCGACCATCAGAGTATCCCCTGATAAATCCTCTGCAATTAATTCATACTCTAATAGTTGATTTTTAATTTTTTGTGGATCGGCATCTGGAAGATCACATTTGTTAATTGCTACAACAATTGGAACATTTGCAGCTTTTGCATGTTTAATAGACTCTACTGTTTGGGGTTTTACCCCATCATCAGCAGCTACCACTAATACTACCACATCGGTTAATTTAGATCCTCTAGCTCTCATCTCTGTAAAAGCAGCGTGCCCTGGGGTATCAATAAAAGTAAGTTTATTAGACTGGCTTTCTATTTGGTAAGCTCCAATATGTTGTGTAATACCTCCAAATTCGCCTGAAACTACATTTGCACTTCTAAGCACATCAAGCACAGAAGTTTTTCCATGATCAACGTGACCCATTACAGTTACTATTGGTGGTCTATTTTTTAAATTTTCAACTCTGGTTGCTTTTATTTTTTGAATTATTTCTTCAGCTTTTTCTTCTCGGATTGGATTGTGCCCAAACTCTTTAACTAAAAACTCTGCTGTGTCAGCAGCTAATGTTTGATTTATCGTGACTGTTACACCCATCCCAAAAAGATATTTGATTACGTTGCTTGATTGCTCAGCCATTCTATTAGCAAGCTCTCTAACTGTTATAGCTTCTGGAATATTTACGTCTCTTTTTATTGGTTTAGGATTTTCTTTATTATCGTCTTTATTTAAATTTTTTTGTTCTTTTTCTCTTGCTCTTTTAACAGATGCTAAACTTCTTTCTCTTGCTTCAATCTCATCACTTAATGCTCTTGAAACAGTTAATTTAGTTTCTCTTTTTTTTGTGCCAAGTTTAAGTTTCTTGTTATCACTGTCTCCTTTTAATCTTTTTGTAGCTCTTTGTTCAGCAAGTTTTCTTCTTTCAAAATCATTTGTAATTGGTGGCGTCTTTAAACCAAACGAGGGTTTAAAAGGTGCGCCTCGAGTAAAAGAAGAAGTTGGTTTTGTTGTGGTGGTAGTGCCTGCTGGTCTAAATGATCCAGTTCTTTTAACAAAATTATTTTTTGGCTTTTCGATTACGACTGAATTTTTACCTTGAGTTTTAGCAATCTCAATATTTTTGATCGACTTTTTGGCTGTGCCAGAAATTGTTAATTTTGTTTTTTTGCTTTCCATAACTCATCACTCAATCTTTATAAACAATATTTCTTGCAGACATAATTAATTCATCTGCTTCTTCTTTTGATAGAGCAAAATCCTCCAAATAACCTTGGATTTTCACTCTTTCACCTTTTACAACATCATATCCACCTGTTAATTCATCAGATGCAAGATCAGCAAAATCTTCTAGTTTTAAAATTTTCTGTTCTCCTAGTGTAACCAACATTCCAGGAGTTAAGCCTTTTAAATTTATCAATGCTTCTTCAAGACCTAGATCTTTAATTCTTTGAGAAATATCCTCTTGATCTTTTTCATGAAACTCTTTTGCTCTTTCAATTAAAGCTTTTGC
>VTPL01000016.1 GCA_008638165.1 Pelagibacteraceae bacterium
TATGTAAATTAACATTTTATCTATAATATAGCAAAAATGAGGCTTAAAATATCAAATAATTACTCCCCTAATTTTAGCATTCCAAAAAGAAAAAATAAAATGATTAAATTTATCGTGATTCATTACACGGGTATGAAAAGTGAGAATGCAGCAATTAAAAGGCTATGTGATGAAAGTAAAAATGTTAGTGCACACTATTTTATTAAAAATAATGGTGAAATAATAAATCTTGTTCCAGATTTATATATTGCATGGCATGCGGGAAAATCTAAATGGCTAAACTATAATTCGTTAAACAAAAATTCAATTGGTATAGAAATTCAAAATCCTGGCCATGAAAATAAATATAAAAATTTTTCTACTAAACAATTAAGCTCATTAAAAATATTATTAAGAACTCTAATTAAAAAATATAAAATTGATTTAAAAAATATTTTAGGTCATTCAGATATTGCACCTGAAAGAAAAAAAGACCCTGGAGAAAAGTTTCCTTGGAAAAATCTTGCTAATCATAAACTAGCCATTTGGCACTCTTTAAAAGAGTCTAGTCTAAAAAAAAATAGAAAAATAAGATTAAATAAAGATGAAGAAATAACATTTATAAAAAATTTAAATAAAATTGGTTATCGAATAATTAAAAGATTAAATTTCAATTTAAATAAAAAATTTATAACTAAGGCTTTTCAAAGACGCTTTAGACAAAATTTGGTAAATGGAATTCCTGATCAAGAATGTTTTTTAATAAGCAAAAACCTTTTAAAATCATAATTAAAAACTGTTGTAAATTTTAAAACAAATTATAAATTCAATCTGCCAGATAAATGATTTATCGCTTTAAATTTATTTTAAAGAGGAAAGTCCGGGCTCCGCAAGGATACAGTGCCAGGTAATACCTGGCGGGGGAAACCCTAGGGATAGTGCCACAGAAAATAAACCGCCATAACATGGCAAGGGTGAAAAGGTGTGGTAAGAGCACACCGGTTCTATTGGTAACAATGAACGCTGGAAAACCCCACTGGGAGCAAGACTAAGTAGAGATGACATTGTTGAAAAACTAAAAGCCATCCTTGGCTCGTCATCAGGGTTAGTTGCTTGAGCTTAAGAGTGATCTTAAGCCTAGACAAATGATAGGTTTAAATGACAGAACCCGGCTTACAGTTTATCTGGCAAAACTTATCAACACTTATACATAATTTATAATTATTAAATGTTCTTGTTTTGATTCAAGTTTGAGTCAATTTTGTTCTTTGAATTCAACCTAATTAAGAGAAAAAGACATTAGTTTTAAATATAACAAATAACCAAATAGTTATTTAATAAATATGAAACATTAGGCTCAAAAACGCCTAAAATTCAACAATTGACAGGTTACTTAATAACCCATATATTCCCATATATTCCCAAATATGGAATTTTTGAATTATAAATATTATGTTTTTATCTACTTACGAGAACAAACTGGACAAAAAAGGGAGAGTTTCAGTGCCTGCTAGTTTTAGATCTCATTTATCTAACCTAGGTTATAATGGCGTTATTTGTTACCCTTCATTTAACAATACATCTATTGAAGCTTGTTCTCAGGATAGAATTGAAAAAATTTCATCTGCGATAGACTCTTTGAATCCTTTTGAAGAAAAAAGAGATTTTTTTGCAACATCAATTTTAGCAGATAGTACAAATCTACAGTTTGATAGTGAAGGTAGAATAACAATATCAGAAAAATTATTAAAACATGCAAAAATTAAAAATAGCATGTTGTTTGTTGGTCAAGGTCAAACTTTCCAAATTTGGGAACCAGCAATTTTTGAAAAATTTAAGATCTCAGCTAGAAAAAAAGCAAATATCAATAGAGCTAGTCTTAAATGGGAAAAACATTTTAATAACAACGAGGGGAAATAAAAGATGACAATTAACTTTAAAGCACCAGAGATTAGAGAACTTCAACCAAGATTATTAGTAATTGGAGTTGGGGGAGCAGGCGGTAATGCGATCAACGAAATGATTGATAGTAATTTACAAGGAGTTGAGTTTATAGCAGTTAACACTGATGCTCAGGATTTAAAATTAAGTAAAGCAAAAACTAGAATTCAATTAGGTATGAATTTAACAAAGGGATTAGGTGCAGGTGCAAAACATGACATTGGTCAAGCTGCAGCTGATGAATCTTTAAATGAAATTGTAAACACCTTGCAAGGTGCAAATATGGTTTTTATTGCAGCTGGAATGGGTGGTGGAACAGGAACTGGTGCAGCACATGTTATAGCTAGAGCAGCAAAAGAGCTAAATATTTTGACAGTTGGTGTTGTAACATTACCTTTTTTATATGAAGGACCTTCGAGAATGAGAAGAGCTCAACAAGGTTTAGAAGAGTTAAGAAAACATGTTGATACAATTATTGTAATTCCTAACCAGAACTTATTTAAAATTGCTAATGAGCAAACAACATTTGAAGAGTCTTTTAATCTTTCAAATAATGTTTTAATGCACGGTGTTCAAAGTATTACAGACTTAATGGTTAGACCTGGTTTAATTAACCTTGATTTTGCTGATGTTGAAACTGTTATGGCTTCAATGGGCAAAGCAATGATGGGTACTGGTGAAGCTGAGGGAGAAGGAAGAGCAATTAAGGCTGCCGAGATGGCGGTTAGCAATCCTTTGATTGATGATTACACATTAAAAGGTGCAAAAGGTTTGCTAGTTAATATTACAGGTGGCAAAGATCTTAAACTTTTTGAAGTTGATGAAGCTGTAAATAAAGTTAGAGCAGAAGTTGATCCAGAAGCAGAATTAATAATTGGTGCAATAACTGACTCAGAGCTAGATGGTAAAATGAGAGTTTCAATTGTAGCTACATCATTAGACGGGCAGCAACCTGAAACTAAATCTGTTATAAATATGGTTCATAGAATACAAAATAGAAATCCAGGTTATTCTGATTTTTCTAATGTTGGACCAACTGCATCATTTAATTTTTCATCAAGCAATTCAAGCCCAGTATCACATGGAGCAAATGCTTTAAAATTAGAAAATGAGGTGACTTCAGAAATAGCTAATCAACCAGCTATAAAAGAGGAAGTTAATAAAGTTAACAATCAATACCTTGAAGAATTATTAAAAAGTCAAGAGATTGAAAATACTGTTAGCGAAACCTCAAACGAGCATGAAGTTTCATTTACTGAAGAAGCCATAAAAGAAGAAAGTGCTTCAATTGAGCAGGAAATAAAAAATGATTTAAGTGAGTTTGGAGTAGAGTCTGATGCTCCAGATTTATTTAACAATGATAGTGAGTCTTTAAATTCAAATGAATTGTTGTCTACAGACAGCGATGATGAACAAGAAGATGATTTAGAGATACCAGCATTTTTAAGAAGACAAAAGAATTAATGGTCTTCAAAAAAATAAATGGAAGCCACCATAGTATCTGATGATGTAAAACATTATCCAGTACTGCTAAAAGAAATTATTAGCGTTATTACCCCTCAACATGGTGGCACATTTATTGATTGTACTTTTGGACAAGGCGGATACTCAAAAGAAATTCTAAAACATAAAAACACAAAAGTACTTGCACTTGATAGAGATATCGAAAGCAAAAAAAAAGCTGATCAAATAGAAGAAAAATATCCAGATCGTTTTCATTTCAAAAACTTAAAATTCAGCAAGCTTAATAATTTAAAATTAAAGAATGAAAATATAAAAGGAATTATATTTGATTTAGGTTATTCTTTAACTCAAATAAAAGATCCAAAAAAAGGGTTATCATTTAATTCATTAGGAGAACTCAATATGATGATGGGCCTTAATGAATTTTCTGCAAATGATGCAATCAATAAATTAAACAAAGAAGACATAGAAAAAATTTTAAAATTTTTTGGTGATGAAAAAGATGCAAAAATAATTTCTAAAAATATTATTAAATTTAGGGAAAATAAACACATTAATACTGAAGATCTTGTAAATATTATTGAAAGATCAAAAAGAAAAAAAAATTTTAAAGTTCATAGTGCAACAAAATCTTTTCAAGCTTTAAGAATATTCGTAAATAAAGAAATTAGTGAATTAATATACGGTTTGATAAATTCTGTTAAGATTCTAAAAAAAAATGGTGTCTTGGCTGTAGTAACTTTTCATTCATTAGAGGACAAAATAGTTAAATATTTTTTTAAAAGTTTATCGGAGAACAAAAGTGTTTCAAGGTATGAGCCAAAGGTTGATCAAAAAGAGTTATTTTTTTCAATGCCTCAAAAAAAACCAATTACTCCAACAGATCAAGAAATTAATGAAAACCAACCATCAAGATCAGCTAAATTAAGATATGTCATTAAAAATAAGGAAACTTATGAAATAGAAACAGACATATTGGATAAATTTTCCAACTTGATAGAAATTGAAAACCTAGGGTCAATTTTATGACGAAGTTGTTAATTTTTGGGCTGATGCTTTCTTTAATTATTAGTACTTCATTAATAAAAACCTCAACAAGAAATTTAGATGAGCAAATTTATTCAATTCAGGAAAATTTATTATTTTTAGAAGATAGATTCAAAGACTCTAAGTTAGAGTTTGACTATTTGAGTTCTTCTGAAAAATTACTTGAATACCAAAAATTATATTTTGAAAATGCACTTATAAAAAAAACTCTTTCAGACCTTAAAATTTTAAAAGTTACCGATAATGGAATAACTACAGACGAGCTTAAAATCATCGGCAATAAATGAATAATCAAAGTAGATTTGTAATATATGAAAATGATGATCAATTTGATTTTGATCAAAATGACAAAAAAATTAATATAAAATTTAATCGTATTGCTTTTATATTTTTTGTTTTTTTTGTTATTTCAATAATTTACTCTATTCATTTAATACATCTTGGATCTAGAGGATTTAGTAGTGAAAATAGGGATAAAAATAAAATTTATAACAAGTTAAAAAGAGCAGATATTGTTGATAGAAATGGTAATTTTTTAGCAAAAACCGTAAGTTCTATTGATATTGGAATTAACCCAGTTGAAATAATTGATCAAAAGAAATTATTATTAAATCTAGGCATTATTTTTCCAAATAAAGATTATCAATTAATAAAATCAAAGTTCGATAACAATAAGTTTTTTTGGTTTGAAAAAAAAATCTCTGATGCAAACTATGAAAAGTTAATGTTACTGGGAGATAAATCTATTAAACCAGAAGAAAAACTTACTAGAGTTTACCCCCAAAAAAATTTGTTTAGCCATATTATTGGACAAATTGATGATGATAATAATGGAATTTCAGGACTTGAAAAATCATTAGATGAAAAATTAAAAAAAAATAAAGATATTATACAGCTCACTTTAGATAAAAATATTCAATTTCTAATTAGGGAAGAATTACTTAAATATAATCAAATTTTCGATACCAAAGGAAGTGCTGCAATTTTAATGGATGTAAATAATGGTGAAATTATATCCTTAGTATCTGTTCCAGATTTTGATCCAAATCTACGAGAAAATATCACAGACGTTAATTATATTAATAGAGCAACTAAAGGTGTTTATGAATTTGGATCAGTATTTAAAACTTTCACGATGGCAGCTGCATTTAATGAAAAAATTTTTGAACCAGAAAGTGAATTTATTAATTTACCAAAATCAATAACATGTGCTGGTTTTCCAATCAGTGAATATAATAAAGATATACCTTCAAATTTAACACTTGAACAAATTCTGGTGCGTTCTGGAAATATTGGCTCAGTTCGAATTGGCCAGAAAATAGGTGAAGAAAAATTTAGATCTTTTTTGCAAAAAATTGGAATAACTGGATCAATTAATTTTGACATAGAAGAAGTGGGAGTTCCAATAAAATTTAACTGGGGAAAATGTCCATTAGCTACTGCTTCTTTCGGACATGGTATAACAACCACATTATTGCAAGTTGTTAAGGCATATTCAATAATTACAAATGGTGGTTATGATGTAAATCCAACTCTTATAAAAAATGATGAGGTTGTAGAGAAAAAACGAATACTGGATGATAATGTTACTAAAAAAATATTACCAATTTTAAGAAAAATAGTTTCTACCAAAGACGGAACAGCAAAATTAGCCAATGTAGATGGTTATGAAATTGGCGGCAAAACAGGTACAGCCAATAAAATTATTGATGGAACTTATTCAAATAAAAAAGTAAATACATTTGTTTCAATATTTCCAACCTCTAAACCAAAATTTGTTTTAGCGGTAATGTTAGATGAGTCTCAAAACAATGAAAATTATATATATGAGTATAGAGATGGTTCAAATTTTAAATTAAAAGGAAGTCCTAGAAATACAGCTGGCTGGACCACTGTTGAAGTTGCAGGTCATATAATTGATAAGATTGGGCCCATTTTAGCCACAAAATATAATGAAATTAACTAAAGATGTATCTTGGAAATTTCATAAAAAATATTGGAAAAAAATATTCCAAGCTTGAATTTTCTGGAATAGCTTTTGATAGTAGAAAAGTTAAAAAAAATTATATTTTTTTTGCAATTAATGGAAATAAATTAAATGGTTATGATTACATTGCTGATGCTATCAATAATGGTGCAAAAATTATAATTTCTGAAAAAAGTATAAAATTAAATAAAAAAAATATTACTTCTATTATAAGTAAAAATCCAAGAAAACTACTTTCAGAATTAACATATAAGTTTCTAATAAAAAAACCAAAAAAATTAGTTGCTGTTACAGGCACGAATGGAAAATCATCTGTGTCAGATTTCTATTATCAAATATTAAGTTTAAATAAAAAAAAGTCTGCATCAATAGGAACTATTGGTGTTCAGTTTGAAAATAAAAAAAAAGGAATAAGCAATACAACTCTTGATCCCATTAAATTAAAAGAAATAATTAATTATCTATTAAAAAACAATATAAATAATATAATCCTAGAAGCTTCAAGCCATGGTTTAAAGCAAAATAGATTAGACGGCTTGAATTTTGATATTGGTGTTTTTACAAATTTATCTCATGATCACATGGATTATCATAAAAATATCCGTGATTATCAAAATTCAAAATTATATTTATTTAAACAATTAATAAAAAAAAATGGTGTTATCATTACTGATGATGCAATTCCACAACATAGATTATTAAAAAACATAGCAGAAAAAAATAAAATAAAATTACTAACAGTTTTTAGTCATAATTCTAATTTAGAATTACTTTCCCATAAATATGAAAATGAACAACAAATTCTAAGTCTCAGAATTAAGAATAAAAATAAGATTATAAAATTTAAAATAAATTTAATTGGAAAAATTCAAATTAAAAATATTTTAATGGCCATGTTGGCTGCAGAAAGAAGTGGTATAAATTTAGTCACCATGGCAAAATTAATGCCTAAACTTAAGCCTGTCGAAGGTAGATTTGAAAATATTGGAAAGTTAAAAGACAATAGTAAGGTTATTTTGGATTATGCTCATACCCCAGATGCACTTAAAACGGTTTTAACTAACATCAAAGAACAATTTCCATATTCAAAAATCAGACTAGTCTTTGGTTGTGGTGGTGAGAGAGATAAAGCTAAAAGAAGCAAAATGGGGCTAATTGCATCAAAATTTGCAGACTTTGTCTATTTAACTGACGATAATCCAAGAAGAGAAAATCCTAAGACAATTAGAAATCAAATAGTTAAGGGTATCAAACAAAAGAAAAAATTAATTGAGATTGCAAGTAGAAAAATAGCAATTTCAAGATGTATTAACGATCTTCACAGCGGTGAAATTGCTATTGTAGCAGGCAAGGGTCACGAAAAGACTCAAGAATATAAAGATATGAAATTTTATTTTTCAGATCGAGAAGAAATTTTAAATTGCATAAATATTAAAAATAAAAAATTATTTAATGATCTTAGGTTAAATATTATTCAAGAAAAAACAAAATTATTACCCAAGAAGCTTAAAATTAAAAAAATATCAATTAATTCTAAAGATTTAAAAAAAAATGATATTTTTTTTGCAATCAAGGGCAAAAAAAATGATGGAAGCAAGTTTATTAATGAAGCTTATAGAAAAAAATCATCTATGATGATTACACATAAATTGGATAAAGTCATACCTTTATCTAAACAAGTTAGAGTAAATGATACTCTTAATTTTTTAACAGAGTGTGCAACAGACTATAGAAAAAATTTAAATACAAATATAATTGGAATTACAGGTAGTTGTGGCAAAACCACTTTAAAAGAATTACTTGGTAAAGGTTTAGCTAAAATTACCAAAACATATTTTTCACCAAAATCATTCAATAATAAATTTGGTGTTCCTTTGAGTTTATTAAACTTAAAACAAAATATAAATTTTGGAGTATTTGAGGTTGGTATGGATAGAAAAGGAGAAATAGATTATTTATCTAAAATTTTAAAACCAAATTTAGGAATTATTACAAATATTAGTTATGCTCATTCTAAGAATTTTGAAAATATTAAAGGTATTGCAAATGCAAAATCTGAATTAATTGATAATATAACTAATAATGGAAGTGTTATTCTAAACAAAGATGATCAATTTTATAATTTTTTAAAAAATAAATCGAAGAAAAAAAATTTAAGCATTTATGCATTTAGTCTTAATAAAAATAATAAATGTTATGCAAGTTATGATAAAATTTTAAAGACAAATAACGGATATAAAATTTTTTTTAAAATTGGATCATTAAAAAAATTTTTTTACTCAAACAACAATTCTAAAAATCATATTCAAAATTTATTAGCAGCATTAACAGCAATTAGTCTGTTCTTTAATTTAGAAAAAATTTCAAACCGAATTTTTTTAGATTTCCAATTACCAGAGGGACGAGGTGATTTGTCTAAATTAAAATTTAATAAAAAAATTATTAATCTTATTGATGAAAGTTATAATTCTAATCCATTATCTCTAAAAACATCATTGATCAACTTTGCGAATGTAGATTCAAAAAATAGTTTAAAACATGTATTACTTGGAGACATGTTAGAGCTTGGACGAAACTCGCCCAGTCACCACAAATCAATAACAAAACTAATTAATAAATTAAATATTCATAAAGTTCATGTTTACGGAAAAGATATAAAAGATACCTACGTGGGTGTAGTGAAAAATAAAAAAGGTTCAATATTAGAAAATCTTACTGATTTTGAAAATTTTATTAAAAAAACATTGAATTCAGGCGATTATTTAATGATTAAAGGCTCTAATTCCACTGGTCTGTACAAAAAAACCCAATTATTAAAGCTAGATAATCGTTATGGTTTATAATTTTTTACTAGAATTTGTAGATATCTTTAGTTTTTTAAACGTTTTTAAATATATCACATTTAGAACTGGTTTAGCAGTTTTTACGTCGTTAATATTAGTTTTAATTATTGGTGGACCATTTATTAGAATGGTTTCAAAAAAAAAAATCGTTAACCCAATTAGAGAAGATGGTCCCGCAGATCACATCATAAAAAAAATAGGCACACCTACGATGGGTGGATTGGTTATATTAATGGGTATAATTGTTTCGGTAATTATGTGGTCAGATTTGACCAATATTTATATTTTATTTTTATTGTACATCTTAATTTCTCTTGGGTTGTTGGGTGCCCTAGATGATTACAAAAAAATTACTAATCAAAATTCATCTGGTATCTCATTTAAATTTAAATTTTTTAGTCAAATTATTTTATCTGTGATTGGGATAAGTTTTTTGACATACTATTTAAACTATCAGGAGTTAACTAATCTATATTTTCCTTTTTTTAAAGATTTAGTAATTAATCTTGGATGGTTTTTTATTCCATTTTCAGTTTTTATAATAGTTGGGGCTTCTAATGCAGTAAATTTAACTGATGGGCTAGATGGACTTGCAACTGTTCCAGTTATCTTAGTTGCAGCTTGTTTTGCTTTTATAAGTTATGTAGCGGGTAATATAATTTTTTCTGAATATTTACAAATAACTTATATAGAGGGTACTGGTGAGATTTCTATTTTTTGTGGAGCAATAATTGGTTCGTGTTTAGGATTTTTATGGTTTAACGCACCACCAGCAAAAATTTTTATGGGTGATACAGGTTCATTATCTTTAGGTGGTTCATTGGGTGCAATAGGAATCATAACAAAACATGAAATAGTTTTAGCAATTACAGGTGGTCTTTTTGTTTTAGAAGCTGTATCGGTTATAGTCCAAGTTGTTTCCTTTAAATTAACAGGAAAAAGAGTTTTTAGGATGGCACCAATACATCATCATTATGAAAAAAAAGGATGGCCAGAGTCAACTGTTGTAATTAGATTTTGGATCATTTCAATAATATTAGCACTAATTGGATTGGCTACCCTTAAATTGAGATAATGAGTAATAACTCGAATATCTTTAAAAATAAAAAAATTTTAATATATGGTTTAGGTAAAAGTGGTATTTCAACTTTTAATTTTTTAAAGAAATATAATGAAGTTTTTTTATTTGATGATTATCAAAAAAAAAATTTACCAAGTAATATTAAAAAAAATATTATTTCACAAAAAAAAATAGATAAGATTAAATTTGATTTAATTATATTAAGCCCAGGTATTGATATCAATAAATGTAAACTAAAAAAGTTTTTGCATATAAATTCAGGAATTATTTATACAGATTTCGATATTTTTTATTCATTTAATAAAAATACCTGTATCACTGTCACAGGTACAAACGGTAAATCCACCACTTGCAAATTACTTTTTGATGTACTTAAAAGTCAAAAATTTGATGTTAAACTTGTTGGTAATATAGGGTACCCAATTTTATCAGCCAAAAAGATAAAAAAAACATCAATTTTTGTAATTGAAGCCTCTTCTTATCAATTAGAGTATAGCAAGCTGTTTAGATCAAAATATTCAATAATAACAAATATTTCTCCTGATCATTTAGAACGACATCGAAATCTAAATAATTATATTTCGGCAAAATTTAAACTTTTTAAAAACCAAGATAAAAATTCTATAGGACTTGTTCCAAAAAATAATCCTTTAATTCAATCTGTATTGAAGAAAACAAAATTTAATGGAAAAATTATAAAGGTTAATAATGAAATAGATAAAGACTTACTCAATTTATTTGATAATCAATATTTTTTATCGAATTCAAATAAAGAAAATTTGAGCTTTGTTATTAAGTTAGCTAAAATTTTTAAAATTAAAAAGACAAATTTAATTAATACAGTAAATAAGTTTAAAGGTTTAGATTACCGTCAACAAATTGTTTTTAATAAGAAAGATATTTTGGTTATAAATGACTCTAAATCCACTAGTTATTCTGCATCAATAGAAATGTTAAAAAATAAAAAAAAAATTTATTGGCTTATTGGAGGAATCCCTAAAAAAGGTGATCAGTTTAAATTATCTAAAAAATTTTATCAAAATATCAAAGGATACATCTTTGGAATAAATTATATTAAATTTGTAAATGATCTAAAAAATAAAATTAAATTAAAAAAATTTATTAGTTTATCAAAAGCATTAGATGCAGTGTTTCAAGATATGAAAAATGATGATAGTCAAAAAAAAGTTATCTTATTTAGCCCCTCAGCAGCTTCATTTGATAGTTTTAAAAACTTTGAAGAACGAGGTAAATATTTCAATAAACTGATTACAAAATATTTATGATCAGTAAATTTTTTAGTTTTTTTTACTTTTATCAGTGGTGGAAAAATTTAGACAAATTTATTCTATCTATTGTTATAACTCTTTTTATAACTGGATTGTTTTTTTCATTAGTATCCACTTCGTTAATTGCTTCAGATAAATTGAATACAAATAGTTATTTCTTTTTTTTTAAACATTTAATTTTTGTTATTTTAGGATTATTAATAATTTTTATATTCTCTTATTTAGATCAAGACAGTTTATTTAGAATTTCAATTTATATTTTCTTTTTTTCTCTTATACTTTTAATACTAGTTCCACTTATTGGAGTAAATGTGAAAGGTTCTAAAAGATGGTTAGATCTTTTTATCTTACCAAGAATACAACCTATTGAGTTTGTTAAGCCTTTTTTTATAATAATTATGGGATTAATTATTTCAAATAATCAAATTTCAAGTTTTACTCTTAAGTTTTTTGTTACTTTTTTGATTACTTCTTCAATTGCAATTTTATTAATTATACAGCCAGACTTAGGGCAAACATTGTTGATTGTAATTAGCTGGATATTATTAATATTTATTTCTGGTATCAGCCTTCTTACGCTAAGTTTGTTGTCAATAGTTGGTTTATCATTTTTGTTATATCTTGTTTTTTATGTGCCAAAATTTCTATATATAAAAAATAGAATATTTTCTTTTTTTGACAAAGAAACTGGTTCTTATAACTTTCAATCAGACAAAGCTATTGACTCGATAACAAGTGGCGGCTTTTTCGGCAAAGGTATTGGGGAGGGTACTCTTAAAAATCGAGTTCCAGAGGCTCATACCGACTATATAATTTCAGTAATTTCGGAAGAATTTGGTATAATAGCTATAATATTGATATTAATTTTATTTCTAACGTTCATTTTTTCAGTATTAAAAAAAGTAGAAAAAATAACTGATAACAAAGTTAAATTAATACTTGTTGGTTCTATTAGCTTAATACTATTTCAAGCAATGATACACATTGGTGTAAATATTCGTTTATTTCCTACCACTGGTATGACATTGCCGTTTTTAAGTTATGGGGGGTCATCAATTATTAGTGTTTCATTACTCTCAGGAATTATCTTAAATTTGACAAAAAGAAAAGTTGAAATCTAAAGGTGAAGAAAATTCTAATTACAACTGGTGGCTCAGGAGGTCATGTTATCCCTGCTAAGATTATCCAAGAACATTTAAGTAACAATTTTGAAATTTTTTTTTCAACAGATTTAAGAGGGTTAAAATTTTTTTCATCTAAAGGTTATAAAATAAAAATTATTGATACACCAAAAATTAACTTTAATATTTTTTTTCCAATAAATTTAATTAAGCTAATTTATTTAGTAGCTAAATCAATTTTTTTTTTAAAAAAAGAGAAAATAGATAAAGTAATCTCTATAGGTGGATACATGTCTATACCTGTTGTTATTGGCTCAAAAATTTTAGGATTAACAATTATTTTATTAGAACCAAATATGGTTTTAGGTAGGGGTAATAGATTTTTTTTAAATTTTGCTAAAAAAATATTATGCTATTCAGATAATATTCTTAATTATCCAAAAAAACATAATCATAAAATAGAATTAATTAAACCTCTTGTCTCGAAAAGTTTCTATGATTTAAAACCAAATAACAAACTAAACGAGAAATTATGTTTTTTAATTGTGGGTGGGAGTCAAGGTGCAAAAATATTTGATGAATTGATGAAAGAGGTAATATTTGATCTTTCAAAAAAGTTTTCTATTAGTGTTATACAACAAACAAGCAAGGAAAATATTAGTAATTTAAAAAAATTTTATGATGATCAAAATATTGAAAACCAAATTTTTGATTTTGAGGAAAAATTTCATGAAATAATTAATTTTTCTGATTTATGTATTACAAGAGCTGGAGCTTCATCGCTGGCAGAAATGTCTTTATTAAACAAACCTTTTATAGCTATACCACTTCCTTCAGCTAAAGATGATCATCAATTAAAAAATGCTAATTTTTATGAAGGTAAAGGATGTTGTTGGGTGTTAGATCAAAAAACACTTTCTCACGATAAATTATTAGAATTTCTTTTAAATATATTGAATAATAAATCAGCATTATTTGATAAAAAATCAAATTTAAAAAAATTAAATTACAATAATTCTTGGCTTAATATAAACCAGAAGTTACTAAGAGTTATTGATGAAAATTAAAATCGCAAAAAAAGAAATCATTCATTTTATTGGAATTGGTGGGATAGGAATGAGTGGACTTTCTTTAATTATGAATAGCCAAGGTTTTAAAGTTCAAGGAAGCGATATAAATACTAATAAAAATATAGAAAGATTAAAGAAAGAAAAAATCCAAATTTTTTTGGGTCAGTCAAAAAAAAATTTAAACAAAGCTACGATTGTAGTTGTTTCTTCAGCAATCAAAAATGACAATCCAGAATTAATTGAAGCTAAAAAAAGAAATATACCAGTTATCAAAAGAGGTGAAATGTTGGCAAACCTAGTTTCTCTAATGAAAAATATCGTGGTGGTAGGTTCTCATGGAAAAACAACAACAACATCACTCCTTGCAGCTATATTTCAAGAAACAAAAATCGATCCTACTATAATTAATGGTGGAGTAATAAATGCCATAAAAAATACCGCAAAACTTGGAACAAGTGATTGGTCTATTTTGGAAGCTGATGAGTCTGATGGAAGTTTCATCCATATCTCACCAACATATGCAATTATCACCAATATTGATCGTGAGCATATGGATTTTTATAAATCTATGAATGATTTAAAAAATTATTTCTCAAGATTTGTAAATAAGGTCCCATCATTTGGAAAATCATTTATCTGTAGTGATGATAAAATTAATAATGAGTTAATTAAATCTTTAAAAAATAAAAATTTTTATACATATGGTCAAAAAAATGGCTCTAATCTAAGAATTATAAACATAAGACAAAATAAATTATATTCTCAATTTGATATTAATATTAATTTTTCGAATGAAAAAAATCAGATCATAAAAAATATCAAGATACCTTTATTGGGAATTCACAATATTCGAAACGCAGTTGGCTCAATTGGAGTAGCTTTATCCCTGGGTATTCCTGTGAAAAATATTAAGAGGGGCCTTAAAAATTTCAAAGGTGTAGAGAGAAGATTTAACAAAGTATTCACTTATAATAACGTCGATGTCTATGATGATTATGCACATCACCCAACAGAAATTAAAGTTGTTTTGGAAGGTATAAAAAAAGTTTTCAGTACACATGAAAAAATATGTATTTTTCAACCACACAGAATATCAAGATTAAAAGATTTGAAAAAAGAATTTTCTTTAGCATTTAAAGATGCTGACACTGTCATTTTATGTCCAATTTATACTGCTGGTGAAAAAATTAAATTAGGGTTTAGTTATGAGAGTTTTGCAAAATTATTAATCAAAAACTCTAGGGTTAAATTAATAATGATTGAAAATAAATTTGAATTAGCGAAATATTTAAAAAACAGTATGTACGGAAAAAAATTAATTGTAGGGATGGGTGCGGGATCTATTTCTTCCTGGATTAGAGATTTACCAAAGTTAATTAAATGAAAACTATTGAATTAAAAAAGCTTCTTCAAGAGTTCGAAGAAAGCATCATATACGACGCAGATTTAAAAAAAAAAAATTGGTTTAATATTGGCGGTAAGGCAAAAGTTTTTTTTAAAGCAAACGAACTTAAAGACCTCGTAAAATTTTTAAAGATTCTAAATAACAAAGAAAAAATTCATGTAATAGGTGCAGGATCAAATACTTTAATTACAGACGAAATCTTTGATGGAGTAGTGATTAAACTCGGTAAGAATTTTAATAGGCTGTCTATTTTAAATTCAGACGTGATTATTTCAGGAACAGCTGTGAATGATAAAAAATTATCTGAATTTGCTGCAGATAATGGTCTTAGTGGATTTGAGTTTCTCTTTTGTATACCAGGTACAGTTGGTGGTGCAATCAAAATGAATGCAGGATGTTTTGGAGCAGAAATTAAAGATATATTAATTTCAGTACAAGCTTTAGATAAAAAAGGAAATATAATTACAATACCAGCAAAAGAGATTAAATTTGAATATAGACATAACAATTTATCAGAGGATCTAATATTCTTAAGTGCGTCTTTCAAAGGTTTAAAAAAGGAGTCAGGGCAAATAAAAGAAAATATGCTTAAATTAAAAAATAAAAAAGAGTTAAATCAACCAACTAAGATCAAAACTAGCGGAAGTACTTTTAAAAATCCAATTAATAAGACCAACAAAAAAGCTTGGGAGTTAATAAAAGAGTCAGTTTCGAATGATTTGAAATTTGGTGGTGCATGTATTTCAAAAAAACACTCAAATTTTTTTATTAATACAGGTGATGCCACATTTGAAGATATGAAAAATTTAATTAATTTTGTAGAAAAAAGTGTATTCAGTAAAACAGGAATTCAATTAGAAAAAGAAATAAAAATTTTAGAAAATTGAAAAAAAAAATATTAGTAATTTCTGGCGGATTCTCTAAGGAGCGCGAAATAAGTATTCAGACTGGAATACAAGTAGCCAGAGAATTAAAAAAAAATGGATATATAGTTAAAGTTTGTGAACCAGATAATGAGATATATAAAATAGTTGAAAAATTTAAACCTAATAAGATATTCAATGCTCTGCACGGACAGTTTGGAGAAGATGGTTATTTTCAAACAATTTTAGAAAATATTGGAATTCCTTATACCCATTCTGGAGTTGAAGCATCAGCTAAAGCAATGGATAAAGAGGTGTCAAAAAAATTATTTATAAAAAATAAAATTTTAACTCCTAAGTATATTAAATTTGATTTTGACAGACCCTACTCAAAGTTACAAAACCAAATACAGAACAGTTTTGGATTTCCAGTGGTAATTAAACCTATTGCTGAAGGTTCAAGTGTAGATGTTTTTATATGTAACAAATTAAATTTTAAGAAAAAAATAAAGTTACTTGAAAACTATAAGAAAATTTTAATTGAAGAATTTATACCTGGTAGAGAGATTCAAGCGGCTATTTTAGGTAAAAAAAAACTAGGTGCGATTGAACTTAAACCAAAAAGAAAATTTTATGATTATCAAGCAAAGTATGACTCCAAAGCAAAAACTGAGCATATAATTCCAGTAAATATTAGTAAAAAAGACTTAAACATACTAATGAATATTTCATTAAGAGCACATAATTTATTAGGTTGTAGAGGTGTAACTAGATCTGACTTTAAATTTTTTAATAATAAATTTTATCTATTAGAAATTAATACACAGCCAGGAATGACCAAACTTTCTTTAGTGCCAGAAATATGTGCGCACAAAGGAATTAGTTTCATTAAACTAATTGAACTATTGTTGAATGATGCATCAACGAACAAATAGAAAAATAATTATTTATTTATTCTTATTTGCAATTTTGGCTTCTGTTAATAATTTTAAATATATAAATTTACAATTATTTAAAATTGATCTTATAAATATTTCAGGTTTGAATGATACAGAAAATTCAAATTTGTACGAAATAATTACAAATTATAAAAAAAAAAATATTTTTTTTATAGATAATTTAGAAATTTCAAAAAATATAAATTCAAATAATCTTGTTGAGAAGTTTTGGGTATTTAAAGAATATCCATCTACTATAAATATTAATCTTATTAAAACCAATTTTTTAGGAATCACTAAAATTAATAATATTGATTACTTAATTGGATCAAATGGAAAATTAATTAAAAAAAGAAATGATCAAGTAATCGACTTACCTTTTATTTTTGGTAGCATAGATGCTAATGATTTTTTGATATTAAAAGAAATTTTAGATAAATCTAATTTTGATGCAAGTAAAATAGAAAACTTTTATTACTTTAAATCAAATAGATGGGATATCAAAACTAAAAAAGGTTTAATTATTCGTTTACCATCTGAAATAAATGTAAATTTATTAAATACAGTAAATCAAATTATTGAAGATGAAAATTTCAAAAATATAAAAACATTAGATTTTCGACAAACAAATCAAATTATTACTTATGAGTAAAGATTTGGATAATAGGTATTTTATCACTTTAAATAAGGATAAAATTATTTTTAGTTGCCTAAATAAAGAAAATAAAATTTCATTTACAATGAGTCATATTTTAAAAGATGGTCTAAATAATTTATTTGAAGATTT
>VTPL01000017.1 GCA_008638165.1 Pelagibacteraceae bacterium
AAATACCAACCAGAAGAATACAGACCTGGTGTACATATTACTGATGATGAAGAATTAGTTAAAGAAGGATCTAACTATACTCAAACAATTTTTCATCCAGTCGGAACTTGTAAAATGGGACAAGATGAAATGTCAGTGGTTGATGAAAAATTAAGAGTAAGAGGAATTAAGAATTTAAGAGTAATTGATGCATCAATAATGCCAAATATTACTTCAGGGAATACTAACGCACCTACAATTATGATTGCTGAAAAAGGTGCAGATATGATACTACAAAATTAATGTTAGCTGAGTTTTTTTCACCTGATCAATTAGCGATCTTAACACAAATTATTTTAATTGATTTAGTTCTTGCTGGAGACAATGCAATTATTATTGGAATGGTTGCATCTAAATTTCCAGTCGAACAAAGAAAAAAAGTAATTTTTTGGGGAATTGGTGGTGCAATTATTTTAAGAGTAATTCTAACTCTTTTAACCGCCTATCTTCTACAAATACCTGGTCTTAGACTTATTGGCGGTATTTTACTTTTATATATAGTCTATAAACTTTACGTTGATGTAATTAAAGGTGCTAATAAAGAAGAAGATATTAAAGTTGATAATTCAAGTTTTATAAAAGCTATCTGGACAGTTTTATTGGCTGACTTTACCATGAGTTTAGATAATGTTCTTGGAGTAGCGGGAGCTGCAGGGGAACATTATGGACTGCTTGTATTTGGATTATTGCTTTCTATAATTCTAATGGCAACAGCTGCTAATTTGATTTCTGGATGGATACAAAAGTATAGATGGATAGCATGGGCTGGTTTATTAGCAATTTTAATCGTTGCTATAGATTTAATAAAAACAGATATTAAAGTATTATTTTTTTAAATGTATTTACAAAAAATTAACCTTAAAAATAGATATGCGCTCGTTACAGGTGCTGGAAAAGGTTTGGGTAGAGCTTGCTCTATAGCTTTAGCTGAAGCAGGTGCAACCATTATTGCACTAAGTAGAACTCAATCAGATTTAGATAAATTAGAAAAGGAAATAAAAAAAGTTAAAGGCAAAACTATTAAAATTCTTTGTGATGTTATGAATTATGAAGAAACTAAGTCTAAGTTAGAAAAAATAAAAATTATAGATATTTTAGTCAATAACGCTGGAACTAATTTACCAGAACCTTTTGTTGAGGTTAAACAAAAAAGTATGAACTATTTAGTAGATCTAAATCTAAAGGCTGCATTCAATGTAGCCCAATTAGTAGTTAAGAAAATGCTCAAAAATAAAAAAAGGTCTGGCTCAATTATAAATATGTCGTCTCAACTTGGCCATGTGGGATGTGAGGGCAGAAATGTGTATAATATGACAAAATTTGGAATAGAAGGTTTAACAAAAGGAATGGGTGTTGAGCTTGCTAAACATAATATTCGAGTAAATACTGTAGCTCCCACATTTGTTGCTACCCCAATGGTAAAAAACTTCTTTAAAAACAAAAAATTTAAGAAATCAGCATTAAGCAGAATTCCAATGGGAAAACTAGCAACTGAAAGTGATGTTGCAACAGCTGTATGCTTTTTAGCTTCATCTGCTTCATCTATGATAACTGGAACATCAATTTTAATCGATGGTGGATGGACAGCTCAGTAATATATAAAAGCTTATTCATTTTTTTAATATTAATTACTCAAGTAAAATCAATTGAATTTAATGGTAAATTTTTTCAAGGCCATTTTATAGTTGGAAAAACTGATCCGAGTGCAAAAATAATTATAGATAAAAAAAATGTTAAAGTTTCTAATGAGGGATATTTTGTTTTTGGCATTGATAGAGATAGAAAGTTTGATTTAAAAATAACTAAAATCTTAGATAATAAAAAAGAAATTATCGTTAAGAAAATTTATAAAAGAAAATATAATATTCAAAGAATAGATGGTTTGCCTGAAAATAAAGTAACACCACCAGAATCTGTTTATAAAAGAATTAAAGAAGAAAATAATAAAATTGGTGAAGCTAGAGCTATAAATTCTGATTTAAGTTTTTTTAAAGATAATTTTATAATGCCTGTTGATGGAATAATTAGTGGAGTTTATGGAAGCCAAAGAATTTTAAATGGAAAGCCAAGATGGCCTCATTATGGAATAGATATAGCTGCAAAAAAAGGGACACCAATTAAATCTTCTGGTCGAGGTATAGTAACTTTGGCAGAAAAAGACTTATATTATACTGGAGGAACTATAATTATGGATCACGGACATGGAATTTCAACTATCTATTCTCACTTAGAAGATGTTTTGGTTGTAGTTGGAGATCAAATTAATCAAGGTGATATAATAGGAACGGTAGGTTCCACTGGAAGATCCACTGGACCACATTTAGATTTTAGAGTCAATTGGTTCCAAACAAGGCTTGATCCAATGTCTGTAATAAACTAATTGTAGCTTAATGAAAAAAACTTTAATTGAAAAAACATCAGATAAAATTGTTAATGCATTTTTAACAAATAAATTAATAGCTCCAATACCAAGACAATATTCAAAAAAATTAATTAATGCTCAAAAATTTAGAAAACTTTGTGAAAGCAAAATTAATGAACCAATAGTTGGATTTAAAGCTGCTGGAACAGCAATTCCAGTTATGAAAAAATTAAAAGAAAAAGAACCCTTTTATGCATCAATCTATAAAAGAAATGTTGTTAAAAGTGGAGGTAAAGTAAAAATAAATAAGGGAACATTGGGAATTGAACTTGAAGTTTGTTACCAGATTAAAAAATCATTTTTTTCATCTAAAGGTTTAATCTCCTCAAGAAATATTTCAAAATTTATTTCTTATATGGCACCTTGCATTGAAGTTGTCGGTTATAGACAAAGAAAAAAAGGGATCACATCTTTTGGCGACTTGTGTAGTGATTTTGGTGCTAATGTAAAATTCTTGATAGGCCAAAAGAAAAAATATAAAAAAATCAATATAGGTAATCTTAAAACCAATATTTCTAATAGAAAGATTAAGCAAAGTGTCGATGGAAACACTAATACAGTTTTTATTAATCCACTTAATTCTCTAAAATTTGTTTTGAATAAAATTAAAAAGGATAAAATTAATATCAATAAAGACTTTTGGGTCTTTACTGGGTCAACTGTGGGTGTTGTTCCAATCAATGGTAATGGTCTTTATATTGGAAAAATTGATAAACTTGGAACTGCAAAGGCTGTAATAAATTAAATATCAGATCTCGATCTTAAACGTTCATACATAAGTCTAGTTTTTACACCAATATCTAAAAAAAATGTTGGAGGAAGCCATGTAGGTTTTTTTTTCTTTTCTATAATTTTAATCTCCTCTGAAGTTTCATTTGCCGCCTTAATTGCAATTTGTTCACCAAATAGTGTCCCAACACCAATACCTGATCCGTTATAACAGCCTGCAACGAATACATTGTCATCTAATTTTTCAAAAATTTGTGAACTATTTCTTGATCTTGAAACAACTCCTGACCATGTAGACTCAATTATATCATTGGGTAATTGAGGAAATCTTTTTTTTATTCCAATTTTCTGAATAGCTGCCCTTTTATCTAATTCCATTTTTGACATTTTAAAAGGATTTGATACTTCAGCGGTATTTCTAATCATAATCCTTTTATCTTTAGTCATTCTTACTGTAGCACCCATTGGTCTTACAGACAAAACACCCCATTCTTTTGGACTTCCAATATCTGAATATTCTTTACTATTTAAGGGTCTAGTCATACTGGCTGTTAAAGTTAATGGAAAATTATAATTTTTCTTAATGCCAAGAGATTTTAAAAATCCATTTGTAGCAAAGATAATTTTTTTGCTCTTTATTGTTCCTTTTTCAAATTCACAAATAATTTTACCATTATTAATTTTCCAATTTATTAAGAATGAATTTTCAAGAAGATTTACATTATTTGGTAATGCATTGATCATTGCTCTTACTAACTTCCCAGGATTTAATAAAATTCCACCTTTTGTATAAAGGCCAACGTTATAAAAATTTGTACCCAATTGTTTTTTTAAATCATCTTTAAATAATAAGTGATTTTCATAATTTAATTTTGATAAAATTTTTGAAAAATTTTCTAATGTTTTTTGGTCATCAATTTTTGAAGATGCATAATATTTTCCACATTCATTGAAATCACAGTCAACTTGATATTCTTGTATAAACTTTTTAACTGCTTTGATTCCCAGTTTATAAATATCTGTTTTTTTTTTATAATTTTCTAAATCTCTATCAGAAGTGAAACCGTCATTAAGTGTTGTATCAACTAAATATCCTGAATTTCTTGAACTAGCACCCTCACCTGCTAACTGAGCGTCAATTAAAGTTATAGTTTTATTGGGATATATCTCTGCTAATTTTCTGGCTGCTGATAGACCTGTATAACCTGCACCAACAATCAACCATTCACATTCAAGGTCTTTAGATAATGTTTGGATATTTGTTCTTGGATTAAGTTCATTAATCCAAGTACAAAATTTATCGTTACTTACTCCCATTGAGCAAGATTATAATAACTAATATTAATATAGAAGTATTAAGATGCCAAAGAAGGTTGTTTCTTCATATCTTCTTTGTTGATACCAGCAACTCTAACTGGTTTTTTCATAGCATCTCTTCTAAATGGCTCACCAAGTTCTTGATTTAGAATAACTTCTATAAAAGTTGTAATCCCTTTTTTTTGATCTTCACAAGATTGTTTGATTGCATTTGTGGTTTCTTCCATTGTTCTAACTGTAACACCTTTTAATCCACAAGCATCAGCAACTTTTGCATAACTTAATTCTGGATCTAGTTCAGTTCCAACAAAATTATTATCAAACCATAAAGTAGTATTTCTTTTTTCAGCACCCCACTGATAATTTCTAAAAATTACCATTGTAATTGCTGGCCATTCTTTTCTAGCACACGAACTCATTTCGTTCATACTGATACCGAATGCACCGTCACCAGCAAATCCAATTACTGGAGTTTCTGGACAGCCAATTTTAGCGCCTAAAATTGCTGGAAAACCATATCCACAAGGACCAAATAATCCTGGGGCTAAATATTTTCTTGGCTTTTCAAACGTAGGATAAGCATTTCCAATTGCACAATTATTTCCAATATCACTAGAAATAATGACATCATCTGGCATACCAGCTTGAATTGCTCTCCAAGCTTGTCTTGGTGACATTCTATCAGCATCTCTTTCTCTTGCTTCTTTATTCCAAACTGTACCTTCATCATCATCTTCATGATCAAGACTTGAAAGTTTTTGTAACCAGGCTGATTTAGTTTGGTGAATTAAATCTTTTCTTGCTTGTCTATCAGTATCACCTGCGCTTGAAGATAGTTTTTCTAAGATTTGAGTTGCAACCAATTTAGCATCACCACTAATACCAACTGTTACTTTTTTAGTTAATCCAATTCTATCAGGATTAATATCTACTTGAATAATACTTGCATTCTTAGGCCAATAATCAATTCCATAGCCAGGTAATGTAGAAAAAGGATTTAATCTTGTTCCAAGTGCTAAAACAACATCTGCTTTTGAAATTAATTCCATTGCAGCTTTAGAACCATTATATCCTAATGGTCCAACAGCTAATGGATGACTTCCAGGAAAACTATCATTATGTTGATAACCTGAACATACAGGTGCATCTAATTTTTCAGCAAGTTTTTTTGTTTCTTCTATTGCTCCACCTATAACAACACCTGCTCCAGATAAAATTACAGGAAATTTAGCTTTTGATAAAAGATCCGCAGCTTTAGTAATTGCTTCAGAACCACCACTTTGTCTTTCAAGTCTTACAATTGGTGGAAGATCAATATCAATAACTTGTGTCCAATAATCTCTTGGTACATTTATTTGTGCAGGAGCTGATCCTCTAATAGCTTTTTCAATAACTCTATTTAATACTTCTGCCATTCTTGATGGATCTCTAACTTCTTCTTGATAGCAAACCATATCTTTAAATAAGTTCATTTGCTCAACTTCTTGAAAACCACCTTGACCCATAGTTTTGTTAGCAGCCTGAGGAGTTACTAATAATAATGGAGTGTGGTTCCAATATGCTGTTTTAATAGGGGTTACTAAACCAGTAATTCCAGGACCATTTTGTGCAATAACCATCGACATTTTTCCAGTAGCTCTTGTGTAACCATCTGCAATCAATCCACCATTGGTCTCATGTGCTACATCCCAGAAAGTTATTCCAGCATCAGGAAAAATATCAGAGATAGGCATAAAGGCAGAGCCAATTATTCCAAACGCATGTTCGATACCATGCATTTGTAAAACTTTTACAAAAGCTTCTTCTGTTGTCATTTTTGCCATAATTTTTCCCCTGTTAATTGTTTTAAATTTTTAATGTAAAATAATTTTTTTTAAAAATAATTTGTTAATTTGCGCGATTAATATATAAGAATTTCAAAATTTCAAACAAACAAATCGACACAAATAAATATGGCTACAGATATAATTATACACGACGAAAAAGACAACGTAGGAGTTGTTGTTATTGAAAAAATTACACCTAAACAGGATTGCTCTTGCTGGATTATGGAAAATGATAAAACAGTAAATATTCAATCTATGGATGAAATTCCTCTAGGACACAAAATTGCAATGGTTGATCTAAATGAAGGGGATACTATCTTAAAATATGGTCACGATATTGGAAAAGTAGTTAAATCAATTAAAAAAGGTGAACACGTACATGTTCACAATGTTAAAACAAAGAAGTGGTAGGAAATTATGGAAATCCCAAAAAGTTTTTTAGGTTATAAAAGAGAAAATGGAAGAGCTGGTACAAGAAACCATGTAATTATTCTTCCTGTAGACGATATTTCTAATGCATGTGCTGAAGCTGTAGCAAATAACATTAAAGGCACAATTGCACTTCCCCATTCTTACGGAAGGTTACAATTTGGAGCTGATTTAGAATTACATTTTAGAACAATGATTGGAACAGGTAAAAATCCAAACGTTGCAGCTGTGATTGTAATTGGAATTGAACCTAAATGGACAAAAAGAATTGTAGATGAAATCGCTAAAACTGGAAAACCTGTTGAAGGATTTCATATTGAAAGAACTGGTGACATTGGAACTATAATGAAAGCTTCAAAAAAAGCTCAAGAGTTTTCAATGTGGGCATCTGAAAAACAAAGAGAAGAATGTCCATTAAGTGATTTATGGATTTCAGTTAAATGTGGTGAGTCTGATACAACATCGGGATTAGCTGCAAACCCTACAGTTGGAAATCTAATGGATAAATTAGAGCCACTAGGAGTTCATTTATGCTTTGGAGAAACATCTGAATTAACAGGTGCAGAACAAGTTTGTGCAACAAGGGGTGCAACTAAAGAAGCTTCAGAAAAATTTTTGAAAACATGGAACGATTATAATGATTTCATCTTAAAAGAAGCAACTGATGATTTATCAGAAAGTCAACCTACAGCTGGAAACATTGCAGGTGGACTAACAACAATTGAGGAAAAAGCTTTTGGTAATTTTCAAAAAATTGGATCTAGAAAATTTATAGATGTTTTAGAACCAGCAGAAGAACCAACTAAAGGAAAAGGTTTATATTTTATGGATACCTCTTCTGCAGCAGCTGAATGTATAACACTTCAAGCAGCAGCAGGATTTAATATTCACTTGTTCCCTACTGGACAAGGTAATATCGTTGGTAATCCAATTGAACCAGTAGTTAAATTAACTGCAAATCCTATAACAGTTGCTGGTATGGGTGAGCACATTGATTGTGATGTCTCTAAAATTCTTTCAAGAGAAATGAATTTAGATCAAGCTGGAGATGAATTAATTAAATCAATGCTAAGAGTTGCTAACGGAAGATTAACTTGTGCAGAAGCGTTAGGTCATAAAGAATTTGTTATGACTAAACTTTACAGAAGTGCATAAATCCTAATAATTAAAATCAATGTTAAGAAATAAATACCTGGTAGTAATACCAGGTATAATCCTTGCTTTTGTTCTTTATACCCTTTCCCAAGGTTTCAATAATATAATTGGAATTGAACTTCTTGGTTATGAAAAAAGTCCAATTTCAACTGCAATGATTGCAATTTTAATTGGAATTTTTTTTGGAAATATTTTTAAGGTTAGAGAGAGTATAAGTCTTGGTCTAGATTTTACTCAAAAATATATTTTAAAATTAGGTATTATTTGCCTAGGTATACAGCTTAAACCTTTTGAATTTTTAGAGTTTGGAAAAATTGCAATACCCTTAATTATAATTTGTATCGTTAGCGTGCTAATAGTTGTTAAGTTAGTTGTTAAAATAATTAAGATCCCAAGACATATGTCTTATCTAATCTCAATTGGAAGTACAGTTTGCGGAACAACAGCGATTATGGCAACAGCACCTGTTATTAAAGCAAAAAAAAATGAAATTTCATACGCAATTGCAAATATTACGGTATTTGGAATTCTATCAATGTTGATTTACCCATATTTTGCAAATTTTTATTTTGATAGTGACTCGTTAAAAATTGGTTTATTTTTGGGTACCTCTATTCACGAAACTTCACAAGTTGCTGCAGCTGGATTGATTTATGATCAACAATTTAACAGCCCTGAAACACTTAACGTAGCAACTGTCACTAAACTTATACGAAATACGTTTTTAGTTATAATGATCCCTTTGTTTGCCTATCTTTATAACAGAGGACAGACTAAAGAACAAAACTACTCAATTGTAAGTATTTTTCCATATTTTGTATTAGGATTTGTAGCAATGATCATATTTAGAAATATTGGTGATCAATTATTTCTAGATACAACAGCATCAAAAAATTGGTCTGATACTGTTGATTTTATTAAACTTAGTTCGAAAATTTTTCTTACGATGGCAATGGCTGCGATAGGTTTGTCTACAAATTTAAGAGATCTTAAGTCAATGGGATACAAGCCATTCGTAGTAGGATTTATTGCAATGAGTACAGTTGGTATTGTTAGTATTCTAACAATTGAGATTTATTCAAACTATTTAATGTAATTAAGCTGATTTAGAAAAATGTTTTTTCTTTAAATCAGAAAAAAATCTTCTAATAAATGCTGCACTAACACCTAAAGCTATTGCAAAAAAGATTGAGAACAAACTATAAATTACTGGCATTTCTTTAGAGAACTTTTGAACTAGCATTGATAGTGCATTCAAATCATCATTGTTAACTTGCATAATTTCTTTTTCAACATGCTCAACAAAGAAAGTGTCATAAGCAATTGCAATACCTACAGCTAACAATAAAATTGCTAATAATGCTTTTAAACCAGAACTATTAATTTTTTCTCCAAGTTTTTGACCAGACTGAACACCAATAATTGAACCAACCACTAATAATAAAACTAAAACTAAATCTATAGAACCATAATTAAATGCATGAAGAAAAGTTACAATTACACTTACAAAAATTGTTACAAACAAAGATGTGCCTGGAACTAATTTAGTTGGCATCTTAATGATATAAATCATTGCTGGAACTAAAATAAATGCTCCGCCTATACCCATAATCGCAGCTATAAAACCAACCATCAGACCAATGATTATTGGTGTAAAAATACTTTCATATAATTTTGATTTTGGAAATCTCATTCTTAATGGAAGACCATGAATCCAGTAATGAACATGTAGCTTTTTTTTAATTAAAGCATTTTTTCTTGAATTATCAATTTCACCTAAGCTTTCAACAAGCATTAGAGTTCCAATTATTGCAAGGATATACATGTAGGCTAAAGAAATAACCGTATCGATTTTTCCTATACCCTTAAAATAAGAAAAAGTATAAATCCCTAATAAAGTTCCAATTGCACCACCAATTACAATCATAAAGCCCATCTTGTAATCTAAAGTATTTTTTAAATAATGTGTCGTTGAACCTGAAACAGAAGTTGCAAGAATATTGTTAGCTTCGTTCGCAACTGCATATGCGGGCGGCACACCTAAAAAAATTAAAAATGGTGTCATTAAAAAACCTCCACCAACACCAAATAGACCTGATAAAATTCCAACGATTGCACTTAAAAATAATATCTCGACTGCGTTAATAGATACTTGTGCTATTGGTAAGAAAACTTCCATCGAATAAATATATTAAAACCTTAAATAACTTAGCTAAAAGTTATTAGAGTGCCAACTAAAATTATACCCCAGTAAGCTGCTAATCCTGTAAAAATACTTGTTTTAATTATTATTGATTTAAGATTTAAAACTTTTTCTAAAATTTTATTATTTGAAAATTGCATTTTGAGTGCTGAATACACCCACAAAACAATATGTCAAATAATTTATACTTAAACAGTAATTTTTTTTACTAGTAGATTGTTGCACCGAAAACCTTAACCACACCATCCTCAACACCAAGAACTAACCTACCAAGGAACTCTCCTGGAATTTCAGTGTTAAGTTGTTTTATTAAAACAGTCACGTGCTCACCTCTTTTGAGAGTGCCGAAAGGCTCAAACATTTCTTTAAGGTTAACAATAATCTTATTATTAGCCCATTGTTTTCCAAGCTCTACCTCGTTTGCACCAAACAACATCTGAGTTGAAAAATCTCTAGTAAAACCTCCATAATCTTTAAGATTTGAGGATTTAACCAAATTCTCCCAGATAGGTTTAGCTATAGCAAATATCTCTTCATCTGATTTTGCTAGAAGATCCATGAAATTACTCTTTGATTAATTTTAAGAGGCTTTCTTTTTCTCGTTCTCGTCTACGATATGGTAAACAGGAACTTTCTCCATGCTGAATTTACCAGTTTTAGGATCTCTTCTTGAAACTGTTAAACAATGCCAATTTTCATCGTCTAGTTTCATGTGGTCCCCTCTATAGTAATATCCAGGCCAACGAGTTTCCTCTCTAAACAATGTATGCTCAGTAACACACTGTGAAGTTAAAGCTCTGTGTTTTAATTCCCAAGCTCTCATCAATTGATGATAATCCTCAGCACCAACATGTTCTAGATCTTCTTGAAGCCAATCTAATAATTCAAGACCTCTTTTAAGCATATTACCATTAGTCATATAGTTAGAAGTAATTCCCCCAACATATTCATCCATAATCTTTTGAAGTCTTTGAAGACCTTGAATTGGTGAGATATAGCTTGGAGATACTGTTCCACCTGTAATCTCATTTCTAGCAACAGTATAGTTTTCTAAAGGTTTGTAGACAGCTTTTTTAAAGTCCTCACACTGTTTATCTGAAACTTTAATACCATCAGCTTTTCTATCCTCAATATATTTTACTGCAGCTTTTGCAGCTAATCTACCTTCTGTAAAAGAACCAGATGAAAATTTATGAGCACTTCCACCAACGGTGTCTCCAGCTCCAAATAAACCATCAATAGTTAACATTCTGTTATAACCCCAGAAATATTCTGGAGGAGATAAATCCTCAGGTCCACTCACCCAAGCCCCTGAACATGTTGCATGAGATCCCATAACGTATGGCTCTGAAGTTGTTAGCTCTGGATTTGTATATTTAGGATCGATATTTTGAGAAGCCCAAACAACAGCTTGACCAACAGTCATACCTAAAAAGTTTTCCCATCCAACAGTCTCTAAATGTGGGTCTTGGAAAGCCTCAGTTGTAACCATATGAATTGGTCCACCGCCTGCTGCAACTTCTTGAATAAAAGCATGATTTCTTAAACAAGTAGGAGTTGGATGATGGTCAATATATTCACCAACTAGTTCTTTAGTTTGTTCATACCATTTTTTCTCGTAGTTTTCTCCATTAGCATTTTGAGTGTATGTTTTTAAATGAAGAAAATAAGCACCAACTGGTCCATATCCATCTTTAAATCTACATAAAACAATTCTATTTTCCATCTGAGTCATTTTAGCTCCAGCTGCAATAGGTAATGCATAAGCTGAACCATTACTCCATGGCGCATACCAAGTTCTACCCATTCCCTCACCAACAGATCTTGGCTTAAATATATGAGATGCTCCACCAGCAGCAACGATTACTGCTTTAGCTCTAAATACATGAAAATCACCTGTTCTCATATTGAAGCCTACAGCTCCACCTATTCTATTGTCTTGAGCTTCATCCATTAAAAGATGAGTAATCATTATTCTGTTATAAATTTTGTCAGCAGATTTTTTTGCAGCCTCAGCAACAATCGGTTTGTAACTTTCACCGTGTATCATGATCTGCCACTTACCTTCTCTTAAGTATCTTCCAGTTTTTTCGTTTTTCATCATTGGAAGACCCCACTCATCAAACATGTGAACTGTAGAGTCTACGTGACGAGCCATATCATAACCTAAATCTTCTCTAACCATTCCCATTAAGTCATTTCTTGCATATCTAACGTGATCTTCAGGTTGGTTTTCACCCCACTGCATACCCATATAACAGTTGATTGCATATAACCCTTGAGCTACAGCACCACTTCTATCAATGTTTGCTTTTTCAACACAAACAATTTTCATGTCTCTGCCCCAGTGTCTAGCTTCAAACGTAGCACCAGTTCCAGCCATACCACCGCCGACAACTAAAATATCACAATCTTCGTAATGAGTTTTATGCTTTGCCATTAGTAATATACCCCTTTCTTAAACGACTCTTTAGGAACAACTGGTAATTCTCCACCTGTATTTAATCCTTCTGGTTCTCTGTATAATCTTTGCGAATTTATTTCTCCTTGATTTGGTTTATCACCATCTGCAAGTTTAGGAATAAACTTACCCCAAGGTTTAGTTGTAATTGGAGACACAAAATTCTTTTCTGTTCCATTTCTAAATTTTATTTTCCAAGAAATTGTTCCTTTTTCCTCTTCTCTTCTAACTCTAACACTATGTCCCATTGGAGCAAAATCAGCATAACCTCTAACATCAATTGCATGATTAGGACATGCTTTAACACAAGAATAACATTCCCAGCAAAAATTTGGCTCAATGTTTACTGCACGTCTAATGTTTTCATCAATGTGCATAATATCTGATGGACAAATATCTACGCAATGACCACAGCCATCACATCTAGTCATGTATACAAATGTTGACATATTATTTTATCTCCTTTTCCAAATTTAATAGTGTTTAGGTTGTTCTCTTTTAATTCCAAGACCAAATTGCTCTGGTGCATCAGCTGGAGGCGGAAGGTTATCTCTTGAACCATCTGCTTCAGCTAAATTTTTTTGTATTGCTGCTCCAGGTTTATAAAACATATGAGCAAACTTAGACCAATATACTCCTCCAAATAAAACTATATTTGAAGTCACAAATAAGACTAAGAATAAATATGATAAACCAACTTGACCATTAAATTGGGTGTATGACCAAGCTAAACCAAAAGTAGCACAAGCTAAAAGTGCTAGAACAAATAAATCAGCTTTAATAATTCTATACCAAGGATGTGCTTCTGCAGAAACATCAACTCTTAAAAAAAACCAAAACCAATATCCACCTAGACAAGTAAGTATTGCACCAACATGCCAAAGCATTGACCAAATTTCTGAATTAGATTTGCCTGCACCAGTGTAACTAAAAACTAAAACAGCAGATGCAACCCAAAATAAAATTGTTCCATACATACCAAGTACATGGGCAAGTCTTCTTTTACCAAATCCTAGTTCTGAAGTTGTTCCAATATCTACGATGGCTGTTTTTGCAATAATTGCAGTTTTCTCTCCAGTACTAAGTTCTTTAGTTGCTGATAATTTTGCTTTTTTGGCATTGTTGAAAAAATAAGTAATATTTTTATGATGGATCATTTGAATAATTGTTCCAACAGCAATTAAAATAACCATAGCAATTATAAAGCTTTGCATTGCAACAGGTGAGATCGTTTCAGCTAATGTAGAAAAAGGGTTTGTATATATCATAGGTTATAAAAATTAGTTAAATTGAGGAAAATACTTAGTATAGTTGAAAATAATCTTCAACTAATAAGTATTGTACATTTTGTCGTTATTAAGGTTATTTTTTTCTTGTATAGTGTTGTTTTTTTGGAATTACTGACCTAACACCACCTTGAGGATTATCGACATCACCAGAACGTCTTGGAATCAAATGAATATGGCAATGCATTATTGATTGACCAGCCACTGATCCTGAATTGGTTCCAATATTAAAACCTTTAACACTATTATCTTTAACTAATATTTCATCTTTTGTTAATTTGATAAGATCGTTGCAGGCTATTAATTCTTCATTTGTTAGTTCGAAATAATTATCTACATGTCTTTTTGGAATAATGAGACAATGATGATCTGAGACAGGATAAGTGTCATAACTTGCATAAGCTAACTCATTTTCATGGGCTACCCCACTTTCTTTTACATTACAAAATAAACAAGGATTATTTGGATCTCTCATATAGTAATTTTTTTACATTTTTTTATTTCTGAATTAAAAACTTTAGATATTAGTTTAAAATAATTTAAACTTTTTCTTTTCCAATTATTCTCATAAATTTTACTAACTGAGACAACTCCTTTACCAGAACCAATTAAAATAATTTCATCAAATTCTTGTAATTGATTAACAAAAATATTTCTTTTATGAATTTTAGGCAATTTCTTTTCTAAAGATCTGAATGTAATACCTTTATAAAAACCTTTAATAGGAGAATATATTCTTTTATCTTTTGCTAATAAAATATTTGAAGTCCCTGTTTCTAAAAGTTTTTTACCACTAACAAGTCCTATATCTGTCTTACTAGTATCCAGTTTTGATAGATTTGAAAGGATCTCTTTATATTTTAAATTTTTATATTCTGGCTTTTGGCGTTTTAATTTTACTAATTTTAAAGCTAAATTATTTTTAATTTTTATTTTTTTTCTTACTGAAATTGAAATAACTTTTTTAGTTAAAGCTACCCTTAACAAATGATTATAATTTTTACTATTAGATAAATTTTCTTTTAAAAGTTTAAAAATAATTTTTTTAAGATCGTTTTTTTTAATTCCATAAACTTTTGCTGATTTAATTAAATTTTCAATATGATCCTTAAAAAAAAGAATTTTAAAAGGTGTATTAAAAATCCACATGGTAGTGAAAACACCATGATCTCCCCATAAATCATTAAATTTAATCTCTTTTAAATTATTAAGCTGATAAGATTTTTTTAATAAGAAAGTTGCCATTTAAAGTTAAAAAAGATTCTGGGTGAAATTGAAATCCATAAATTTTGTCTAAATTGTTTTCAAATGCCATAGCAACATTTGTAATTTTGCATCGCATTGTTATATTAAAATTGCTTTTATTAAAAGGCTCTTTAAGCTTTAAGGAATGATATCTTCCAACTTTAAATACTGAATTATTATTAAAAATTTTACTATTATTGGTAACTTTTATTTCTGATTGAAATCCATGATAAATGTTTTTTTGCTCTACTATTTTAGCTCCTTCATTATAAAGAATTTGCTGAAAACCTAAGCAGATCCCAATTATTCTTTTTTTTCCCTTGTATTTTTTATAAATTTTTGAAGATTTTGGATAATTTTTAGGATTTCCTGGCCCTGGAGATAAAACGATTGAACTAGCTTTTTCTAAAATATCATTATTAACTCTGTCATAATTATCACAAATTACTTCATCAAATTTAGAAAATTGATGAACAACATTAAATGTGAACGAGTCGTTATGATCTATAATGTAAATCATTAATATAAATCTATTAAAGCTTTTGCTTTTATATAATTTTCATTAAATTCACGATTTGCATTACTATCTATTACTACTCCTGATGCCACAGCTACTTCTGAAATATTTTTAAAATTAAGAATTGATCGAATAATTATATTAAATCTCATATCACCATTAAATTTTATATAACCAAAGCTTCCAGTGTAGATATTTCGGTTCTCTTTTTCTTGATTATTTAAAAGTTTTAAAGTGTTTATCTTAGGACATCCAATAACAGAACCACCTGGCATCATTGCTTTAATAATTTGAAGGTTATTAACTGATTTTTTAATTTTACCTTTAATCAAACTTACATAATGAAAAAGATCTCGATACTCCTCAATTATCTTTTCTTTTGAAACCTTAACACTTAACGGCACACATATTTTAGACAAATCGTTTCTCTCCATATCTACAATCATATTGTGCTCTTTGTTTTCTTTAATATTCTTTTTAAAGTATTTTAAAGCTTTAGATTTATTCATTTTGTCTATTTTTTTTACAGTTCCGGCTATTGGTTTTGTTGAAATCTGTTCACCTTTTTTATTTATAAGGTTTTCTGGAGAACAGCTAACAATTGAAAAATCCTTATCCCTAATCATAAATGCCTCAGGTGCTAGATTAAACTCAGATAATCTAGAAAAGAAATCTAATGGATCAACTTTTGATTTAGATTTATATTTAGTACAAATTTTTATTTGGTAAGTGTCACCTGCTCTTATTCTTTTTTTAAATCTATCAAAAATTTTAGTGTAAGTTTTCTTATTAATATTAATCTTAAAGTTTTTATTTAACTTTTTATAACTATTTGAATAATTGAGATTATTAATACTAATAACAGACTCAGGTTTATAAAAGATACCTTTATAAAAATTTAAAGAATTTTGTTTTGGAAGTTTAATATCTATTAAATTATTTAATAATTCATAACCAAAAAAACCTATGAAAAGATCTGTTTTTTTTGTTCTTTTTTTATTTGATTTAAAATTTAAGAAGTTTTCGACATCTATTTTTGATTTTAAAATGATTTTTTTTGAAAAATCAGAATAAAGTTTGAAACCATTATTCGATTTATAAATGATATAAGGTTGATTAGAATTATGTAACTTATAAAGTTTATTAATGTTATTCAATTTATTCAGTCTTTAATCTTAAAACAGCTTCTTCTTTGATTGGTAAATGAATTATTGCTGCAAATACAGACAATGCAATTGCTAAATACCACGCATAATCATACGAACCATATAAATCGTGAAAAAGACCTCCAAGATAAGCACCAAAGAAAGATCCAATTTGATGACTTAAAAAAACAATTCCATATAATAGGCCTAAATATTTAGTCCCAAATAAATGCGCAACTATTCCACTTGTTGCAGGCACTGTTGAAAGCCATAGAAAACCAAAACTCGCACCAAATATAAAGGCATTTAAATTGCTAGCTGGCAGAAATATAAATAAAATTATTGAAATTCCTCTTAAGAAATAAATTGAACTAAGAATGATTTTTTTACTTATTTTGGTTGATAAATAACCGCTAAGTAATGATCCAAAAATATTAAATAATCCAATTAAAGATAA
>VTPL01000018.1 GCA_008638165.1 Pelagibacteraceae bacterium
CTTAAGTAATAAGTATTAAGATTTAGATATAAATTTAGATAATATGAATAGATAACATTTAAAAGTGAGAGAACTGCTATAAGGCCAAAAAAAAAACTTAAGTATCTTATTCTAATACCAGACATTAAAATTATTGACTTAACCTAAAAATATTCTCAACTATTGGGATACTGTCATTTTTTGCAATAAAAACTACATTATCATTTTTTTGAAAAACAAAATCAGATTTTGGAATAATAACTTTCTTATCTCTTAATACAGCGCCAATTCTTATATCATCAGGTAAATTTGAATTTTTAATTTCTTTATTAATTAATTCAGATGTTTCTATGATCTCAGCTTCAATTACTTCATACTCACCATTAGAAATAGTGTAGGCATTCTCTATAGTTCCTTTATGAATATGTTTTAAAATACTTGAAACTGTATTCATCCTTGGATCAATGATATCATCAATTTTTAATGAAGATTGGAGTAGTGAATAATTTGGTTTATTGATTAAAGCCATAGTTCTTTTATCATCAATATCTTTTTGATCCTTTGCAAATTTCTCAACTAAAACACTTACCATTAAATTATCTTCATCATCATTTGTTAGAGCTAAAACTGTTTCAGCTTCTCCTAAATTTGCTTCCTCAAGTGTCTCCTCATCCAATCCACTACCATTAATAATTATTGTATTATTGAGATTGCTTGCAAGATATTCTGCTCTTTCTTTACTTTTTTCTATTATTTTTACCCTAATAGACTCTGAGCTTTCCTCTAGATTTTTTGCTAAATTATAACCAATATTACCACCACCAATAATTAACAATTTTTTTGAAATTTTTTCCTCATGCCCAAATGCATTAAGAGTTTCAGCCATTTGAGAAGAATTAATTATAACATAAACCTTGTCATCAAATTCAATTTGATCAGTTTTTTTTGGAATAAAGGTTTTATCTTTTCTAATAATTGCAACTATATTTGCATCTAATTGTGGAAATTTATTTGTTAATTCATTTAATTTTTGACCTATAAGCTTGCAATTATCTTTAATCAAGATTTCAAGCAATCTAATATTATTTTTCGAAAATGGGACACTATCTAGTGCGCCTGGTGCTTCTAGTTTTCTTTGAATAGATTTTGCTATTTCAATTTCTGGAGAGATAATTACATCAATAGGTAAATTTTCTTTATTATAAACTCTAGTAAATTTTGGATTTAAATAATCTTGCGATCTGATTCTTGCAATTTTTTTTTGTATGTTAAAAATTGAGTATGCTATTTGACAAATTAACATATTAATTTCATCATTTCTGGTAACTGCAATAATCATATCCGCCTCTGATGCATTAGCTTTTTCAAGAATTGAAGGGTAAGTACCTTTACCAACAATAGCTTTCACATCTAAGCTATCATTGATTTTTTGAATATCTTCGCTGGATTGATCTATTATAGTTATAGAATGGCCTTGCTCACTCAATAGCTTTGCAATAGTAAAACCTACCCTACCAGCACCACAAATGATTATGTTCATTTAATTGAATTCTTTTATTCCTAGTCCTTTAAGCTTTCGGTGAAGCGCACTTCTTTCCATGCCAACAAAATTTGCTGTTTTTGAAATATTTCCATTAAATTTTTTTAATTGTACAGTTAAATACTCCTTTTCAAACTTTTCTCTAGCTTCTTTTAGTGGCACAGAAAGGCTATTTTCTGTGATTTTATCCTGAAAATTATCATTTTTTAAAGATTCTTTAATTATGTTAGAGATCTTATCTTTTGATTCAGGTTGTAAAATTGCAATCCTTTCTATTAGGTTTCTCAATTCTCTTACGTTTCCTCTCCAATTATGATTAAGAATATAACTGTCATTTTCATCTATTTCTAAAGTTTTAATATTATAATTATTTGAAATCTTTTCTGAAAAATATTTAATTAATAAAGGAATATCTGAAATTCGATTGTTTAAAGGCTCTACATGAATTTCAAACACACTAATTCTGTGGAAAAGATCTTCTCTAAAATTTCCTAACTGAATTTCATTTTTTAAATCTTTATTTGATGAGCAGATAAGCCTTACATCCACTTTTATATCATTAGAGCCATTAATTCTTTTAAATTTTTGGTCAATCAAAACTCTTAAAATCTTAGATTGAATATCTAAAGGTATTTCTGAAATATGATCGATCAAAAGAGTTCCTTTGTTTGCTTTCTCTAAAGCCCCATATGAAATAGATCCATCTTTTTTTTCTTCACCAAATAATTCTAGTTCATATTTATTGTTATCCAGTAAAGCTCCATTTAAAATCACAAAAGGTTTATTGCTTCTTTTAGATTTTTTATGAATTTTTCTAGCTATAAGTTCTTTACCAGACCCTGATGGACCAGATATAAATATTCTACTTTCTGTAATTGAGATTTTATCAATCTGGTCTCTAATTGATGAAGTATTTTTGCTATTACCAATTAAATCATAAGATGAAAAAAGCTTATTTTCGTAGTCTTTATTTTGACTTTTCAAATTTAGATTCTCAACTGCTCTTGAAATGAAGTTTAATAAACGAGCTTGATCGAAAGGTTTTTCTATAAATTCAAATGCTCCATGTTTTAAAGATTTAATGGCCATTTCTATGTTGGCATGACCTGAAATCATTATAACTGGAACATCGCTATTTTTCGATTTAATATGAGATAATAATTCGATACCATCGTTATCGCCTTTGTCTAATTTAACGTCCAGTATTGCTACATCAGGTAATTTTTTATCTATTTCATTAAGTGCCTGGCTGTAATTTGCAGCTAATCTTGTTTTATAACCAGCATCTAAAATTAATTCATTTAGAATGTTCCTGATATCGGAATTGTCGTCAACTATTAATATTTCAGCTATCATTTAAAGTAAAATTAATATTAATTTCAGCTCCCACTTCAATTGGTATAAATTCAATTTTACCATTATGGTCATTTATAATTTTGTTAACAATTGAAAGTCCTAAACCTGTACCATTTTTTTTAGTTGTAAAATATGGATTTAATATATCTTTGATATTTGCTGCAAAAATTCCAAATCCAATACCATTATCAACTATTCTAAGATTTATATTGTTATCCAACTTATTAATTTCAATATCAATTTTACCTGTATAATTTGGACTATTTTCGTGTTTTTGCTGAATACTTTCAATAGCATTTTTAATTAGATTAAAAAATACTCTACTTAATTGTTCCTTATCACTATTTAAAAATATTTTTTCTGAATTTGATTTTAATTGAATAATAATTTTGTCATCAAGTTTTTTTAAAAGTTTAATATTTTCATTCATTAATGAAATTAAATCATTATCTTTTAAAACAGGTTTTGGCATTCTTGCAAAATCAGAAAACTCACTAACTAAATTGCCAATTTGTTTGATTTGATTTTTTATTATATTAAGATTTTCTTTATAATTATCTTGATCATTACTTGAAATTTGATCTGAATATTTACTTTGCAGTCTATCTATAGTTAATTGAATTGGAGTAAGTGGATTTCTAATTTCATGCGCAAGTTTTCTTGCAAGATTTCCCCAAGCTTCATGCCTTTCATTAATTATCAACTTTTCTTGCTGATCTTTTAATCTATTAATCATTGAGTTAAAATTTTTATTCAAAGTTTCTAAATCTTTATCAGTTTTTATTTCAGGTACTTTTGTATTTAAATCACCCTCTCCAATTGCGTTAGATGCAAAAATTAAATTATTAATTGACCTAAAAAATCTTGATGAAAAACGTATTGCTATAGAAATAGAAATAAACATTAGTAAAGTCACAACTATTAAATAAATAATTGCAAAAGAAATTTTTATACCAGAACTTTTTTCTTCAACGGTGTAATAAAAATTAATTGCTTCTTGAGACTCATTTAAATAATTTGAAATTTTTGGATCTAAATATTTTACTATATACAAAAATCTATCATCAAAAGCTTGTAACCTCATTATTGCTGCTGAGATATTTTCAGGAGCATTCAATATCTTAAGAGGTCTGTCATCTTCGATGACTAACTCTAAAGCTCCTTTTACTGGAGGTGTGTATTTAGTTTTATCTTCTAAATTTGAGAATAATAGGTTCTTGTTAATATCAATAATATGTATTTCATCTATTTTTCTTATTAATTTTTGGGTATTTAAAAATCTTGAATATTCTTTTGGATCATCATTTAAAAAGTTAGCACTCTTATTTGTATCAAAAGCGATTAATATAATTTCAGATCTAACTTTGTCTTGTAACTCCGCAACATAATTTTTTGCAAGTTCATAAGAATTATTAACAACAGTTGTTACTTTTTTATCAAAATACTTTTCAAGTGCAAAAGAAAATAAAAAAAGTGAAAAAATTGAAATTAGAATTGATGGTATTAGTGTGAATAAAGAAAAATAAGTAATATATTTTTTGTTTGAATTAATTCCATCATGATCAATATCTGTTTTAATAGAATTTCTTATTTCAAGGTATACAAATACAAAGAGTAAAATAATTAATATAATGTTTATAATTAATAAATATTGCAGATTTGACTGATTAAGCTGAATAAAGCTTTTATCTATAAATGTGAGAAAGGTAAAAAAACCAACAAAAAGCGTAATAATAAATAATCCAATAATTATTAAATTTTTTTTAAGAAAATCGATCATAATTATTTAAGTATATATAGGTTCATATATATATTTTTTAAAATGAACAACTTTTTTATAATTCTTGCAGCTGGGAATGGAACCAGATTTAAAAAAAAACAAAAAAAACAATATGCAATTTACAAAAATCTTAAAATATTTGAACACTCAGTTTTTAAAGCAATAAAGTCAAAATTATTTAAAAAAATTGTTCTTGTAATAGATAACCCTAAAAATGTTAAAAATTTATATTCTAAAGATTTGATCATCATAAAAGGTGGCAAAAGAAGATCTAGTTCTTCTATTATTGCTCTTAAACATATAAAAAAATTTAAACCAAAAAATGTATTAATTCATGATGCGGCAAGACCAGATTTTTCATTAAATTTACTTAAAAAAATAATTAAAAGTTTGAAGAAAAATAATGCTGTTATTCCAATAACCAAACCTACTGACTCGATAAAATATAGTTTAAAAAATAATTTATATAATTTGGATAGAGAAAAAACTTATCTAACTCAAACACCTCAAGGTTTTAATTTTGATAATTTGTACAAATTATCATTAAATGAAAAGACTAGTATAACCGACGAGGCAAGTTTATTCATAAATAATGACAAAAAAATAAAACTTATTAATGGTGAAAAGAAAAATAAAAAAATAACCTTCAGTGAAGATCTTGAAACAAATAAAACCTATTTTGGTTTAGGTTTTGATATCCACCGGCTAGTCAAAGGTAAAACATTATATCTAGGTGGTATTAAAATACCTTTTCATTCAGGATTGAAAGGTCATTCAGATGGTGATGTAATTTTACATGCAATTATTGATGCCTTACTTGGTGCTTTAAGGCAAAAAGATATTGGTACTTATTTTCCTAGTAATACAAAAAAATTTAAAAATATTAGATCACCTAAATTGTTAATGCCTATAAAAGATAAACTTACTAGATTAAATTTTTATATTAACAATATTGATATAAATCTTATTTGTGAAAAACCTAAAGTATCTCAATATAGAGATAAAATTATTAATTCAATTTCCTCACTTTTAGAAATTGATAAAAAGTTGATAAATCTAAAAGGTAAAACAGTAGAGAAATTAGGTTTAATTGGAAAAGAAAAAGCAATTGCTTGTGAGGTAATAGCGTCAATTATAAAACATGATTAATATATTTAATACTTTATTTGTTACAATGTTTGGTCTTGGTAAAATAAGATTTTTTCCAGGAACATTTGGATCATTAGCAACAATAATTATTCTATACATATGCTTTCATATACTTAAAATTAATTCTGGCTTTATTCTCGTTGGGTTAATTATAATTTTTATCTATTCTTTTTCAGCTGTTACACAACATACCAAAAATAGTGAAAATAAAGATCCTGGTGAAATAATTATTGATGAATTCATAGGTCAATCGATACCAATATACCTTTATGAAATATCTCATGGGACTAATAAAGAACCTAATGAAGCGATAATAATTTACTTTATATGTTTTATTTTATTTAGATATTTTGACATTATGAAACCATTTCCAGTTAGTTACTTTGATCAAAAACATAAAAATAGTTTTGGGGTAATTATGGATGATGTTTGTGCTGGGTTTTATGTTGTCCTATCATTAATCTGCTTCATGATACTAAAAAGCTACATTTTATGATCAAAAATTTAATAAAAAAATTAATCAAAAAAAAATTAAAAATTTCTTTTGCAGAATCCTGCACTGGTGGAATGTTAGCATCATCAATTACATCAATTAGTGGAGCATCAAAAGTTTTTAATCTCGGTCTCGTAACGTATTCCAATCAAGCAAAAATTAAAATTTTAAGAGTAAATAAATCAATAATTAAGAATTATGGAGCTGTGAGTGCTGAATGCTGTAAGGCTATGGTTATAAATTTAGCAAAAATTTCTAAAGCTGATATTAATGTATCAGTAACTGGTATTGCAGGACCTAATGGTGGAACCAAGAATAAACCAGTTGGGCTAGTATTTATTGGTGTTAAAAAATCAAATAAATTAGTGATATTTAAAAATTTATTTAAATCTAAAAGTAGAAACTTTATTCAAAAGGCTACTGTTAAAAAAACTTTGAAAATTATTAATTCTTTAATCTAAATAGTTTCAGCTCTTTTTTGAAAAGCATCTGCTATTTTATTAAGGCCAAATTCAAACGATTTTTCCATTAAAAGATTTAAAAACTTATTTTTAATTTCAAAATCAACATCAAAATAAACCTCTGTTGTATTGTCTGTTTCTACAAATTTCCAATTATTTTGTAAGTGCTTTAAAGGACCATCAATATTAGTAACATTTATTGTGTCATTTTTTTTATTGAATCTTACATCGCTTTTGTAAGTATCACTAAAGGGACCTTTACCAATTGTAAGATCAGCGATAATTAAAATTTTATCTCCTTCTTTTTTTCTTTCATAAACTTTTGAAGCTAAACAAAAAGGAATAAATTCAGGATACTTTTCAATATCAAGCACAAACTCAATAAGCTTATCTTTTTTTTTATTTATAACTCTTTTAACAGATGCCTTTGGCATTAATTGTTATTAATTCTATTCTGTTTTAATTTAGCAAAATCTTCATCAGCATGATAAGAAGATCTTGTTAGTGGTGTAGAGGATACAAGTAAAAATCCTTTAGCTTTTGCTATAGTTCCATAATCATCAAACTCTTTTGGAGTATAATATTTTTGTAAAGGATGATGTTTTACCGATGGCTGAAGGTATTGACCAATTGTTAAAAAATCAACATCTGCAGCTCTTAAATCATCCATAACTTGAAGTATCTCATCTCTATTTTCACCAAGACCGAGCATAATTCCTGATTTAGTAAAAATATTATTATCAAATCTTTTTGCATTCTTTAATAATTCCAATGAAGCAAAATATCTTGAGCCAGGTCTTACTTTTAAATACAAACTTGGAACTGTTTCAATATTATGATTAAAAACATCAGGCTTTGCTTCTAATACTTTTTTATAAGCATCACCTTTTCTTAAAAAATCTGGTGTTAAAACTTCCACAGTTGTATTTGAATTGATTTTTCTTATTTGATTAATAACTTCAAAAAAATGATTTGATCCTCCATCCTCAAGATCATCTCTATCAACAGAGGTGATTACCACGTGACGAAGATTAAGTTTCTTAACAGCTTCAGCAATTTTAACTGGCTCTAAAGGATCAAGTTTTCCAGGTACGCCAGTTTTTACATCACAAAATGCGCAAGCTCTGGTACAGGTATCACCCATAATCATGAATGTTGCATGTCTTTTACTCCAGCATTCTGTAATATTTGGACAGTTTGCTTCCTGACATACCGTTACGAGATTATTATTGTTTACAATTGTTTTTGTTAAAAAAAATTCTTTACTATTAGATAATTTAGATCTTATCCAATCTGGTTTTTTTTTAATTGGATTAATTGGTTTATTTTCTTTTTCAGGATGTCTAATTTTCATTATTATTTTCTAATTATATAGATTTTTTCACCTTCTTTACCAAACAAAAACCTCTCTCTAATTAATGTTTCAATATAATCAAGATCAAGATTGTCACTTAATAATGAATTTTTAAAATCTAAATCTTCTATATTTTTTATTAAACTAGCTTCTTTTAATTGAAGATCTTTAAGAATGTCTTTTTTCTCTAAATATGAAATAAATCCCCTCTCACCAGACATAAAATTAAAAAAAAAATAAAAGATAAAAAAAGTAGAAATTAGTAAAAAGTAATTTTTTTTTAATTTTTTAAGCATTAATGAATTTTATTCATTCTTGCTTTTTTTCCAAGGTCTTCTTCTATACGAATTAATTGATTATATTTAGCAACTCTCTCAGATCTTGCTAAAGATCCAGTTTTGATTTGATTTGAATTTGTACCAACAGCTAAATCTGCAATAAACGTGTCTTCACTATCACCTGATCTATGTGAAATAACTGTTTTAAAACCAATAGTTTGTGCAAATCGAATGACGTCGATAGTTTCTGAAACTGTTCCAATTTGATTTAACTTAATTAAAATTGCATTAGAAGAAATATTTAAAAAACCTTTTTTAAGTCTTTCTAAATTAGTTACATATAAATCATCACCAACAATTTGAACTTTTTTGGTTGATCTCATTAGTTTATTCCATGCTGACCAATCATTTTCAGCAAAAGGATCCTCAATAGATTTAATTTTATATTTATTAATCATTTTTTGATATTCTGAAATAGATTTCTCTACTGAAATATATTTCTTTGAATGAATAGAATATTTGTTCTTTTTAAAGAGTTCATTTGCTGCAACATCTAAGCATATAGAAACATCTTTTCCATTTACAAAGCCTGATTTTTTTATAGCACTCACAATTAAATCTAACGCCTGATTATTGCTACTTATCATAGGAGCAAACCCTCCCTCATCACCAACTGAGGTTGAAAGTCCTTTTTGCTTAATCAAATTACTTAGATTTTTTATAACCACAAAACAAATACGCATTGCATCAGAAAAACTTTTTGCTTTGTCTGGTCTGATCATGAATTCTTGAATTCTTAAACCATTGTTAGCATGTGCTCCTCCATTAATAATATTCATTAGTGGGTATGGTAATTGAAAGTTTTTTTTAATTAAAAAAGTTTTATATAAAGGAATTTTTTTTAATTTTGCCGATAGTTTTTTAACAGCCATTGAAACAGCTAAAATTGCATTCGCTCCTAATTTAGACTTATGTTTTGTTCCATCTAAATTAATCATTAAAGTGTCTATTCTTTCTTGATCATGAACACTATGACCTCTTAATTTATTTGAAATTTTTGTATTAACTAAGTTGACTGCAGTTAAAACACTTTTACCTAAGTATCTTTTATTATTTTTATCTCTTTTCTCAAATGCCTCATAGGTTCCAGTTGAAGCACCAGATGGACATATAGCCGATGCGCTATGAGTTGAAGTGTATACTTCTGCTTCAACTGTGGGATTTCCCCTGCTATCAAAAACTTGTCTTGCTTTAATTTTTAATATTTTACTCACTTAATTTTTTATCAAATTATCAATATCACTTAATTGTTTAAGTAAGTTTTCTAATTTATTTAATGGAACCATGTTAGGTCCATCAGATGGTGCATTATCTGGATCTTGATGAGTTTCAATAAATACACCTGCAACACCAACAGCAACTGCGGCTCTTGCTAGATATTCAACAAATTCTCTTTGACCACCAGAAGACTCACCCTGACCACCTGGTTGTTGAACTGAATGAGTTGCATCGAAAATTACTGGATAACCATTTTTAGCCATTATAGGCAGTGATCTCATATCTGAAACTAAAGTATTATAACCAAAGCTAGCACCTCTCTCTGTAACTAAAATATTTTCGTTTCCTGACTCTGAAATTTTTTTAGTAACATTCACCATATCCCACGGTGCTAAAAATTGACCTTTTTTAACATTTATAATTTTATTTGTTTTAGCAGCTGCAATTAAAAGATCAGTTTGCCTGCAGAGAAAAGCTGGTATCTGAAGTATATCAACATGTTTTGAAATTATTTGACATTGCTCAGCATTGTGAATGTCTGTTAAAATAGGAACATTCAATTCTTTTTTAATTTTATCAAATACAGGTAATGAAGCATCTAATCCTGCTCCCCTTTTGCCTTTTAAACTTGTTCTGTTCGCTTTATCAAATGAAGTTTTATAAATAAATCCAAGATCAAATTTTTTTGTAATTTCTTGAATTTTACCCGCCATATCCATTGCATGTTGCTCAGTTTCTAGCTGACATGGACCAGCAATAATACAAATCTTATTATCGTTTGAAATTTCTATGTTTCCGCAATTAACTTTTTTACTACTCATCTATGATTTTTTGCTGCTTTGATAAAAGATGAGAATAAAGGATGAGGAGATAAAGGTCTAGATTTAAATTCAGGATGAAACTGAACCCCTATAAACCATGGATGATTTTTTAACTCTATAATCTCAGGCAACTTATTATCAGGTGATAAACCTGAAAAAATCATACCTTTTTTTTCAAATTTATCTCTATATGCTATATTCACTTCATATCGATGTCTGTGTCTCTCTTTAATTATTTTAGATTTATATATCTTTCTGATTTTTGAATTTTCTTTTAATTTAGCATCATAAGAACCTAATCTCATTGTGCCCCCTAAATCTTTATCAGTACCCTTAATCATTTTACCATCTTTGGACCATTCACTTATTAAACCAATAATAGGTAATCCTTTTTTATCAAATTCACTTGAGGTAGCATTTTTTAAATTTAATTGATTTCTTGCAAATTCTATAATCGCCATTTGCATTCCATAACAAATACCTAAAAAAGGAATTTTTTTTAATCTCGCATGTTTAATAGCTTCAATTTTTCCATCTGTTCCTCTTTTGCCAAATCCACCGGGGATTAATATTCCTGAAATATTTTTAAGTTTTTTCTTAATCTCTGAAATTTTTAATTTTTCAGAGTCTATTCTAACTAAATTTACTCTAACCTTGTTGTAAATTCCACCATGGGTTAAAGCTTCGTCTAAAGATTTATAGGCATCTTTTAACTCAACATACTTTCCAATGATTGCAATATTTACTTGTTTTTTATTTTGCAAAATTATTTTAGTTATTTTTTTCCATGGATTTAAATTTGCAGGTTTTTTAGATCTTAATTTAAAATAATTTAAAACTTGTAAATCTAGTTTCTCTTTAAAAAAACTCATGGGAGCTTCATAAATAGTTCTTACATCTACTGTCTCAATTACATTCTTGATATCAACATTACAAAATAACGATATTTTTTTTCTATGATCTAAAGGAATAGGTCTCTCCGATCTACAAATGATTATATCAGGTTGAATACCTATACTTCTTAATTCTTTAACTGAGTGTTGGGTTGGTTTTGTTTTTATTTCATCAGATGCTTTTAAATAAGGAACTAAAGTTAGATGAATAAATAATGCATTCTTTTTGCCTACATCGTTAGCAAATTGTCTAATGGCTTCAACAAATGGTAAGCTTTCGATATCCCCTACAATTCCTCCAATTTCACAAATAACAAAATCTTCTTTTGATGAATCGTGTTTGATAAATTGTTTTATACGATCAGTGATATGAGGAATGACTTGAACAGTTTTGCCTAAATACTCTCCTTTTCTTTCTTTCTTTAAAACATCACTATAAATTTTTCCTGTTGTAATATTGTCTGATTTTTTTGCTGAAACTCCTGAAAATCTTTCATAGTGGCCTAAATCTAAATCAGTTTCCGCCCCATCATCTGTTACAAAAACTTCTCCGTGTTGAAATGGACTCATTGTTCCAGGATCCACATTTAAATATGGATCTAATTTTCTAACTCTAACTTTATAACCTCTAGATTGTAAAAGATAAGCAAGTGAAGCAGAGGAAAGACCTTTACCAAGGGATGAAACCACGCCGCCAGTGACAAAGATATATCGCGCCATGGAATTACCTTATAGCGATAAATATCGTAATTGAAAAGAATTAATTATTTTCTGGAATTGATGGAGTGTCTTGATTTTTTTCTTCAATTGCATCCAAAACTGAACCTGTGGGTGTTAATTCACTTCTTGAAACAATTGTTAATGCAAGACTGCAAATTATAAACAATGTTGCTATTACAGCTGTAGCCTTAGTCATAAAGTTACCAGCAGATTTTGAAAACATCATATTTTCCTGAGAAACACCAATGCCTAAGGCACCACCTTCAGATCTTTGCATTAAAACCAAAAGGACAAGTACAATTGCTAAAATGATGTTCAATACTAATAAAATATTTTCCATGCGGACTAAATAAAGGTTTTTTTTATTATATCAATGAAATTATTTGAATTTTGAGAGGCACCACCAATTAAAAAACCATCCACATTATCTATTTTTTTTAAAAGATTGATATTATTAGTATTAACAGAACCTCCATACAAAACTTTTGATCCCTTAACTTTATTTTTTATAAAGCTCACTATATCAAAAATTTCAGTTTCCTTAGGAATTAAACCACTTCCAATAGCCCACACAGGTTCATAAGCTATAATTATATTTCTTTTATTGCTAACATTTTTTAACCCTTGAATAATTTGTTTAGATAAAATCTTCTTAGTATTTTTTTTTCTTTTTTGACTTAATGTTTCTCCAATACAAAAAATTATTTTTAAACCTGATTTAATTGAACTTCTAATTTTAAGATTAATAAGATTATTATCTTCACCCAATTGTCTATTTTCAGAATGTCCGAGAATAATATATTTAGCTCCAGCATCTTTGAGCATATATGAATTTATTTGGCCAGTATTAGCTCCATAATTTAATCCTTGATGACAATTTTGAGCACCCACATCAATTGTAGTGAATTTAAGTTTTTTACTTACAGCATTGATCAAAGTAGCAGGTGGACAATAAATTAATTTAGTCTTATTTTTTTTAAATTTTTTTGCAAAAGTCATCACTTTATCTAATTGATTTAATGACTTAAAGTTTCCAAACATTTTCCAATTAGCCACAAAATACATATATTTATTTGTCATGATTACCTTTTTAATCTATAGATTTGACTTTACAGATCAACACAAAATAAAACATAAATGAAAATTGGAAGCTATCTTAACAAAAGTAGAATTGGTGGATTAATATTAATTATTGTAATTATAATAGCCTTTGGATTTGGTGGATTTGGCGGCGGTTTTTTATCGAATAATCAAAACAATGTAGCAAAAATAAATAAAACAAATGTAACAACTCAAGATTTAATTAACTACATTAACCAAAGTGGTGTTTCTCAACAAGTAATACAAGAAAATATTAACAATAATGTAATTGAAGAACTTTTGTCAGGATTAGTATCAGTTACTTTATTAGGTCTAGAAATAGACGACTTTAATATAAAGATTTCACAAAATTCGTTGTCTGAAAAAATAAAACTGAATAAAAATTTTTATAATGACGATGGCAAGTTTGAAAGATTAAAATATGAGAAATTTTTACTAGAAAATAATATCTCTGCCCCATTATTTGAAAAAAGATTAAAAGATAGAGAACTACAAAAAAAATTATTCGATTTAGTTGGAGCTGGCTCAGTATCACCCAAATTCTTAGTTAATAAGCTTTATGAAACTGAAAACACAAGTTTAAATATAGAATTCATTAACTTAGATAAGTTTTATAAAAAAAGTAACGAAATCACAGAAGAGGAATTAATTAAGTTTATTGATGAAAATGATGATCAATTAAAAGTCGAATACATAGATTTCAAATATGCATTGCTAAATCCACTAAATTTAATTGGAGTTGATGAGTTTAATCAAGATTTTTTTGACAAGATTGATCAAGTTGAAAATAATATTTTAAATGGAATAGAATTTGATGACATAATTTCAAAATTAAATTTAAATGCAAAAAAAATTGAAGACTATAAATATTCAGAAACTAGTGATGAAATCTTAAAAAAGATTTATAGCGTTAGAGCAAATAATTTTGATATTTTTGAAAATAGCGAAAATTATGTAATTTATAAAATAGAAAATTTAGAAATGAAAAAACCTGATTTAAGTGATGAACAAACTAAAAAAGAAATTTTAAAATTAGTGACTCAAAAAAATAAATTTGATTATAATCGAAGTCTTTTAGAAAAAATCAGAGATAGAAGTTTTACTGAAGAAGATTTTATAAATTTAGGAACAAATGAAATTCAATCTTTAAAATTAAATTCAATAAAAGATAATAAGAAATTTGAAATTAATTCTGTTCAGATGCTTTATTCTTTACCTTTAAAATCAATTACATTAATCAACGATGAAAATGATAATATCTACTTAGCAAAAATAAATAGTTATGATAACGCTAACTTACAAATAAGTTCAGAAGATTATGATCAATATTCAAGTAAAGAAAATACAAGAATTAAAAATGGTATCCTAAAAACATATGACTTGTTTTTAAATCAAAAATATAATGTTGATATCAATCAAGCAGCTATCAATAATGTTAAAAATCTATTTCAATGATTATAAATCGAAGCTTCAAAGATTTTAAGTTTCGACATAGAGGCAAAAAAAATCAAATAATTTATACATCTAAAAAAGTTAAAAATGATACCGAAGTTATCAATTTGATAAATAATTTTTTAAGAGAAAAAAATAGCTTTGTTTTTGAGTCAGTTGAAAAAGGTAAAATTAAAGGTAGATACACAATATTTGGAAAAAACCCTGATAAAATTTGGGAATTCAATAATAATAATTCTTATTTATTACATAATAAAAAAAAAATTAAATTAAAAGATAAACCAAATCAATTAATTGAAAAAATAATTGAAGATTTTAAATTTGAAACACCAAAAAACTTACCAAAAATTTGTTCTCTAATTTCTGGATATTTTTCATATGACTCTATTAGATATATCGAAAAAATTCCTAATAAATGCAAAGATGATCTTAAGCTTCCAGATGTAAGACTTTTGCGTCCTAGAACATTAATAATTCATGATAATTTAAAAAAAGAAATTTTCTTTATAAGAAATATTTTTCAAGATGAGAAAATTAATGATTATAAAGAGCGATATGAAGATATTAAAAATGACTTATCTAAATTAATTATACAATCCTCAATAATAAATATTGGTAAAGAATTAAAACAAAAAACTCAAAATATAAAAGTTAAATCCAATACTACAAAAAACAAATTTTTAAAGATGGTAGATAAGGCAAAAAAATACATTAAATTAGGTGATATTTTCCAAGTGGTATTAAGTCAAAGATTTGAGGCTAAGTTAACAAAAGAACCTATCGAAATTTATAAAAAACTTAGAACAACAAACCCTTCCCCATTTATGTTCTTTTTTAATTTTAGCGATTTTCAAATAATTGGTGCAAGTCCAGAAATATTAGTAAGACTGAGAGACAATAAAATTACGGTAAGACCAATTGCAGGCACAAGACCGCGCGGAAAAACATTACAAGAGGATAATTTCTATCAAAAAGATCTTCTAAGAGATAAAAAAGAATTGTCTGAGCATTTAATGTTGCTTGATTTGGGAAGAAATGATGCCGGAAAAGTTTCTAAAATTAATACAGTAAAAGTTACTGAAAGCTTTGTAATTGAAAAATATTCACATGTAATGCATATAGTTTCTAATGTTGTTGGTGAATATAATAAGAAATTCTCTAAGTTTAAATCTCTATTAGCTGGATTTCCAGCGGGTACAGTTTCTGGGGCACCAAAAATTAGAGCAATGGAAATTATTGATGAACTCGAAACTTCCAAAAGAAAAGTTTATGCAGGAGGAATTGGATATTTTTCTGCTAATGGTGAATTCGATACCTGTATTGCACTTAGAACTGCAATTGTTAAAAATAAAAAATTTTATGTTCAAGCAGGTGCTGGCATCGTAGCCGACAGCAAACCTAAAAATGAATATGATGAAACTGTTAATAAAGCAAAAGCTTTAATTAACGCTTTAAGATAATGAAAATTTTATTAATAGATAATTACGATAGTTTTACTTTTAATTTATATCACTACATTTCTTCATTAAAAGTTACAGTTGATGTTGTAAGAAATGATAAGATCAATTCAAATGAAATTTTGAAAAAAAAATATAACAGAATTGTCATTTCTCCAGGACCAGGTAATCCAAATCAATCTGGTAATTGTATTAATATTTTAAAAACCTTACATAAGGAATTACCTTTTTTAGGTGTATGTTTGGGTCATCAAATCATAGGGCAAGTCTTTGGGTCAAAAATTGTACAAGCAAAAAAACTAATGCATGGTAAAACTAGTAAAATTAACTCAAAAAAAATTGGAATTTTAAAAAATCTTCCTAAAACTTTTGAAGCTACCAGGTACCATAGTTTAATAATTGATAAAAAAACTCTTTCAAATCAACTTGAAATTACTGCTGAGACAGATGATGGTATTATTATGGGTGTTCAACACAAAAAATATAATATTCATGGTGTTCAATTCCATCCAGAAAGTATTAAAACTAGAATTGGTATAAAAATCTTAAAAAATTTTATTAATTATTAATTTAATGGAACAAATTTTAGAAAAACTAAAAAAGAGACAAAATTTAACATTTGAAGAAAGCAAATCAGCATTTGAATTATTGATGACAGGTAAGGCTAGTGAAGATCAAATATATGATTTTTTAACATTATTATCTGACAAAGGTGAGGTTTCTGATGAAATTGCAGGAGG
>VTPL01000063.1 GCA_008638165.1 Pelagibacteraceae bacterium
GTGACCAATATAACACCAGCCACAAATGGTATCTGCAAATACTTTTATTTTCATAATTTTAAATTGTTATCTGTTCTTGTGCCTTTTAGTAAGAGTTAAAATATAAAGGATATTAGAATAAACATTGCAATTAATTTTAAAGTCATACTAGTTACGCCACCTTGAACTAACCATATAGAAAACTTAATCCAAAAGTTTTTCATATTTAATTATTACTTGAACTAGACTTTTTTTATAAAGGAAATAATTGCGCCAAACGTTGTCAAAAATCCAGCTAATGGCAGAATTGCTACAGCATATTTTTTTGGCATATAATTCTCTTTAAATTCTATACCTTGCAAGCTAATTTCAAAATACCACATTTCCCAATACTTCCCACGCATACCTTCAACAAGTTCAACTCCATAAATCATTAAAACTATACCAATTACCATAATCATAATTTTCCAAAACTGTCGTATATAGAGTGAGATTCTGTCTGGTAATTTCTCATAAATTAAATTTAAAGCTATGTGTTCGTTATCCCTCGCTGTTAAAGAAAGAGCTATAAACATTAACCAAATATTACTTAATACTGTTAATAGATCACCCCAAACAGGTGGGTTGTTGAAAACGTATCTCATAGTTACGTTATAAAGAGTAAAACCAACCATCGAAGCCAAAAATATTGAACACATAGCTTCTAATATTCGATGGATTAAACGGTCAAATTTATTTAAAAATTTTAACATGAGTTTAATTGCTCAATAAGTTTGGAAGAAACATAGTTAACTCAGGGACAACAAGTATAAAAAATAAAAGTAAAAATAGTCCAACTAGATATGGAATTAATGCAATAGCAACTTTCTCCAAACGTACTTCTGCTATTGTTGCAGCAGTAAAGTATGCAACACCAACAGGCGGTGTTACAGATCCAATTAAGAAGCCAACTATTACAACTATTGCTGCTTGCACTTCAGGAAAGCCAGCTTGAGCCATAACACTCACTAGTACTGGGCCAACTATAATAATGTTCACTGCAGAGTCCATTACTGTTCCAAGAAGAAAAATGAAAAGTATCAGTGCTAACATAAAAAGGATAGGAGATCCTGTTAGGCTTAATAACCAACTTTCAAGATCACCAATTGCTCCTAGAGAAGTAAGTAACCAGCTAAAGGGTCCAGACGCAGCTATGATAATAAAAACCATTGCTGAATTACGAAATGCTCGACGAAAAGCTCCTGTACATTCTTTCCATTTTATAGTTCGATAAACAAATACACCGGTTAGTAATGCAACCAATGCTGTAATAGCACCAGCCTCAACAACAGATGCGACACCACCCATTACTGAGCCTACTAAAACCAAAGGTATTAGAAGAGCAAACGAAGATCGATATAATTCTTTACCTGCTCGACGTATTGAAAATGGTTGATCGCTCCGCTCGAAGTTATATTTGATTGCAAAGAAATGATTGATTATCATAATCACAACACCAATCAATATCCCTGGAATAATCCCAGCTGCAAATAATGATGCAATTGAAATCTCAGTAGAGTTAGCAAGTACAATCATCATGATGCTAGGTGGAATAATTCCTCCTATAGTGGAACTTACGCCAGTAACTGCAGCAGAAAATGCTGGTGGATAACCTGCTTTTTTCATAGCTGGTAATACTAATGCTCCAACTGTAGCTGTATCTGCTACAACAGAACCATTCATCCCAGCAAAAAACATACTTACTAGAACATTAACTTGGGCTAACCCACCTCTTATACGTCCAATTAATGCTCTACTTAAAGATACTAATCGGTCGGTAATTGTAGCACTTGTCATTAACTCACCTGTCAACATAAAGAACGCAATTGCAGTTAATGGAACTGAGTCAATTGCATTAAACATTTGACTAGGGATCAAAACAAGCGGTACAGCATCAGTAAATAAAATATAAACAAATGGAATTAGTATTAATATAAAACCTATTGGAGCACCCAATAAAATTAATAAAAGAAGTACAACAAGTAAAATTAAACTTTCCATAGATGTTTATATTCTAGATTTATTAAGGTAAAGACCATCTAGTTCTAATATTTGGACTAAATGATCTTTACACAGTTTTTTTTGAACGATTTACAGAGCTCCAGCTTTTTCTAACTGAGCAACAAATCCTTCCATACCTTGTTCAAGCAGCACTCTTTTTGCTATCTCTGGTTCAAAAGTACCCTTAGCATCTAACCAAGCACCAATTGCACCTTCTCTCCATTTAGATAACTCTGCTTCAGTTGGTACATACCACTCTTTTGCAGATGCTTTAATTTCATCTTCACCATTTTTGATCCAGGCGTTATCTAACTCGTTTACTTTTTCTCCATAGGCATCAGCTGCCTCATGTAACCATTTTTTTTGTTGGTCTGACAATGCATTATATTGATTTGCATCCATCGCTAAAATGTTTCCTGACCACATTCCACCAATTTCAGTGAAATATTTTGCAACTTCATGAAGTTTTGCAACGTGCTGCCAAGGAGTAGCAACATACTGACCTTCAACTACACCAGACTGTAAACCTGAATATAACTGGCTCCAGTCATAAGGTGTTGGAGTTGCACCCCAATTTTTAACTAGCATGAACTCAACAGGACTTTTGGTAGTACGCCACTTCAATCCTTTCATATCAGCAGGTACACGAACTGGTTTAGTTGCATTTCCAAGTTGTCTAAATCCACCACTTGAATATACAGAAAGACAAATATGCCCAGCATTTTCAAGAGCAAGTTTACACTGTCTTTCAGCTAGCCATTCATTTGATATTCTTTTTGCATCTTCGAGTGATTTAAAAATAAAAGGCAAATCAAAAATTGCCAACTCTGATCCAAAATTACCGTAGTTTGCAGTAGAACTAGTCCACAAAGCTATAAGGCCTTGGTTAGCTTGTTCACCACATTTTTGTTCTGCACATAAACTTCCTTGATAGTGCGGTTCAATTTTCATTTTACCACCAGAAGCCTTTTCTAATGCTGGTATCAAAGCTTGATCTATAGCATCACCAATTGGCATACCTAATCTACCCGTAGTACCAAGCTTAACAGTTACTTCTGCATAGGCTGCTTGAGTAAAAAAAACAATTGCGAATACTTTAAGAAGCATTCTACAAATTTGTTTTGTTTTGATTATTAACATAATTATCTCCCTCTTTAATTTAAAAACAAAGTTAACTAAATTTGCAAAGATGAGTCAAAGCAAATGCGGCCACAACGGGTAATTAAAATATTAAATAAAGCTATATTCTTAGCCAATATTAAGAATGACTAATCCAAATAGTTTTAGTTTGAAGAAATGAATTAAGCGCCTCTGTGCCTTGGTCTCTGGATAAAGATCCTGATTGTTTGTAACCCCCAAAAGGAGTTTTGATATCTCCTTCAGAAAAAGTATTAACTGAAACAGTTCCACAAGGGAGACTTTTTGCTAAATGAAATGCACGATTTATATCTTGCGTAAATACACTGGCATGTAATCCATATTTTGAATTGCTCGCAACTTTCAGAGCTTCTTCATCACTATTAACAGTCAATACTCCTAAAACAGGTCCAAAGATTTCTTCTTGTGCAATAGTCATTTTTTCTTTTAAACCATCAAATAAAGTTGGTTTCGCGTAAAAGCCTTTTTGCTTGTTGTCTGAAATACCACCAGATAAAAGTTTTGCACCTTCATCTATTCCTTTTTGGATATAACCATCAACTGTTTGTAAATGTCCTTTTGATATCATTGATCCCATATTAGATTTTAAATCTAAAGGATCACCCACTTTTATTTTTTTAACTTTTTTTAATACTTTATCTAAAAATTCATCTTTAATTTTTTTATGAACTATTTGCCTCATATTTGCTGAACAATTTTGGCCACCATTCCAAAAAGCGGAATTTATTGCATTATCGATTAAGCTATCGTTAATTTTTGCATCTTCTAATACTATAAATGGGCTTTTGCCTCCCATTTCTAAAGCAACTGGTTTTAAATTACTTTCACTTGAATATTTTAAAAAATATCCACCAACTTCAGTTGAAC
>VTPL01000064.1 GCA_008638165.1 Pelagibacteraceae bacterium
GCAACACATGAATTTGTTGTTCCAAGATCTATTCCAATTATTTTGCTCATAATATTATTTTCTCTCTTTCTTCATATAGGGGTTAAATTTTATTCTACAAGTTGATCTAAACATTAATTATTCTCTTTATTTTCCTCATTTTCTGAAGATTCTTTATCATCAGTTTGTGTTTTTTTAGATACACCGACTAGCGATGGTCTTAGTAATCTGTCTTTGATCATGAAACCTTTTTGAATTTCTTGGATTATAGTTCCAGGTTCTTTTTGATCATCTTCGATTTCCATCATTGCTTGATGAAAATTTGGATCAAGTTTTTTATTTAAGCAATCAATTGGTTTAATATTATTTTTAGTAAAAATTGAGATCAAATCTTTATTAATTATATCAAGATGTTCTAGTGTTTTATTTAAAGCTTCAGTATTTTTTAATTTTTCATCATTTTCTAAAACTTGCTTAGATCTTTCTAAGTTATCAATTAAATTTAAAGCTTCCCTTGCAAATGAAGTGCCCCCATATTCGAAAGCATCTTCTTTTTCTTTTTCAAATCGTCTTCTTTGATTTTCCATTTCTGCATAAGTTCTAGCAAGTTTGTCTTCTAATTCTTTAATTTTGTCTTCAGGAGTAAGTTCCACTTCTTCCTTTTTTTCTTCTACTGCTTGCTGGGTGTCAGCTTGACTATTATCATCAACTTTCTCTTCAGAGCTGTTAACTACAGTTTCTTCTTCTAAAGGCTTTTGCTGTTCTTCTTTATCCATGTGCGCATATATGGTAAGAAATTTAGAAATTGCTAGGCTTTAATGAAAAAAATTTCTCAGCTTTTGATAGGCTCTAATAACAAAGGAAAACTAAAGGAAATAAAGGCATTATTGCCAAAGCGTATAAAGATTTATTCTACTTCAGACTTTAATATTAAAAGTCCTGTAGAAAATGGAAAAACATTTGAAGATAATTCAATTATTAAATCAAAATATTTTTCTAAAAAAACAAATTTACCATGTCTTGCAGATGACTCAGGTTTAGAAATTGATATTCTAGACAAAGCGCCAGGTATTTATTCAGCGAGATGGGGTGGAAAAAATTCAGATTTTAATAAAGCTATTAAAAGAGTTTATAAAGAATTAGACAAAAAAGATAAAAATTGGAGAAAAAAAAAAATTAAAGCAAGGTTCGTTTGTTCTTTATCTATAAGTTATTTAGAAAAATTAATTGCCTGTGTTAGAGGTAAAGTTGAAGGCACTATTTCAACTGAACCTAAAGGCAATAATGGATTTGGCTATGATCCAATTTTTATTCCAAAAGAAAAAACACTTACCTTTGGAGAAATGTCTTCAAAGACAAAATACAAGATGGATCATCGATTTAATGCTTTTAAAAAAATTAAAAAATTTCTTTAAGCGTTCCATCTTCAACTTTATAAAAATTTAATCTGTGATTAATTTTATTATTTTCAATATCAAAAATTCCAATTTTTCCTTTAAAAGAATTTTTTGCTTTAAAAGCCTTACCCAAGTCAGACAAACTATTTTTCAGTGATAGATAATAAATTAACCCAACTAAATCATAACTTAATAGAGATAAATGATTAGGATTTTCATTAAATTCTTTAGAAAATTTTTTTTCAAATTGTTCTAAATTTTTTTTATTTATAGAAGGATAATAAATTGGTTGAGAAGCTGTTTCTATTAACAAACTTTCGTCAAACCATTGATTTAAAGTTATAAAATATTTTTCTTTAGGAGATACATCTGTATAAAGTAATGAAGTTATTACACTTTTCAAACTTTCATCAAAGTCTGCAATTATAACCGAGTCGAAGTTAACATTGCCAATGGTGTATCTTTTTTCAAGATTTTTTATTTTACTTTCTTTATTGGGGTCATCAGAATTTTCTAGTCTTGTGATTTCATCAAATAGATTTTGTTTACGAATTTCATAATTTGTGATTTCTTCAATTTGTTTTGTAAGTTCTGTGGGCTCAATATTATAAAAATATTGTTTAAGACTTTTAATTTTTGATTTTTTTATTCCATTTTCAATTTCCTGATCATAATTTAAATTAGGAGTTAATAGTATTTTTTTATCTATTTCATTTTGTTCAATAAATTTATTAATAGTATTAAATTGAGATATTGAGTTTATCCCTGTACTAATTACATTTGCTGGAAGATCTAAGGTTTTATTTGTAAAAGATAAAAATGTAACATTTTTTACTTCATCAAGATAAATTAAGTTTTCATAAAATACTGGACCAATAATTAGATTTATACCAAGTTGATTTAGCTCAATTGCAGATCTTAGAGTTTTATTTGGATCAGAATTTGTATCTTTTGGAAAAATTTCTATCTTGTTTGAATTAATGTCATTTAAAGCTAATCGTGTAGCTTTAACAATTTGTTTTCCAATTTCAGAGTTTTCACCAGTTAGTGGCACAAGTAAGCCTATTTTGATTTTATTATCCTCTGAAAAACTTGGAGTGGTAAATAAAAACAAATTATAGATTAATAAAAAAAGAATTATGAAAATTTTATTCATTTAATGTTATTGTTAATCTAATACTGTTTAAATTATGGTAAATCCTATATTTCATCAAAACGAATTAAAAAAAGGTCTTTATTTAGTGCCTACGCCTATAGGAAATTTAGGTGATATTACCATTAGAGCAATAGAAATATTAAAAAAGTCAGATTTTATACTTTGTGAAGATACCAGGGTATCAAAAAAATTATTAGATAAATTTGAGATTAAGACAACCTTGATTTCTAATCATAAATTTAATGAGACAAAAAATTTAACAAAAGTATTAAATATTTTAAAAGATGACAAACTCGTCTCTTTGATTTCAGATGCTGGAACTCCAGGAATATCCGATCCAGGTGCAGTTTTAATTAATGAGTGTGTTAAACAAAATATTAATATAATTCCTCTTCCAGGTCCATCTGCTGTAACTACAGCTGTATCAGCTAGCGGTTTTGATGAGAAATATTTATTTTATGGTTTTTTTCCAGAAAAAGAAAAAATGATAATAGAGGAATTAGAAAAGTTTTCTAATTTAAATTTTTGTATTGTTTTTTTTATTTCACCAAAGAAAATTAATAAAATTATACCTTATTTGAACACTTATTTTAAAGACAGGAAAATATTAATTTGTAGAGAAATTTCAAAATATTATGAGGAATATTTAAGATCTGATCTAGGAAACTTAAAATTATTTAAAAATGAACCAAAAGGTGAATTAACTATTGTGGTATCAGAAAAACAAATTAATAAAAATACTTCACAAAAGATTAGTGAATCAGATAAGAATAGTATTAAAATTATGCTTCACAAATTAAGTACAAAAGAAATTACAAATATAATTAGCCAATATAGCAATGTGTCAAAAAAAGAAATTTATGAATATTGTGTTAAATTAAAAAATGAGAAATAAAATTTTATTACTATTTTTTATTGGTCTAGTCTTATCAGGTTGTGTTGGAGTTGCCTCAAAAGGAATTTTTGGAACAGGGGTTAGTGTTGCTTTAGATCCAAGAACAGTAGGAACCCAAGTTGATGATTCTATCATGCAAAAGAATTTGGCAGGTAGAATAATTTTGATGGATAAAAAATATTTGCTATCAGTTAAAACAAAAGTTTTAGATGGTAGAATATTTTTAACAGGAAAAGTTGACAACCCTGAGGAAAAACTAAAACTTACAAAGTTAGCATGGGAGACTAGTGGTGTTAGATCAGTTAGAAATGATATTAAAATAAAAGAAGAATTTAATTTTCAACAATCCGCTAAAGATATTTTAATTACATCTCAATTAAGATCAGCGATGATTTTTAACAAAAATATCAAAGCAACAAATTATCAAATTGATACTTATAAAAAGAAAATTTATGTTTATGGTATTGCCTTAACTTCAGATGAAAGAGATTTGGTTGTTAAAGAGGCTGAAGAGATTTTAGATGTTGAAGACGTGATCGCAAGTATAATTCTTGTTGATGACTTAAGAATACAAAAAGAATAGCTATTTTTTATAGTCAATTTTATC
>VTPL01000065.1 GCA_008638165.1 Pelagibacteraceae bacterium
TCTACATTTATTTCGGCTTCCACTGATCCACAATGACATTTTAATTTTTTCATTTTTTCCTTTATGATTTATTTACTCTTATACAACTCGTAAACTTTTTCTCTATCTTCTTTATTCATACCTTTGGTTCTTTCAACAAACTCATTTCTAAGCTCTCTTGTTTTAAATAAATAAAAACAAACTGTTTCACGACTATGATAAATTGCTTTTAGCTCGTCATCTATTTTATTTAATTCTTCTGGAATTTCTGCTTTTATACAAATCATTAGTTTTATTTAATAAGGATGCTTTAGCTATTTATTGTAAAACTTATCCACAACTCCACAAGATGTAGTTTTAGATGTTCACGTTTTGATTCACTTTTGATTCAATTTCGGACTCAAAATACAACCTATTGCGTGCATTGTATAACTAGTCTATAAATAAGAACAAAACAAGAACATGAAACTAACTATCCCTTATTACTTACATAAAGCAGGCGCTGGATTTCCTTCTCCTGCAACAGATTATATTGAAGAAGATATTGATCTGAACATTCATTTAATAAGAAATGTTCCAGCTACATTTATCATCCGAGTTCAAGGTAAATCAATGGTTGATGTTGGAATTAATGATGGAGACTTATTAGTCGTTGATAAAAGCTTAACACCAAAAAATTTCTCAACGGTAATAGCAAATGTTCATGATGAGTTAGTTGTTAAGAGTTTAGTTCAAGAAAGAGATAAAAAATTTTTAACATCTGGTTCTAAAAATTTTACTGACCGAATTTTACTTAATGAAGATGAAGATATTTTTATTTGGGGGGTTGTAACTTATGTCATCCATTCAACATACTAAAAAATTAGCATTAGTTGACTGCAATTCTTTTTATGTCTCTTGTGAAAGATTATTTAATCCAAGAATAAGAAAAAAACCTGTTGTCGTTTTATCAAATAATGACGGTTGTATTATCTCTAGATCTAATGAAGCTAAAGCTTTGGGAATTAAAATGGGAGAACCCTATTTTAAAGCAAAAGATATTATTATTAAAAATAAAGTTGAAGTTTTTTCATCAAATTATTCTTTGTACGGAGACTTGTCTAGAAGAGTAATGAGAACATTAAAAAGATTTAATACAGAAATAGAAGTTTATTCAATTGATGAGGCTTTTATAGATTTATCAAATTTTCCAGATCAAGACATAGAAAAAGTTGGAAAAGAAATTAGAGAAACAGTTTTAAAGTGGACTGGTATTCCAACAAGTATAGGCATAGCTAAAACCAAAACTTTAAGCAAAATTGCAAACCATATAGCTAAGAAAAAAATATCAGGTGTGACTAGTTTAATTGGAATTGAAAATATTGATCCCATTTTAGAAAAAATAGATATTAATGATGTTTGGGGTGTTGGAAAACAACTTACAAAATTTTATCAAAAAAACGGGATCTACAATGCAAAGCAACTCAAGAATAAATCTAATAGCTGGATTAAAAAAAGCTCTAATGTTTTAAGTTCAAGAACAGCTATGGAGCTAAGAGGTATTCCGTGTATAAGTTTAGAGACAACTACGACAAAAAGAAAAAGTTGTGTTGTCTCAAGATCATTTGGTAAAAGAGTAGAAAAATTCCAAGAATTAAAGGAAGCAGTTGCAAGTTATTGCTTGAATGCATCAGAAAAAATTAGATCAGAGTCTTTAGTTACCAAAGCAATTACAGTGTTTGTCAGAACTAGTCCTTTTCAAAGAAATTTTGGTTATTACTCCAATTCAAAAACGTTAGATTTTCCAATAGCAACTAATAATAGTATTGAAATAGTTAAAGCAGCAGTTTCAATATTAGAAAGTATTTTCAAAAACGGTTATCAATATCAAAAAGCAGGTGTCATGCTTACTGGATTAAGAAATGATGATGGAAGGAAAAATCTATTTTCTTCTGAAAGAGATCAAAAAATAGAAAATTTAATGCGATCAATAGACAACACTAACCATCGATATGGAAGATCAACTTTAAGTATTGCAAGTGCTGGTGTTCAAAAGAAATGGAATATGAAAAGAGAATATTCTTCAAAAATAGATACGGCTGACTTTTATTCACTGCCAAAAATTAGAGCTTAAGCTAAAATTTACTTCAAACTTTCGATGTTGGTAATATTTTTAAGAGAATTTTTATACTCTTCCATATTTTCTCTCATTGCTAAGCTTGAGATTGAATAAACCATAATGAGCAATAAGATAAAAGGTGTAAGCATAATAATTGAAGCATTGGATTTAATTAAATAAACATAAAATATAATGAACAACGCAGAACGAATTAAAACTGTTTTTCTAAAAACACTAATAATAGATAATGAGTGTTTTAGAAGATTTGAAAAACTCATTTTAGAGGGGCCAAAATATCTTTCTCCTCGAATAGATGGAATTGCTATTTTATTTTTTTCAACTTTGGTTAATGCACCAGAAAAACTATTCCAAGTAGCTTTTTCATTAACTAATTTTTCAACTGTAGATTTTGTAAGACAAGTAAAATTACCAAATTTAATAGAATGACCTGTAAATACTAAAGTTATAATTTTGTGAAAAAAATAACAGAGCTTAAAAATAAAAGCCTCTGATCTTTTAACTCTTTCACCAACAACAGTTTTATCAGGATTATTTTCTATAGTTTTAATAAACTCTTTTATTTCTTCTGGTCTATCTTCTCCATCACCATCCATAGGTATCACATAATCAAATTCTTCTTTTTCTAAAATATATTTTAAACCAGCAGCTATGCATCTTGCATGTCCTTTGTTTTCTTTCATGACAAGAATTTTAATTGAATTAATATTTGATAAATTTTCAGTTTCTAACTGTCGATCAAAAGTAGAGGCATCATCAACTATGATAATTGAAATCTCATGATTAATGTTTTGAATTTCATTATCGATGTTATTCATTAGTTTTGACAATGATTGCCAATCATTAAATACTGGAATTAAAATTTTAATCTTCATATTATCTTGAACCAATCATACAATAACCATGTTTGTCCATTTGACCAAAGTCTCCTGGACATATCTTTTTTAAAACTTCGGGATTACCTACATAAATTATTCCACCATTAGGATCTAAAGAATTAACTTTATCTTTAAGCTCTAAAAACCACTTAGGGCGAGAAGGCAAATGATAAGATAAATTTCCTGCAAACCACTCATCTCCTACAACATACATAATTTCATTTGAAAAATTTTTATTCCATCTTCTTTCCACAAGATCTGCTATTTCTTTTCCAAAATAATCTGTACGTTTGTTTGTTTGTTTAACTGAAATATAAGAATATAAAATTGGTGACAAAAGTACTAAAAAGATAAATCCATATAAAAAAGAATTAAGTTTTTTTAAATTAATTTGATTTTTAAAAAGATAGACTGCAAAAACGCCAAAGAATAAATAAAATGGTGTCATCCACATAGTTCTTATTCTTGAGCCCGTTATCATAGAAGTTAGAAGCATCAATAAAATCGGTAAAAGATTTATAAAAACTAAAAATAACAATTTTTTATCTTTAAGATTCAATTTTAATTTAAACTTATTAATCAGCAAATACACTAATCCAAAAAAGGGTAATAAAATTACTAATTGTTTTAAAATAAAAATTGATGGAAATTTTAAGTGATCAAGAAAATTTGATGTTTCTAAACCTGTTCTTTTTAAACCATATGTCAAAGTTATAAAATTATTTTCATTTAACCAAATTAAATGAGGAACTAGCAAAATTATAAAAACTTCAATTGCTATAAAATATTTAAAATCAAATCTTTTTAATTTTTTAAAAAAAATGAAATATAGAAAAAGTAAAACAATCGATAACAACAAATAGATAAATAAATACTTGGACAAAAAGCCTACTGATGCAAAGAATCCAATTAAAATACAATCTCTAACATCAATTTCGTTT
>VTPL01000066.1 GCA_008638165.1 Pelagibacteraceae bacterium
TTACTTTTTAAAGGATCTTTTTTATTACTCTTAAATAAATAAAATTCATTAAAAATTTTCTGTTTTAAACAGTTTTCAGTTAATTTTTGTCCTCCTTCAACTAAGATATTTCTTACATTTAAATTATAAAGTTTTTTTAAAATTAATTTTAAATTGAAAAATTGATTTTTGTTTGTCTTACATCTTATAAGTAAAGCACCCTTTTTTTTGAGCCTAGTAATTTTTTCTTTAGTATCGCTATTATGAAAAATTATAGTATTTTTTTTATTTATTGTTTTAAAAATAAATGAATTATGATTTAATTCTAAATTTCTATCTAGAATAATTCTTCTTGGGGAAAATTCCTTTAATCCATTTAACCTACAGTCTAATCTTGGATTGTCGATATTGGCAGTTTTTGAACTAATCAATATAGAGTCATTTTTATATCTTAAATAATGAGTTAGCTTGTCTGACACAACAGATGTAATTTTTTTTGTTTGATCACTATAAATAACATTATTTTGAGTAACAGCTATTTTTCCTATTACATATGGAATTTTATATTTTTTATTAATTATATACGGATTATAAAAAATTTTTGCTTTGTCGATTAATAAATTTTTTTTAACTAAAATGCCTTTTTTAGATAGAATTTTTTTTGCACGGTTTTTAACTCTAGGATCGATATCATTAAGAGAAAAGATAACTTTTTTTATACCTGATTTGATTATTGCATTTGTGCATGGTGGTGTTTTACCATAATGAATACAGGGCTCTAATGTGGAATAAAGCGTCGAGCCATTTAAACTTTCAACTGAAGAGTCTATTGCATTTTTTTCTGCATGAGGGACTCCACCTATACCTGTTGAACCGACAGATAAAATCTTTTCATCTTTTCCAACAATTACACATCCAACTGAGGGATTAACACCCGTTAAACCTAATTTTGATTTAGCCAAATCAAAGGCTAACGACATAAAAAAATTATCTTTGTTAATTGATTTATTTATTTTTGTAGACATCTAATCTGTCAACAAATTGAACGAAATCTTTTTCTTCTTTAAAATTTCTATAAACTGAAGCAAATCTTACATAAGCAACAGGGTCTAATTCTTTAAGTCCATCCATCACCATTGTACCAATTGTGTTTGTTGAAATTTCACTCTGACCTAGTTCTTCTAAAGATCTAGAGATTTTACTAATAAATTTTTCTGTTGTTTCGGTATCAATTGGTCTTTTTTTAAGAGCTATAAAAACTGACTTAGCAAGCTTGTCTCTATCAAAAGTAGATTTTCTTCCATTTTTTTTTACAACCATTAATTCTCTATATTGAACACGTTCAAAAGTGGTAAACCTAGCTCCACATACACAAAGTCTTCTTCTTCTTATGGCAGTACCGTCTTCTGTTGGACGTGAGTCTACAACCGAGGTCTCACCTTTTTTACAGATCGAACAAATCATTTATTTAAATTTTTATAGATTGGAAAAGAAGAACAAAGTTCTACTACCTCCTTTTGAACCTCAAGTTCAACCTTGGTATTATCATCAGGATTTTCTGAAAGACCTTTTATTACTCTAGTTACTAGATCACCCACTTTTTCAAATTCCTTTAATCCAAAACCACGAGTAGTTGCTGCTTGAGAGCCCAATCTGATACCTGAAGTAACCATAGGACTTTCAGTATCAAAAGGTATACCATTTTTATTGCAAGTAATGTTGGCTCTACATAAACTTTCAGCTGCTAAATTTCCTTTGACATTAAAAGGACGAAGGTCAACAAGCATTAGATGTGTATCAGTTCCTCCTGAATAAATCTTAAATCCTTTATTTTTTAAAGTTTCAGCTAAAATTTTAGCATTAGCTAACACCGATTTAATATAACTTTCAAATTCAGGTTTTAGGGCTTCTAAAAAACCTGCGGCTTTACCAGCTATAATATGCATCAAAGGTCCACCTTGATAACCTGGAAATACAGCTGAATTAAATTTTTTAGATAAGTCCTCATGATTAGTTAAAATTATTCCACCTCTTGCACTTCTAAAAACTTTGTGTGTCGTCGAAGTTACAACATGGGCATAATCACAAGGATTAGGATATCCCTTACCAGCAACTAAACCTGAGAAATGCGCCATATCGACCATTAAATATGCTCCAACTTTATCCGCAATTTCTCTAAATCTTTTAAAATCAATTATACGAGAATAAGCACTACCACCCGCAATAATTAATTTAGGCTTATGTTCTAAAGCAAGTTTTTCAACATTGTCATAATCAATTAATTCAGATTGTTTATCAACATCATAACCAATGGCGTTAAACCATTTTCCAGACATAGATATCTTTAATCCGTGAGTAATATGGCCACCAGAATTTAAGCTCATACCTAAAAATGTATCCCCTGGATTTAATAATGCTAAAAAAACAGCTCCATTTGCTTGAGCTCCAGAATGGGGTTGGGCGTTTGCAAATTTACAATTAAATAATTTTTTAAGTCGATCGATTGCAAGCTGTTCTGCAACATCTACATGTTCACAGCCATTGTAATATCTCTTTCCTGGATATCCTTCAGCGTACTTATTCGTTAACACAGAGCCTTGAGCTTCTAAAACTGCTTTAGAAACTATATTTTCTGAAGCTATTAATTCTATATGATTTTGTTGTCTAATTAATTCATCATTCACTGCCTTAAATAATTCAGGGTCAGTTTCAGATAAACTTTTTTCAAAAAAATCTCTGTAGTGAGTGTTTATATAGTTTGTTTCTTTAGACATAATTTAACCTATATTTTTTTTACTCTTTTCAAGTGTCTACCACTTTCAAAAGGTGTTTTTAAGAAAACATTTATACATTTAAATGCTAATTCTTTTTTAATTAACCTTGCACCTAATGTAATGACATTTGAATTGTTATGCAATCTTGATAATTTTGTATTTATTACTGAATAGCATAAAGCAGCTCTTATTTTTTTGTGTCTATTAGCTGCCATGGACATTCCCATGCCTGATCCACAAACTAAAATACCAATATTTTTATTATCTAAACTAACTTTTTTACACAATTGGTGAGCATAATTTGGGTAATTTACTGATGTGGTAGAATTATCTGTACCAAGATCAATAATATTAATTTTATTTGCAAATTTTTTTTTGATTTGTTCTTTTAATGTGAAACCAGCGTGATCAGAAGCAATATAGACTTTTTTCAATTTAATTAAATTTATGATTTAGCACGCAAGCAACTAAATGAATTCTATTTTCTTCTCCACCATTGAAAAAGTTATGGTATTTTGTGTTATTGGTTATCCAGCAAGAACCATCAGCTGGCATATGCTTTGCTACGTTGTCAATCACCATGATGCATCCAGGATTAGTTATAATTGGAATATGCAATCTTGGCTCAGGATCTCTATGCCAACTTAAAGTAGATCTAGGTTGTTTAAGTAAAATTCTAACCCTTCCCAGTTTATATTTCTTTGATAAAGAATCGAAAACTTCCTTAAAATAAGTATTTTTAAAATCATCTATAAATTCAGAGTATTTCTCTTCTTCAATAGATATATCTCTAGACACTTCTTTTCCACTTGCATCAGGTTTTGTCCAAAAAACACCTCTAGCTTTATGTCCTTTGATTGAGTCTGGGTCACCTGGAATTTGTGTTAATGAGATTGCACCAAAGTTTGTAACTTCTTCTGGACTCTCAAAATTTTTAATCTTAATAACTTCCTTATAAGCATCTTGAAGCTTATTAATATCAAACTTGATATCTAATTGCTTAAAATCATTAAAATTTAGGTTCATATTTTTTTAATTACTCTTTTAATCTAAGATTTATATAATACATTTGTCGCATTTTATAAATTAATATTATGATCACAGGTAAATATCCAAGTCTTAGGTTAAGAAGAAATAGAAAATATGACTGGACTAGAAG
>VTPL01000019.1 GCA_008638165.1 Pelagibacteraceae bacterium
TATAGATTTTGAATTAAAATTCGAAAACCCAATTATTGGAAATCAAAAAAATAAAATCAATGTTTATACTGATAATCTTCAAGATATATTAAATTCAAGAACTTTTTGTCTATATGAAGATATCGAATTGATAAAAAAAAATGGCTTAGCTAAGGGTGGTAGTTTAGATAATGCGGTAGTAGTTAAAGGCGATCAAATATTAAATGAAAATGGACTAAGAAATTCAAAAGAATTTGTAAACCATAAAATCTTAGATTGTATTGGAGATCTTTATACTTCTGGATATAAAATAATTGGGAATGTTAAATGTTATCAAGGTGGTCATTACATGACTAACCAATTATTAAGAAAAACATTTAGTAACAAAGAAAATTTTTCTATAATCGAAGTACAAGAGAAGCATTTACCGCACACTTTTCTCAATAGAAATTTATTAAAATCTATTGCTTAAGTTAAAGATTAGTTTAAAAAAATAATCCACTACTCATCATGAAAAAAACTAAGTTTTTATTATTTATAGTTTTATCTTTATTTATTTTTTCATGCTCAAAAAAAGAACAAATTAATCAATCAACAATAAAAGAAAAAAATTTACAGTCGCAGGTTTTAGAAACTTTCATTGAGGGTAAAGAAGCTCTTGATGGTGGAGATGTTCTGTTTGCTGCTAAAAAATTTACGGAAGTACAAGTAATGTTTCCGCAATCTATTTGGGCGCCACATTCTAATTTAATGGCGGCATATGCCTATTATTCACAAGATTACTATTTTGATGCAACACAAGAACTCGAAATATTTTTAAGAAAATACCCAAAGCACAGTAATGTTGATTATGCATATTATTTGATGGCCATATGTTACTATGAACAAATAGTAGATGAAAAAAAAGATTTAAATTCAGTAGTAAAATCAAAAGAATATTTTGAGATAGTAATAGATCAATTCCCAAACACTGATTACGCACTAGACTCTAAGTTTAAATTAGAATTTGTTATGGATATTTTAGCATCAAAAGAAATGTATTTAGGAAGATATTATTTGAAGAAAAAAAAATGGATAGCTGCAATTAATAGATTTAAAACAGTATTAGAAGAATACGATACCACTATATATATTGAAGAAGCTTTACATCGATTAGTCGAAGTTCATTATTTAATTGGCCTTAAAGAAGAGGCAAAAAAATATGCATCAGTTTTGGGCTATAACTATGAGTCTTCACAATGGTACGAAAATACTTATGCACTTTTTGATAAAAGATATGAAATAAATCAAAAGAAATTCTTAAAAGAAAATAAAAAAAAATCTAAATTTACGAGTAAGATTAAATCCTTGTTAAAATTAGATGAATAAAGATAAAATAATTAAAGATTATAAAACTAAAATTAGAGAGTTAATTAAAAATAATAAATATTATTATGAGGATAATAAACCTCGAATAGACGATCAAGAATACGATAAATTAAAGAATAAGATATTACTATTAGAAAAAGAATATCCTTTTTTAAGGGACTCAAACTCTCCATCTTTAAAAGTTGGTCATAAACCATCAAAAAATTTTAAAAAAGTAACTCACAAAGTTCCTATGTTATCTCTTGGTAATGCATTTAGTGAAAATGATTTAAATAATTTTGAAAAAAAAATTCTAAATTACATAAATGATTTTAAGTTCGAAGATATAGAGTATAGCGCCGAACCTAAAATTGACGGAATATCTGCTTCTTTAATTTATAAAGATGGGATTTTTATCAAAGGACTTTCCAGAGGAGATGGAAAAGAGGGAGAAGATATTACAGAAAACTTAAAAACAATAAGAGATATCCCACAAAAAATTTCATATAAAAATTTTCCGTCTGAAATAGATATAAGGGGGGAGGTATTTATAAAAAATAGTGATTTTGTTACACTCAACGATAGATTTGCTAATCCCAGAAATGCTGCCTCTGGATCATTGAGGCAGAAAGATCCAAAAAAAACTGAAAAAATACCATTGAAGTTTATTGCATATACTTATGGTTTTGAAAATGGAATGAACTTTAAAAAACAAAGTGAATTTTTAGAGCATTTATCTTTATGGGGTTTTAAAACCAATCCTTTAAATAAAGTTTTGAAGGGAATAAAGAGCTTAATGAAAAATTATACTGAAATAGAAAAAAAAAGAAGTGAAATTGATTTTGATATTGATGGCATAGTTTATAAAGTAAATGATTTTAAACTCCAAAATAGATTAGGATATGTTGCAAATGCACCAAGATGGGCAATTGCACATAAATTTTCTGCTAACAAGGGCGTTTCAAAAATTTTAGATATTGATATTCAAATAGGTAGAACAGGAGCTCTTACACCTGTAGCTAAAATAAAACCAATAAATATTGGAGGAGTTTTAGTATCAAATGCAAGCCTTCATAATGAAGATGAAATAGATAGAAAAGATATAAGGATAAATGATTATGTGGTTGTTGAAAGAGCTGGTGATGTAATTCCACATATAGTTTCGGTTGAAATTAATAAGAGAAGTAATGATACAAAAAAATTTCTATTTCCAACTTTATGCCCTTCTTGTGGCTCAAAGACTATAAAGGAATACAACAATATTACTAAAAAAAAGGATGCGGTAAGGAGATGTTCGAGTGAGGGCTTTGAATGTGAAAAGGTTGCTATTGAAAAAATTAAACATTTTGTTTCTAAAGAAGCCTTCAATATAGATGGTTTTGGAAAAAAAATAGTTGAAAAATTCTGGGATTTAAAGCTTGTTCGTTATCCGCAAGATATTTTTAAACTAGATTATAGCAAAATAGAAAAGCTAGATGGGTGGGGAGATTTATCTGTTAATAATTTAAAATACTCGATAGATCAAAAGAAAAAAATTTCTTTAGATAGATTTATTTATGCGCTAGGCATTAGACATATTGGTATTGAAACTGCCAAACTTATTTCAAGACATGTCAAAACTTCAAAAAATTTTTTAAACCTTCAAAATGATAGTACTTTAACTGAAATTGAAAATATTGATGGAATTGGTGAGACACAAATTCAATCTATAAAAAAGTTTTTTTCACTAAAAATTAATAGACTTATCCTTAAAGAGTTAGATCAGGTACTTCAAATTGAATCCTTAAAAAAAATTACAAATGACGGATTATTAAAAGGTAAAACTTTTATGTTTACAGGTAAACTTTTGAACATAAGTAGATCTGAAGCTAAAAATTTAATTGAAAAGAATTCTGGATCCTTAGTAAGTAATGTATCAAAAAGATTAGATTTTTTAATAATTGGTGAAAAGCCCACAAAAAGAAAAGTTGAAAGTGCAAAAGAACTTAAAATAAAAATTATTACTCAATCTGAATGGATGAAAATGTTAAATTTGACTAGCTAACCATTTTTTTTCTTGTTTATCTAAGTAAGGTGAAATTTTTGAGTAAACTTCCATATGATATTTAAAAAGATAATTTTTTTCTTTTTGAGTAAGTTTACTAAAATTTATTAAATCTTTTTCAATAGGAGCAAGAGTCAAGTTTTCAAAATAAAAATTTTTATTAGTTTTTTTAGCATAAACTAGATTTTCTATTCTTATTCCAAATTTGTTTTCTTCATAATATCCTGGCTCATTACTTATTATCATGCCTGGTTTTATTTTAATTGAATTATATTTAGAAATTCCTTGAGGGCCTTCGTGAACATTTAAAAAATAACCTACACCATGTCCAGTGCCATGCCCGTAGTCTAGACCTTTATTTTTTAAGAATTTCCTTGCATTAACATCAATTTTTTTTCCAATATTAATTTTATTAAGGTTAGTAGTTGCAACAGCTATATGGCCTTTAAGCACATCAGTAAAAATATTTTTTACTTTTGAACTTTGTCTTGAAAAGCAAATGGTCCTTGTAACATCTGTTGTTCCATAATTATATTGTCCTCCTGAGTCACATAAGAATATGTCTTTGGACTTAATTACTCTGGTGTTATTTTTTTTAGCCCTATAATGAACGATTGCAGCGTTTGGTCCAGTGCCAGCTATTGTGTTAAAACTTGGAAATATATAATTTTTATTTTTTTTTCTAAATGTTTCTAATTTATTTTGTGCATCAACCTCTGTTATTTTTTTTTTATTTATATTTTTTATCCAAAACAAAAATTTTGTTAGCGCCACCCCATCTTGAATATGTGTTTTAATGGTATTGTCGATTTCAACCTTATTTTTGATCGATTTTAGATAATAAGTTGGATCATTTTTTTTAAAAACTTTAAATTTTTTTGAAAAAAGTTCTTCAAATTTTAATGAGCAAGACTTTATATCTAATAAGATCCTTGAACCTGATAATCTCTCGTTAATCTTATAGAATTCTTTAGGTTCTAATATTTCATTGATGTTTATAATTTTTTTTTTTATTAAAATCTTTAATTTTTCTTTCGGAGCTATTAGAATTCTTTTTCTATTACGGCTTATTAGTAAATGTGAATTTGGAATAGGGCTTGTTGGACTATCTTTGCCTCTAATATTTAATAGCCAAGCTACATTTTCAGGGGCTGAAACGAATATATGATCAAGTTTATTTTTTTTTAAAAATTTAATTATGATATTAATTTTCTCTAAATGGCTTTGGCCAGTTATTTGTTTATCAAGTGGGTAAAATTTATTAATTTTTGATTTTTTATATTTTATAATCTTATCTATAAGATTTTCTTTTATTACTTTAATGTTTTTTCTTGGAAAAATTTTTTTAATTTGTTCACTAGTAAATAGAGCAGGGTCTAAACCGATTGTAAGATTTTTTATTTCCTTAAAATCAAATATTTTTTCATAATCACAAATTTCAAACTCTTTTTTACTCTCAATTTTCGCTTGTATTGTGTATCTACTGTCTACAAATAAATAATTTTTATTTTTTAAAATTATTGCATATCCAGCTGAACCCGTAAAATTTGTAATTTTTTTCAGTCTATCTTTATTGGCATGTTCAGAAAAAAATTCATCATTTTTAGGAATGATATATCCGTCTATGCTATGTGTATTAAATAATACTCTAAGCTTTCTTATTAAATTTTTCATTTAATTCTTTTTTGATATCTTATCCAACCAGGACTTCTGACGCTATCTTGACTGTCAATTTCAAAATCTTGATTAAATTCAAAGTCTTCAATTTCATTTTTATCCTCTTCAAAAACAGAATTTTTTTCCAAATAATCACTTGGTAATTCATCAATAAATCTTGATGCCATGCTGTCGATCCAGTCCCCTTGATAAAACCTATTCATTGAGAACGATATTAATGCTTTTTTTTTGGCTCTAGTAACTCCAACGTAGGCAAGTCTTCTTTCCTCTTCTAGTCCATTTTGTCCTTTCTCCTCAATAGATTTTTGGTGCGGAAATAAACCTTCTTCCCATCCAGGAAGAAAAACAACATCAAATTCAAGTCCTTTTGCTGCGTGCATAGTCATCATGTTTACTTTTTGACCTTCCCAGTCCTGATCAATTGCAGTTGCAAGAGAAACATGTTCTAAAAAACTCTCAAGATTATCAAATTCCTTCATTGCACTTAGTAATTCTTTTATATTTTCAAGACGATTTTCATTTTCAACATCTTTTTTATTTTTTAACATTGCCGAATAACCAGACTCATCTAAAATTATTTGTAACAACTTTACATGGTTAATTTTTTTTATTTCTAAATCATTTCTCCATTTTGAAAGAGAATTTAAAAATATCGAAAGTCCCATCTTGGTTTTTGGTTTTATCAAGTTTAGCTCAATCATTTTTCTTGAGGCAAACTCAAGGTTGGTAGATTCTTTTTTAGCGAATTCATGTATTTGTTTAATTGTGTTGTCTCCAATAGATCTTTTTGGATTATTCACAATCCTTTCAAAAGCCAAATCATCTCTATGTTGGTGAATTATTCTTAGATAAGCGACACAATCTTTAATTTCTGCTCTTTCATAAAATTTTGTTCCTCCTAATATCCTGTATGGTAATCCAATTTTTAAAAATCTTTCTTCGAATTCTCTTGTTTGAAATATAGCTCTTACAAGGATAGCAATATTGTTTAATGAATATTTTTTTTTAATTTTTTCAATCTCATCTGAGACACCAACTGCTTCATCTTTTCCATTTTTATAACAATTTAGATTAATTAAATCACCCTCTTCCATTGTTGTTTTTAATGTTTTGCCAACCCGATTTTGATTATTGGATATTAAATGTGAGGCAACAGATAAGATATTTTGTGTAGATCTATAATTTTGCTCTAGTCTGATTACTTTTGTGTTTTCATAAATTTGATCAAATTCTAAAAAATTTTTTATCTCTGCTCCACGCCAGCTATAAATTGATTGATCATCATCTCCAACACAACAAAGATTTTTGTTTTTCTCAGCTAATAAATTTAACCATCTACTTTGTATGTAATTAGTATCCTGATATTCATCTACTAAAATATATTTAAAATTTCTTGAATATATTTCTCTTATATCTGCGTTCTTTTCTAGAATTTTAACTACATGCAAAATTAGATCACCAAAGTCACAGGCATTTAAGTCACTAAGCTTTTGTTGATAAATTTTGTAAACAGGCAATATAGTTTTTTCATAAATATCTTTATTATTAACAATTACCTCATTAGGATATTGTCCTTTATTCTTCCATCTATCAATTATTGCAAGAATATATCTTGGAGCTAGTTGTTTAATGTCAATGTTTTCAGCTTTGCAGATATTTTTAACCAATCTTATTTGATCGTCTGCATCTATAATTGTAAAATTTGAATTAAGGTTAACTGCACTTGCATGCTTTCTTAATAATTTTGCACATATTGAGTGAAAAGTGCCTAACCAAGACAATCCAGTTGCACTTGCTCCAAGTATTGAGCTTACCCTTGATTGCATTTCTTTAGCTGCTTTATTAGTAAAGGTGACGGCTAAAATTTGATTAGGGTATGCTTTTTTTTCCTTAATTATATGGGCTATTCTGCTAGTTAAAACTTTGGTTTTACCAGATCCGGCACCAGCCACTATTAATAAAGGCCCCTCTAAATAAGTAACAGCTTCTGTTTGAGCTTCATTCAGGTTTTTAAGATAATCTGCGTTTACCATTCTAATTATTTATTTATAAGAATTACTCAATGTCAAAAAAAAATATATTTATTAAAAAAATTTCAAATTTATTATTATCAATTAACAACAAAATAGAAAGTTTTTTTAATTTTTTACAACAACTAAGATTTAATAAAAAAAAATTTTTAGATAAAAAAATATTTATTTCTTCAGCCGTATTAGTTTTTAGTATTTTTGTATATTTAATATTGCCTACATTTTATGACAAAAATGAGGTTAAAAACCAAATAAAAGATAAGATATTTCAAAATTACAATATCAAAATTAATTTTATCAATGAGCCCAAATATGGCTTATTTCCAAAGCCACATTTTTTAATAGATAACGTTGAAATTGAATATAATTCAAAAATTATATCAAATTCAAAAAAAATAAAATTTTACACATCAATTAAAAATAATTTCAAATTTAATGACATTAAATTTAATGATTTAAATTTTTTAGAAACAGATTTTAGAGTCGACATATCAAATTTTAATTTTTTTTTTGATTTATTAAAAAATAAAATTTCCAATCAAAATATAAAGTTTATTAAAAATAAATTATTTTATTTAGATCAAAATGAAGAAGTAATTTTTTTTTCTGATATAGAAAAGTTAGATTTTTTATATCAAGAAAATTCTATTAATGAATTAGTGTCACAATTGGAGATATTTGCCTTACCAGTTGGTTTAAATATTAAGCATGATATTTCTAATAATAAAATTTTAAATCAAATTAAAATTAATCAATTAAGATTGAATATTGAAAATGAATTCAATTATACTGAAAAAAATTTAGATGGATTAATCAAATTAAATTTTGCAAATAAAGATCAAATAATTAACTATAGTTTGAAAGATAATACTTTAAGTTATAATTTAAACGATCAAAGCATTAATGGTGAAGTTAATATTAAACCATTTTATCTCTCATCAAATCTAAATATCAATAATACAAACTTTAAAGATTTATTTGAAAAAAATTCAATTTTGACAAGCTTAATTAAATCTGAAATTTTTAATAATAAAAATTTAAATGGAAATATAAGAGTTTCACTGAAAAAGTTAAATGATCTTCGCAATATAGATTTAGTGAATTTTGAAGTTATGCTTGAAGAGGGTCAAATATTGATTGCAAACTTAAATTTCATATTTAAGGACTCTGCAATTTTTAATTTTAATAGTGTAAATACTATAAATGAGGATAATAAGTTAAAATTTATTGGTGATATTCAGATAGTTTTTAAAGATATCCAGAAATTTTATAATCATTTTCAAATTGAAAAAAATAACAGAAAAAATATTAATCAAATTAATTCGAATTTTATTTTTAATTTTGATGACCGGTCGTTTGAGCTTAATGAATTAAAAGTTAGTGGGGTTGATAATGAAATTTCTGATCAAGACTTAAATCAGTTTAACTCTGAGAAACAGAATATTTTGAATGAGGTATTATTTAAAAATAAAGTTAGAGACTTTTTTAAGATAATTAGCTTGGAGTAATCATTTTTTTTGGATCAACTATTTTTTTATAATCTTTCTCATTAATTAGACCCGTCTTAAGTGTTTCAGTTTTCAAAGTAGTTCCATTTTTTAAAGCTGTTTTTGCTATTTTGGCGGCATTATCATATCCAATATGAGGAGCTAAAGCGGTAACTAGCATTAAAGAATTATCAAGATGACTTTGAATTCTTTTTTTATCAGCTTTAATTCCTTTAACACAATATATAGCAAAATTTTTTGTACTATCAGAAATAAGGTCAATTGATTGAAGTATATTATGTGCAATCATTGGTTTAAAGACATTCAGCTCGAAATGACCGTGACTCCCGGCAATTGTAATACCATTATGGTTACCGATTACTTGTGCGCATACCATAGTTACGGCTTCACATTGAGTAGGGTTTACCTTTCCAGGCATAATTGATGAACCCGGTTCATTTTCTGGTAAAATTAACTCTCCATATCCTGCTCTTGGTCCAGATCCTAAAAACCTAATATCATTTGAAATTTTCATTAAAGCAACTGCGCAAGTATTTAAAGCACCTGAAAAGTTAACAATAGCATCATGTGCTGCAAGTTCTGAAAATTTATTTTCAGCAGGTTTAAATGGAATTTTAGTAAATTTTTTTATTTCACTAACTATTTTTTTGTCAAAATTTTTTTTTGAATTAATGCCTGTGCCAACAGCAGTTCCACCTTGTGCTAAATAAAAAATTTCTTTTAAAGCAATTTCAATTCGATGAATAGATTTTTTCAATTGTGAATGATATCCAGAAAACTCTTGTCCCAAGGAAAGAGGGGTGGCATCTTGCAAATGTGTTCTTCCTATTTTGATTATATTTCTAAATTCAATTGATTTTTTTTTTAACTCTTTTTCCAAAATCTTTAAATTAGGCAACAGTTTTTTTAATGTTTCAGTAGCAACTGAAATGTGCATTGCTGTTGGAAATACATCATTAGTGGATTGTGATTTATTAACATGATCATTTGGGTGTACAGGTTTTTTAGTTCCTTTTTTACCACCTAAAATTTCAATAGCTCTATTAGCAATTACTTCATTGACATTCATATTGGTCTGGGTACCCGAACCAGTTTGCCAAACTTTTAAGGGGAAATTATCATCAAGTTTTCCTATTATAACTTCATCTGAAGCTTTGATTATAGCTTTTGCAATTTTACTATTTATTTGTTTGTCTTTTGAATGAACTAAAGCCGCAGATCTTTTAATTATTGCTATAGATTTGATTATTGAGATATTGACTAAAATTTTACCAATATTAAAAAACTTATTTGATCTTTGAGTAGAAGCGCCCCAGTATTTATCATTCGGGACATTTATTGATCCAATGCTATCAAATTCTTTTCTTTGTTTCATTGATTAATTTCTAAATAATTAATAGTTATTAATATACATTAAACTTCAAAAAACCAATAGGAGGAATATGTCAAATTTTGATAAAGTTGGAACTTTTATGAAAACATTTGGTCAAGAAGTCAAAACTAAACCCTCATTAAGTAGTGATAAAATAAATAAACTTAGAATTGATCTGATAAAAGAAGAGCTTGAAGAACTAACAGAAGCAATGCAAAAAAAAGATTTATTAGAAGTTGCAGATGCTTTGACAGATATACTTTATGTAACATATGGAGCAGGCCATGCATTTGGTATTAATTTAGATGCATGTTTTAATGAAGTTCAAAACTCCAACATGAGCAAATTAGGTAAGGATGGAAAACCAATTTATAATGAGTCAGGAAAAGTTATGAAAGGGCCTAATTATTTTAAACCAGATTTATCAAAGTTTGTCTCTTAAATTTCCAATTTAAAATCTATAGCTGGGGCACTATGAGTAATGCTACCAATAGAAATTCTGTTAACACCAGTTTTTGCTATTGATTTTACAGTTTTTAAATTAACGTTTCCTGAAGCCTCTGTCTCATAGAAACCATTTATTATTTTTACTGCTTTTTTTAAATTGTTTGAGCTCATATTGTCTAATAAAACTCTATCAAATTTAAGACCCATTAAAGATTTTAACTGGTTTAAATTGTCTACTTCTACAGTAATTTTTTTTCCTTTTTTATTTTTAATAGCTTTTATAACTAGAGTTTTTAAATCTGATGAAGCAATATGATTATCTTTGATGAGATATTCATCACTTAAATTAAATCGATGATTAATTCCACCCCCTATTTTAACAGCATATTTTTGTATCACTCTTAAATTAGGTATTGTTTTTCTAGTACAGCAGATTTTTGTTTTTTTCCCCGCCAGTTTTACAAACTTATTAGTGATAGTTGCTATACCAGATATATGAGATAAAAAATTTAGTGCTACTCTTTCAGCAATCAAAATATTTTTTGCTTTTCCTTCAATTGTTGCAATCAAAGAACCTTTTTTTACATTAGAACCATCTCTTTTTTTTATTCTAAACTTTATTTTTTGATCAATTAAATAAAAAGCTTGTTTCGCAAATAATAATCCACCAACTATTGCACTTTGATTTGCAATAAGTTTGATTTTAATACTTTTGTCATTTTCAACCAAGCTTGATGTGATATCACCTGAAGGATAAAGATCTTCATTCAGTGCAAGCTTTACAGTATTAAGGATAAAAGTTTTACTTAATTGAATTTTTGACACTTAGTTTATCTGCCAATAGCCGCCATTTTTTCAACAGAAATTCTGGCCTTATCAATGGTTTCTTTGTCCATAATTATTTCACCAGTTTCGTTTTCTAGACAATCTAATATTTTTGGAAGAGTAATTTTTTTCATGTGTGGGCACATGTTACACGGTTTTATAAACTCAACATTAGGATTTTCTACTTGTATGTTATCACTCATTGAACACTCGGTAACCATCATTACTTTTTTAGGCTGATTATCTCTAACATAATTAATCATGCCAGAAGTTGAGCCAGCAAAGTCACTTGCCTCGATAACTTCCGGTGGACATTCAGGATGTGCAATAATTTTTATACCAGGATTATTTAATCGTATGTCCTCAATTTCTTTTTTATTGAATTGATCATGAACAATACAAATTCCTTTCCATGAAATAATTTCAACATCAGTTTGTGATGCAACGTATTTGGCAAGATAATCATCTGGTAAAAATATCACTTTTTTTACACCAAGAGATTTAACAATTTTTACAGCATTAGCTGAAGTACAACAAACATCTGTTTCTGCCTTAACTTCTGCTGAAGTATTCACATAAGATACAACTGGCACTCCAGGATATTTTTCTTTCAATAATCTTACATCTTTTCCAGTAATTGAAGATGACAGTGAACAGCCCGCATTCATATCTGGTAGTAGAACTTTTTTACTTGGGCTCATTAATTTTGCTGTCTCAGCCATAAAATGAACTCCTGCCATTAAAATTATATCCGCTGAAGTTTTTGATGCCTCAATAGCAAGAGCTAATGAGTCTGCAGAAAAATCAGCTACTCCATGATAAATTTCAGGTGTTTGATAATTATGAGCAAGTATTATTGCATTTTTTTCTTTTTTGAGTTTATTAATTTTATGAATGTAAGGTGCGTGTACTGACCATTCAATTTCAGGCATAACCTTTGAAATTTTCTGGTAAATAGAGTCAGTTGATTGTTTTACTTCCTGTGTAAAATCCATAAGAATATTTACCAATTTGAAAGATAGAAGTCATTCATTTATTATGGGACATATTGCGGTCGTGCTGAAATTGGTAGACAGGCACGGTTGAGGGCCGTGTGGACCTAGTCCATGAGAGTTCGAGTCTCTCCGACCGCACCAAATATGGTTATTTATCAATCCAATCTGGTTTCTTGATATTTATTGAAGCTTCTTTTGTAGTAAATTTTAAACTCTGATCAAAATTTTCATCTAAATACTTAATCAACGCAAAAGGATATTCGTTTTCAATTAAAACTTTTCCAATTTCATTTTCATTATTAAAGATACTTTCACCCTCATATAATTTTCCCTCAATTATATTAATTGGCAACAATCTCTTAGAAAGTTTATTTTTTAATTTAATTCTTGCTGTATTTTCTTGGCCAACATAACAGCCTTTTTTAAAATCTATTCCATTTAATTCATCATAGTTACACTCAATTCCAAAAAGTTTGTTTTGTAATTTATTTAAGTCCTTTGGAACTATTCCCAGTTTGTGACTGTGAGAATAATACTCTTCTATATTTGCATCTTTCAAACCTAGTTTTTTTAAAGATAGATATAGTTTTTCTAAATTTATTATTAATCTAGCTCCTAAACTTTTATTTCTTGGGTCTAATAAAATAGGATCTTCTCTATATCTCAAGGTGAAACCCTCGTTATCTTTAGCATTATCTAAAGTTAAAAACTTTTCATAAGAAAATGCAGTTACAACAAATTCATTACTTAAATCTAAAATTTCTATTTTAGATCTCAATTTATAAATACTTAATTGTTTAAATAGTTCTTTGCTTTGATCTTTTTCGCAATCAATAAAAAAACCTGATTTATGTTTTATGATTATGAATTCAAATAAAAATTTTCCTTGAGGAGATAATAATGAGCCAAAGCAGCTATTTTCATCACTTACTTTTTTAATATCATTAGTGATTAAGTTTTGAAGAAAGTCCTTTACATCTTCACCAGTTACATAAAGAACTGCTCTGTCTTTTAAAATATATACATTGTTAATATTCATAATTGATTGAATGCTTAATTTAATATAGTAACTTTTCTCCTAAATGACAGATCTTATAATTAAAAATGGAAACTGTTTTATTGATGACAATTTAGTCAGCACAGACATTGCTATTAAAGATAAAAAAATTGTAAAAATTGGTAAAAATCTTACTGATGCGAAAGAGATTATTGATGCAAGTGGATTAACAGTTTTACCTGGATGCATAGATACGCAAACTCATTTTAGAGAACCAGGCTCAACGGATACTGAAGATTTGCATTCTGGGAGTAGGGCTGCAATTGCTGGAGGAATAACTTCAGTATTTGAAATGCCAAATACTAATCCTCCAACTTCTAATATGAAAGAGTTTCAAAGAAAATTAGATCTTGCTAAAAATAGAATGTATTGCAATTACGCTTTTTACTTTGGTGCAACAGCAGATAATGCCCATGATCTAGCAAGTTTAGAGGGCTTAGAGGGGTGCTGTGGAATTAAACTTTTTGCAGGGTCTTCAACTGGTAATTTATTAGTTGCTGAAGAGAATGATATAGAGAAAGTTTTTAAGAATGCTTCAAAAGTTGTAGCAGTTCATTCTGAAGACGAAGAAATTTTAAATAGAAACAAAAAACTTATTAAAGAAGGTGACGTTCACACCCATCCAATATGGAGAAGCGATGAATGTGCAATATCTTCAACAAGAAGGATAGTAAGAATTGCTGAAAGATATAAGAAAAAAGCACATATCCTGCATGTAACAACCAAACAAGAAATAGATTTTCTATCTCAACACAAAGGCAATATTACTTTTGAGATTACTCCTCAACACCTAACAATTTATGCACCCGATTGTTATGATAAGCTTGGCACTTATGCGCAGATGAACCCACCTTTAAGAGACAAATCTCATTATGACAGATTGTGGTATGGGGTTAAAAATAATCTTAACGACACCATCGGATCTGATCATGCTCCTCACTTAAAAGTAAATAAAGAAAAAACATATCCAAACTCACCCTCTGGAATGCCAGGTGTTCAAACTTTAATGCCAGTAATGCTAAACCATGTAAATGATGGAAAACTTACACTTTCACAACTAGTAAAACTTGTTTGTGAAAATCCAGTTAAAATTTTTGGTATTCAGAACAAAGGTTTTATTAAAGAGCAATATGATGCTGATTTTACAATTATTGATATGCACAAAACTATAGAAATCAAAAATGAAAATATTGAAAGTAAATGTGGATGGTCACCATTTGATGGTTTTAAATTTAAAGGCACACCAGTTTCAACCATAATTGGAGGAAAGATTAAAATGAAAGATGGAAAAATTTTAGGAGATCCAGAAGGTACCCCTTTAGTTTTTAGTTAATTGTTTTAGAAGAATAAATATTTACAAGAGTTAATCCCAATACAATTAAGAACATACCCAAAACAACCTGCCAGCTTAAAGACTGTCCGTAAAAAATATATCCAAGTATAGCAATTGTAAAAATTCCTAAACCACACCACGTCGCATAAACTACAGCTAAGGGAAGTTTAGTAACTACAATTGAAAGACAAAAAAATGCGCATACATAGAAAAATATTAAAGCACCTGTTGGAAGTGGTTTTGTAAAACCTTTTGTAACAGGTAAAAGCATTGTGCCTGATACTTCAAATATTGTTGCAGCTATTAAAATTAAATAAGTTTTAAGCATTATTTTATAATTCCATTTTGAACTAAGTTTTCTTTAATTTCATCTAAAATTGCAGGATCATCGATTGTTGCTGGCATTTTGTAATCAACATTGTCAGCAATTTTTCTTATGGTTCCTCTTAAGATTTTACCAGATCTTGTTTTTGGAA
>VTPL01000067.1 GCA_008638165.1 Pelagibacteraceae bacterium
ACCCCTGAAGATAATCCATATTTATTATCATTCATTTTATTTATTACTTCATCTTCATCAGTAAATTTCATTACTGATAAAATTGGACCAAATAATTCATTTTCTGCAGTTGGTAGGTTATGGTTGTCACATTCAATAATAGTAGGAGGAAAATAATATCCTTTATCTGAAATCTCTGATCTTTTTCCTCCACATCTAATTTTTCCACCTTGAGCAACAGTTGCTTTAATATTTTTTTCAATATTTTCTAATTGTTTAAAACTATTTAATGGTCCCATTTGAGTTTCTTCATTCATAGGTCCACCAAGTTTAATTTTTTTAGCTTTTTCAATCAGCTTATTTAAAAATTCATCATATATTTTAGTATGCAAGTAAAGTCTCGATCCTGCGATACAACTTTGACCGCTTGCTCCAAATATTCCTGCTGTAATACCATTTAATGCATTTTCTTGATCAGCATCATCAAAGACAACCACTGGACTTTTTCCTCCAAGTTCTAAACTAACCTGTGAAAGATTTTCTGCAGAATTTTTAATAATATGTTTTGCAGTCTCGGGCCCACCAGTAAATGCAATTCTCTCAACCAAGTTATGTGTAGTTAGAGCTCTTCCACAAGGTTCACCTAAACCTGTTATGACGTTTACAACTCCTTTTGGAATTCCAGCATTTTGAATTAATTTTGCAAATTCTAAAAGAGTAACAGGAGCTAGCTCTGAAGCTTTAATAACAACAGTGTTTCCCATTGCTAATGCTGGTGCAAGTTTAACTGCTGTAAGTAGCATTTGTGAATTCCAAGGAATTATAGCCGCAACTACACCAATAGGAATTCTAACAGTTGTTACTTGCATATTAGGTTTATCAATTGGAACAACTGTTCCCTCAACTTTATCTGCAAGACCAGCAAAGTAATCATAATATTCTGCTATATAATTAGCTTGAGTTTTTGTTTCTCGATATAGTTTTCCAGTATCAATTGTTTCTATTCTACCAAGATGTTCTGCATTTTGTCTTAATTGATCTGCGATAGCTCTTAAATATTTTCCTCTCTCAGTTGGGTGTAAATTTCCCCAAGTATTTTCAAAAGCTTTTTGAGCAGCTTTTACAGCTTTATCAACATCTTCCTCATTTGCCTCAGGCACTGTGGCCCACACTTCATTATTTTCAGGATTAAGGGTTTCAATTTTTTTATTTGATGAGGATGCAACCCATTCTCCATCTATAAACATTTTAAAATCTTGAATTGTCATTATTAATTTTTAATAAATTTTTCTATATTAATATTAACATCATCTGAACACTCTATACTACAAAGATGTTTACCATTTTTAATTTCAATAAAATCAGCATTAACTAAATCTTTACAAAGCTCTTTAGACATTAATGGAGTAGATCCAGGATCAAGTGAACCTGTGATTACAAGAGTTTTTGTTTTAATTTTTTTTATTATTTCTAGATCATCTTTATGATTAGCAAATAATTTATATGCTTTTAGAAAATTTTTATGATCATCAGGATTTTTTTGTAAAATATTCATAAATAAATCATAAGTTTTGGGATGATTTTTTAAATACTCATCACTAAACCATCTTTTTAATGCCATTTTAGAAATTGGTTTATTTAATTTTGCTTGGTTATATCTATCCAAAACCAAGGCTCTTTCTTGATCTGACCTTTTGTAAGTTGTTCCAATTAATATTAGTTTTTCAATCTTATCTTGATTTTTAGCTGCAAAATTAAGAGCAATTAAAGAGCCTAAAGAAAAACCAACTAAATAAATTTTTTCTAATTTTAAATGATTTAGTAGTTGATTTAATTGATTTGAAAAATCTTCAAAATCTAAATTTTCTTTTGTCCAAGGAGTTTTTCCATGACCTAGTAAATCATAAGTTAAAGTTGAATAATTTTTAAAAGCTTCTATTTGAGGCTCCCACATTTGCTGATCTAACCCTACACCATGAATAAAAACTATAGGTGTAGAGTTATTTTCATTAAAAGAATAATAATTTTGATTTAAATCAAAATTTGAAAGAGACATGAAATTATTTAGGGTCTAGACCCATTTCTTTCATATCTTGATATCTATCACCAGTTCTAGCATGAGCTCTACCACTTGATGCACCACCAATTGCAATTACAATTTCATTGTCAAATGGAGCATCATGAATAGTAAATTCATGGGTCAAATAATAAGGCCTTAAACCTGCATCAGTTTTGTGCATCATTGGTATTGAAATTTTAGAGCCAGCTGGACCCCTCGTATTAGTAAAACTTAAATAAGAAGTTCCTCCTACAGCATCTCTAAATTTGTTGCCAAATCTAAGAGTATGAATAAATGCAGAAGCATGCTCAATTTCACCATTCAGCCCAACTACTCCAGCCTTACCATAAGCTAAAATTTTTTCTGGTGAGCCAATTTCTTTGATAAGTTCAGGAACAAGTATGTCTCCAAGTTTTGGTGCGAGATCTAAAATTATAGGTTTTAAATCTTCAACAAAACCTTTCCCATCCCAAGGGTTTTTAAATATTGCAGCAACCGAAACCAACAAAACAGGTTCTTTGGCTTCTTTGCCACCTTCAATAAAAGTTTTATCTACAAACTTTGTAAACTTCCTTAGTTCTAATGCCATTAACTTGCTTTCTCCAAACTGATATTTGAAGGTTGTATTTTTGGCATTACCTCATCATTGAATAGTTTTATACTTCTCATACAAGCTTCATGATCTATACCTGGAAAATTAGACCACACTTGAAGGTTTTGTAGATTAAGTTCTGATTGTAGTTCTTTAATTTTACCAACTACATATTCAGGAGTTCCAAACAATAAATTTCTTTTATGTAAGAACTCATAATTTAATAAATCTAATTTATGTTTTGTCTCAGGCAGTTCCTCACCTGGATCCATATGATTTCCAAGGCCTCTCCAATGACAAACCCATCTCATATAATTGATAATATGTTCTCCAGCCATCTTTTCAGCCTCTTCCATTGTTTCAGCAACAAACATGTCTCTTACTAATGAAACACCTTCACCAAGAGCCACATCTCTATTCTCAGCTTTTGATTTTGCTTCTTGATAAATTTCAAATCTTTTTTTCAAAGCTTTTACTGTAGGTATCCACATAATAGTATTAAGACCATTTTGTGCTGCCCATTCAATTGATCTTGCTCCATCAACGACTTGCCAAATTGGTGGATGTGGATTTTGTTTTGGTTTTGGAACAACACTTATTTTTTTAATTTCATTTGTTTCAGTATCTAAGAACTCTTCACTTGGTGGACTCATATCATGTTGCCAAACAAAATTTGGTGATGGATAAGTATAAAACTCACCTTTGTGGCTAAAAAACTTTTCAGTCCAAGCTTTTTTCATAATTGTTAAAGTTTCTTCAAATAATCTGAAATTTTTTGCCTGATCTTTTAAATCTGCTTCCTTATTCATATTGATAGCTTCTCTTCCATAAATCCCTCTACCAATACCAACTTCAACTCTTCCATTAGATAGTTGATCTAGTAATGCGATATCTTCAGCTAAACGAATTGGGTTATGAAAAGTTATAACGTTACAAGCTTGACCAATTCTAATTTGTTTTGTTCTTGCAGCTGCATCAACACCCATCATTAACGGGTTAGTGCAAGATTCCATTCCCTCATGATTAAAATGGTGCTCAGTGTACCAAATAGAGTCCCAATTATTTTGATCACAGTAAGTTGTGATCTCTTTGGTTTCATCTAGCAATTGACTGTATGGCTTATGATTCCAATTTGTTGTGTTACAGAAATATCCAAATTTCAT
>VTPL01000068.1 GCA_008638165.1 Pelagibacteraceae bacterium
CATGAGTACAAAAAGAAATCACCCAGAGACAATAGCTCTTCATGGTGGAGATTATCGATCAGATCCAGCAACTAACGCAGTGGCAGTACCGATATACCGAACCACTTCATACCAGTTTAAAGATACTGATCAAGCAGCAAACCTTTTCGCTCTTAAAGAATTTGGAAACATTTACACAAGAATAATGAATCCAACTAATGATGTCTTAGAAAAAAGAGTTGCAGCTTTAGAAGGTGGATTAGCATGTTTAACTGTGTCGTCAGGACAAACTGCATCAACTTTTGCTATTTTAAACGTTGCACAGTCAGGAGATAATATTGTTAGTTCAACTGATTTATATGGTGGAACTGTAGCTTTATTTACTCACACTTTAAAAAAACTTGGTATTGAAGTTCGATATGCAGATCCTTCTGATCCAAAAAATTTTGAAAAAGCAATTGATGAAAAAACAAGAGCTTTTTATGCAGAAACACTTCCAAATCCATATTTAAGGGTTTTTCCAATTCAAGAAGTTGCAGAAATTGGAAAAAAATACAATATCCCTCTGATTGTAGATAACACTGCAGCCCCAGTAATATGCAAACCAATTGAACATGGTGCAGCAGTTGTTATTCATTCGTTGACAAAATTTATTGCTGGCCATGGTACAGTAATCGGTGGAAGTATAGTTGATGGAGGTAACTTTGATTGGACAGCCGATCCAAAAAGACAACCTTTATTTAACGAGCCTGATGCTAGTTATGGAGGTGCAGTTTGGGGTAAAGTAGTACCAGAACTAACTGGAGCAAATGTTGCTTTTGCTGTTAGAGCTAGAGTTGTTTTATTAAGAGACTTAGGCGCAGCTTTATCACCAGATAATGCTTTTGGTGTTATACAAGGTTTAGAGACTGTTGCTTTAAGAATGAAACAACATTGTTCAAATGCTGAAAAAGTTGTTGAGTTCTTAAAAAATCATGAGGAAGTAACTAAAGTTATTTATCCTACAGAACATGATAAAAACATTGCTGATAGAGCTGAAAAATACCTTAAAGGAGGTAAAGGAGCTCTTGTCGGTATAGAGTTAAAAGGTGGTTTAGAAGCTGGTAAAAAGTTTATAGACTCTTTAAAATTATTATATCATGTAGCTAACATTGGAGACGCAAGAAGTTTAGCAATTCATCCAGCGTCAACAACACATAGTCAATTAACACCTGAGGAACAGTTAAAAGCAGGAGTTACCCCTGGTTATGTAAGACTTTCAATAGGTATTGAACATGTTGATGATATTATTGAAGATATCGAGCAAGCTTTAAATAAATCTACTAAAGGTTCGTTAAAAGCTGTTAGTTAATAGTATTTTTATATTTTATATATAAGAAGCTAGTTAATACAAAAACAGATCCTAACTGGTGTAAAGATGCATAAGTAATTTTTACACCAGTTATCAAAGTAACAATTCCTAATACAATCTGAACAAAAATAGCAATGTTAAGTATCAAAACAGGCTTGAAATCTATTTTAGTTCTATAAGTATAATAATTTAAAAAAAGCAAAGAAATAAATAATAGATAAGCAGTAAATCGATGATAAAATTGAACAACAGATGGATTGTCTAACGAGCTATATAGAAATAAATCAATATTATTAATATCATTTGGAAGAAAATTTCCATTCATATCTGGCCAAGAATTATAAATCAAACCTCCATCCATACCTGCCAAAAGAGCACCTAAAACAATTTGTAAAATGATTAAAATGAAAAAAAAGTTTAAAAAGGAGTTATTAAATTTTTTTTTAAAAGGTGATATTTTAATTGTTTCCATAATAAACCAAAAAATAATTGATAAAATTGTCAACGCTAAAGAAAGATGTAAGGCCAATCTGTAATGGCTAACATCAGTGTTTTCAATCAGCCCACTACTCACCATAAACCAACCAACAAATCCTTGTACACAAATTAATATGAAGATTACTGAATATTTAAATATATTTTTTCTCTCTTTCTTGAATTTAAAAAATAAATAAATCATAGGAATAATTGAAAATAATCCAATTAATCTTGCTAAAATTCTATGTCCGTATTCCCAATAATAAATTACTTTAAATTCAGATAGTGTCATATTGTAATTGATTTCAATGTATTCAGGTATTTTTTTGTATTCATCAAAATAGAATAACCATTTTGCATCAGTCAAAGGAGGTAAAATGCCTTTAAATAATTCCCATTCTGTAATTGATAAACCAGAGTCAGTTAATCTAGTAAGTCCTCCAACAGCAACAATTAAAAAAACTAAAATAAACATGCTATAAAGCCAAATTTCTACAAATCTTTTAAAAGGATCCATGTTTACAATCATAATCAATACATATAATAATAATTTTTATAACCAATTGATTAAATGTCGCCAAAAAACAAAAAAAAATTAGATATAATTAGAAAGAAATTAGATCAAATAGATAATCAGCTGCTTGCAATAATAAAAAAAAGAACTTTCCTTGTTAATGAAGTTGTTAAACTGAAAGAAAATAAAAGTGAGATCGTTGATCAGAAAAGAATTTCTTCAATACTCAAAAATATAAAGGCTAAGTCAATAAAGAACAATATTGATCCAAAAATCACTAACAGGATATGGAAAAATATGATCTGGTCTTATATCAATTACGAGAGAAGAAATTTTAAAAAAAAATAATTACTTACTATGCGGGGGAAGTTTTTTTTCTACAAAAACTTCATGTTTTCTAGTTACTGGATTATACTTTTTTGCTTTTAATTTAACTTTGGCTTTTTCGCCACCAGCAGGTTTTTTAACATAATAAAAAAATGCACTATCTGGTTTTTCTTCTGGAACCAGTCTTACTTTAACATGAGTTTTTTTAGCCATTTTATTTTAATTTTTTAAGTTCTTTTATTATGTTTGATATTTTGTTAATTTTGTTCTTTAAATTATCTGTTCTTATAGTTTTATTTGAAATTTCGTCAAGATCCTTTGAATTACTTGAATTAAGCAGTTTTTTAACTCCATTAATAGTCATTCCTTGATCCTTTAGGAGGAATTTTATTTTCTTAAGTAAATCAATACTCGATTTATCGTAATATCTTCTATTATTATTTAAAATTTTGGGTTTGATTTGTTTAAATTCTTTTTCCCAAAACCTAATCGTATGGGTGGGAGTTTTTTGTCCTGTTCTGCTTTTTAGATCTAATATTTTGACTACTTCACCAATAGTTTTATAAGCATCTGTTGATTTTTCAGTCATTTTTAAGATTAACAAAATCTTTAAATTCTTTAGATGGTTTAAATAAAACAACATTTCTCTCTGAAATCATAGCTTCTTTTTTTGTCTTTGGATTTCGACCAATTCTTGATTTTTTTTGTCTTATAGAAAATGTACCAAATTTTGAGAGTTTTAATGACTTTTCTTCAGATAAGTTTTGAATAATAGTTTGAAAAAAATCATCAATTAAATTTTCTGAAATTTGTTTGGAAAAACCAATTTGCATGTAGATTAAATTAACTAAGTCCTTTTTAGTTAAATTAATTCTCATATTTCTAAATATTTTTCTTAATTTTTTCGATTAAGTTTCCACTAACAATTCTACAACAAACATCTAGAGAATTTGCAAAACCTATATAGTCAGTTCCACCATGACTTTTAACTACGGGTGAGTCTAATCCAATAAATATTGCACCATTATATAATCTTGGATCCAATCTTTTTTTAAATTTTTTTAAATTAGAGATATTTAATAAAGATGAAATTTTACCAATTAAAGAGC
>VTPL01000002.1 GCA_008638165.1 Pelagibacteraceae bacterium
GTGAAAAAGAAAATTATGATATTATTGAGAATAATCTTACAAGTATAAAAAACCACATAACAGAGAGAGTAAAATGAATTTAAAAGAAAATGACCAAATACCTAATTCTGAGGTATTTATTTTAGAAAGTAACGAGCCAGTTAAAAAAAGACTACATGACTTACTAAGTGGAAAAAAAGCAGTTGTGTTTGGATTACCTGGGGCCTACACCTCAGTTTGCTCTGCAAAGCATTTGCCAGGTTATGTAAATAATTTTGAACATTATAAAGCAAAAGGTATAGATCATATTATTTGTGTTTCAGTTAATGACCCATTTGTAATGAATGCATGGGGAAAAGAACACAAAGTTGAGGATAAAATTATAATGATGGGTGACCCATTTTTAAATTTTACTAAGTCTATTGGTGCTGATGTAGATAAAAGCGCTAGGGGTCTTGGAATTCGTTCAAATAGATACACAATGTTAATTGATGATCTTAAAGTAGTTAAATTACAAGAGGAAGACGATACAGGTGCTTGTGAAATATCAGCAGCTGAAAATTTTCTAAAATTAGTTTGATTTAGCCGCGTCTTTTGCAAGAGCGTCAACTTCTTCATTTAAAGTATTGCCAGCGTGGGCTTTAACCCAGTGCCACTCAACGTCATGGGATTGGGTTAATTTATACAAATTTAACCAAAGATCTTTATTTTTTACATCTTCTTTCTTAGATGTTTGCCAATTATTTTTAATCCAATTATGTATCCAATTGGTAATTCCCATTTTAACATATTGAGAATCTGTAAATATTTGAACTTTCTTTTTTTTTGTAATTTTACTTAAAGCGGCGATTGGCGCCATTAATTCCATACGATTATTTGTAGTATTTTTTTCACTGCCACTAATTTTTTCAATTTTTCCATCATCATTAATTATAGCTGCCCAGCCACCATTACCTGGGTTTTCTAAACAAGAACCATCAGTGTAAATTTCAATCATTAGTTAAGATAATCTTTAAAGGTTTTTAATTGCTTGTGAGCTAAAAGTTTTTGATAATATTCTTTAGGATCTTTAATCTTAATAAGTGCAGTTTTTGGTGTATTTGAAAAATCATACAATCTAGTCAAAAGATATCTAAATGCGGAACCTAAACATAAAATATTTAAATTTCTTTTTTCTTTAGAGGTAAATTTTCTAACTTTTTCATAGCCCTTTATTAGAGAATTTATTTTATGTTTATTGATTTTGAATTGATTATTTTTCAGATCAAAACATAGTGCATTGATACATATTGCAACTTCATACATATAATACTCATTTGAGGCAAAATAAAAATCTATTATGCCAGAAATCTTATTTTTTTTAAAAAAGATATTATCAATAAACAAATCTCCATGAATAATTCCTTGAGGTAAATTAGCTGGCCATTTTTTATTTATTTCAATTTGAGTTTTTTCAAGATTTTGTTTTATATTTTTAGCAAATTTAATTTTCTTAAAATTTATACTTTTTAGAAGTTTTGGCATATTTTTCATACCCATTGAATTTTCTCTTTTAATTTTAAATTTATTTGTAATTTTGTGCATTTTTCCAATTATCATTCCAACTTGATAACAATTGTTTGTAGTCAAAACTTTTTTATCTTTTCCATCTAAAAAAGTGACAATGCAAGCAAGTTTGCCCTTAATTTTTATTAGATATTCGTCCTCTAAATTTTTTATTGGTTTTGGACAATTTATTTTCTTTGAATTTAATAAATCCATCAATTTCATAAAAAAGGGCACATCTTTATTTGCAACTCTTTTTTCGAATATTGTTAAAATATACTTATTGTTTTTCGTTTTTAATAAATAATTAGTATTTTCTATTCCTTTTTTAATTCCAACGAAGCTGGTAATTTTCTCTATAGGAAAATTTTTATTTATACTCAAAATATCTGAATGATTAATTTTAGTATATACAGCCATTAGTTTAATTTTTTTGGAACATTGAATACAATATCTTCTTTGATAATTTCAACTTCTTTTATTTCTAATTGGTACTTATTATTTAATTGGTCTAAAAAATTCCTAACTAATATTTCAGGCGCTGATGCCCCAGAGGATACGCCAATAGTTTCACAATCATTAATTTTATCAAAGGGAATAACACTTTCTGAGTGGATTAAATGTGAGTCAATGCAACCAGATTTTTTTGCAACCTCAACCAATCTTACAGAGTTAGATGAATTCCTGCTGCCAATGACAAAAAACATATCACATTTTTGAGCAATATTTTTTACAGCTTTCTGCCTATTTGTTGTTGCATAGCAAATATCTTCTTTTACAGGTTCTTTAATATTTGGAAATCTTTTCTTTAAAACCTTAATAATATTTATTGTATCATCAACAGATAAAGTGGTTTGTGTGACATATGCTATTTTATCCTCAGATTTTGGTGAATAATTTTCTGCCTCGTTTTCATCTTGAATTAGATCAATTGAACCGTCAGGTAATTGGCCCATAGTTCCTATAACTTCAGGATGATTCTTATGGCCAATTAATATCAAATGATATCCTTGTTTATTTAAATTTTCAGCTTCCCTGTGAACTTTAGAAACCAATGGACATGTAGCATCTACATATTCCATATTATACTTCATTGCATCTATAGGAACTTTTTTTGGGACACCATGTGCAGAAAATATTACAGGTCTTGTTTTATCTTGAATTTCCTCCAGTTCTTCAACAAATATTGCACCTTTTGATTTTAAGTCATCAACTACATATTTATTGTGAACAATTTCATGTCTAACATAAACAGGGGCGCCATACTTTTTTAATGATTTTTCTACAATCTCGATTGCTCTTTCAACACCAGCACAAAACCCTCTTGGGGCTGATAAAAGTATATTAAGTTTTTTGTTTTTCATTTTTTTCTAATAAATATTCCAGCAATATATGAGGAAAGGTTAAAGACGCCAAACCAATAAAGATGACTTTAATAATTGCATCATCAAATATGACTTTAAAATTGATAAAATAAAGTGAAAGCAATGCTAATAAACCTGTAAGCACTGTTAGAGGAATAGATTTAATTATAAATAATTTGGCTCCATTTAAGAAATTATCTTTATCTAATTCAAAAATTAAATTCACAATGTGTCTAATAGAATGTAAAAAACAAAAATACACTGTAAAAGCCACAAGAGGTGAAAAATAAAAATTAACCAAAAGAATTGAAGTGTAATCAATAAAAATTGTTACTTTATTGATTTCATAATTTTTTAAAAATAGATACAAGCATGCTAATGAGCTTAAACTAACACCTATTAAAAATATCTTTAATTCTTCTAATTTACCCAGCAGAGTATAAAAATTTTCATTCTCTATTAATAATAATTTAAATAACTCTATTGTTTCAGCAAAATTAAAATACAAAGGTGCAAAAATAATTAAAGAACCTTTTAGTATAAATAATAATTGATTTGTATAACTGGTGTAAGGTATCAAAAATTGAGTGTCTTCCTTACCAAAATGATAAGCAGCTACAATTAGAAAAATAATTAACAATTGAGCTGGAAAAATAAGCCATAAAATTATGATCAAAGAAGCAATAAAGATATAAGCAATATAAAAATAAAAAGTATTACTTATATTATAATGACTTAATAATTTTTTACCTTTTAGATGATCTAGAGATCCATGTGTAACGCCAATTAATAATATCAGCAACAAACATCCAAATGGTGTAATAGAAAAATTAGAAAATATTAGATTTAAAAAAATAAATAAATTAATGATTATAAAAAATATAAAGGAATGAGTTAGATTAATTTTTTTTATCATTTAATAAATTTAAAAAAGTTCTTTAAAAAAAGTCCATTTAGGCATTTTGGAAACTATCTGGAAATCCTCTAATATATTACTTTTGTTAGATAAAAAATTAATGATAGATGAATTTTTTGAACTGAACATTTTATAAAATATATCTGGCATTTTTTTTGGATTATTTGCTAAAACTTTTAAAAATATTTTATCTAAAAATTGATATTTATCAGGAATGATTTTTGGTTTTAATTTATGAACATTATCTAAATTTTTTCTTATAAACTTTGAATGTTCTTGAATATTTAGAAAAGTGTAGCCTGTACTTAATCTTGTCATGCCTCCAGCTGTTCCAATGTCAATTTGATTTAATTTTTTAATGTTTGTTGGATGAAATAATGGAATTGCACCTTTTTCTCTAAAAAGTACCTTATATTTTTTTATATTTAAGTGATTTTCCAAATAATCTTTTAACTGAGTTTCGTAACTATGAACTGATCTATGATTTAAATTTGACAACCAGGTAGTTTCAACAAGTGCATTTTTTTTAGAAAAAGGAAGCGTATAAAAGAAGTGAACATTGTTATCTTGTTCACAATCAAAATCCATTAAATTAAATATTTCTTCATCAAAAAAATCTTTTTCAGTTTCAATCTCTACGCCACAAAAGTGTTGCCATAATTTATCATTTGTATTTTCAAAATCTGAAACACTATTAAAAATCTTTGTATTTTTGACATCAATTTCATTAATATTTTTAAAAAATTCAATATTTGTATTCTTATTTAGAGTTGTTAAAATTTTTTCATAAAATAAACCACTATCAATAGTCTGATATGGAGCGAAAGTGCAGTCATGATATTTTGTTTTTTTTGGTAAATTTACTGAAAAATTATTCCAACTTTTTCTTACACAGTCATCAAAGTTATGATCAAAAACTCTCCAAAAAGACCAAGTTTTATCTTTTTGATATTTGTCCCGTGGTTCAATAATTGCTAGAGATTTTTTTTGAAGCTGATTATTTATCTCAAGTTCATAAGCAAGTGATAATCCTGAACAACCACCTCCTATTATTGTATAATCAAATTCTTTCATCTAAATTAATTAATCCGTATATATCTTTATAATTAAGATTATACTTTTCTTTATTATCCTTAATTATCATCAATTTAAAAAAATCATAAATCGAATACACTGTTTCTAAAACTTTTTCTAAATTATTTACATAAATTTTTCCTGAATTTTTGTAAGCCTCAAAGCTATTAATCTTCATAATTTTACGTCCTATTTTTCTATAGACTCTTCTTGCAACCAAAATTGCAAATCTCAAATTAATTGGAATTTCTTTTATTGAATAAAAAGAATTATCATAGAAAACTTCTGAAATTTTAATTGTAGATTTTATGTCGTCCATTGAGTGATGAATATAAAATCTATTATTAATGCTATCTTCAATCACATCTCTAGAGATATTAGTAAGTTGCATAGCTACTCCAAGATTGATTGCAGCTTTTAGGGATGTTATTGTTTTTACACCTAATATTTTGGCCATCATCAAGCCAACAGTTCCAGCTACCCGATAAGAATATAGCAACAAATCTTTTTCAGATTTAAATTTTACAGTTTCTTTAATATCAGATTCAATTCCGTCAAATAAATCATTTATTACATTTTTTGAAATATCATAATTTTTTTCTAATTCTTTCATGTCTTCGACAATAGAATTGTTGGAGTTATTTTTTAAATATAATTGTTTAAAGTCTTTAAACTTTTGTTCTTTACTCGCTATGGTGTCCTGATCATCAGCGATATTATCAAGAATTCTACAAAAACTATAAAGCTTAGAACAATTTTGATATGTATGTTGAGGTAGAAAAAAACCAGCCCAATTAAAAGATTTAGCATAGATAGACAAATAACTCTTTTTAGACATTACAGAATTTTATCTAGAACTTTTGCAGATGACAGCACCCCTGGTACTCCTGCGCCTGGATGTGATCCAGCTCCAACAAAATACAATCCATTGTAAATCTCCGATTTATTGTGAAATCTAAAATAAGCAGATTGTGTAAATTTAGGCTGAATAGAAAAACCTGATCCATGTTTTGTGTTTAATTCTTTTTCAAAATAGTCTGGAGTTAAATAAAAATCTTCAACGATATTTTCTCTCAAATCAGGAAGAAGATGTTCTTGCATTTTTTCAATGACAAGATTTTTGAGTTTTTCACCCTCTGTGCTCCAATCAATTTTAGATTGATTATTTGGAACTGGAACCAAAACGTAAAAACAATCATGATTTGGAGGTGCCATAGATTTATCTGTAGCAGTTGGTCTGTGTAGGTAATAACTTATATCGTTGTTTAGTTTTTTATTGTCAAATATATCGTCTAAATGCTCTTTGTATTTATTTCCAAATTTTATGGTGTGATGTTCTACATTGTTATAAATTTTTTTTGTTCCAAAATAATACACAAATAAACCCATTGAGTATTCCATTCTTCTTTTTTTCCATTTAAATAAAAAGTTTTCATTATCTTTGTTTATCATTTTTTCATAAACAGAGGGTGGGTCTGCATTACATATAACATTATTTGCTTCAATGGATTTACCATCACTAAGTTTAACGCCTATAACATTAGTTTCATGTGTATTAATTTCTAATACTTCTTTACCTTTAATTATCTCAATGCCTTCTTCATTCATTAGTTTCTCTAATCCTTTTACAATATTTCCTGTACCACCTATGGAATAATGGATTCCCCATTTTTTTTCTAAGTATAAAATTAATCCATAGATTGAAGTTGTGGTGAAAGGATTACCACCTACCAATAATGGATGCATACTTAACATTCTTCTTAATTTTTCATTTTTTATATAAGAAGCTACAAGTGAATAAACAGATTTGTAACTTTTAAGGGCCAACAGAGATGGTAATTGCTTAATCATTGTAAAAGGTTTGTTAAAAGGAACATCTGCTAATTCAATATAACCTTTTTCAAATATCTTTTTTGTAAAATTTACTAATCTTGCATAACCTTCAACATCCTCTTTTTCAATTTGTTCTATTTGATTTTTCATTTCATTTTCATTTCCTGAATAATTAAATTTAGAATTGTCTTCAAAAACAAATTGGTACCAGGTTTTAAGAGGAGTTAGATTTATGTAGTCTTTTGAATTTTTATTAAATAGATTAAATAATTCATCTAATAAGTACGGCGCTGTAATTACTGTTGGTCCACCATCGAACGTGAAACCATTTCTTTTAAAAACTCTAGCTCTGCCACCAAGATCATTCTGCTTTTCAATTAGTACGACATCATGATTTTTTGCTTTTAAGCGAAGTGCTGCTGCAATTCCACCAAATCCAGAACCAATAACAATAGATTTCATAAAGACAATCTATAGTTTTTTAAAAAAATTGTAAGGTTATTATGAGTTAATTTTTTTTAACTCTTCTTTTGTTTCATTCAAATTTTTTTGAAACAAGCTATCAAGTTTTGAAGAGTCGACAGATGTGGTAATTATTTTTTTTACAGAGTCTACAGCAATTTTAATCGATGCATCTTTTATCTCTTTAATTGCATTTTCTTTCATTTGATTAATTTTATTTTCAGCTAAGTTTTTTTTCAAATCAGATGACTTATGAAATTTGTCATTTAAATCTATAATTAATCTATCGCTATCTTTTTTTGCTTGATCAAGAATTTCATTTTTTACGCTTTGAGCTGTATCAAGTTTATTTTGTGCATTATCCAATAATGTTTTTGCTTCTATTCTTAGTTTTTCACTTTCGTCAATTTCATTTTTGATATCTATTATTAGTTTGTTAAGGATCTCATTTATTTTATGAGGCACTTTTAGATAGATTAACCCACCAAAAAAAATGACAAAAGAAACTGCTACCCAAAACGTTGAATCAATTGCCATAATACTTATCTCCATTTCTCTTAGATAAATCGTCTACAATTGCTGATATACTGCTATTGTTTACCTCAGCACCTATTAATTTTTGAATTAGTTCTGATGCTGTTTCGATTGCAATTTTATTAATTTTTTCAGGCGCGCCTTTTCTTAGCTGATTAATTTCATCTTCTGCTTTTTTTATTTCCTCATCAATTTGTTTATCTAAGACATCTCTTTTTAAATTAATATCTTTTAAGGCTTTTTCTCTAGCTTGATTAAAAATATTTTTTGCTTCGTTTTTACTTTTATTAACTATTTCCTCGTACTCTTTTAATTTCGCTTCACTTTCTTCTCTTTGCTTGTCTGCAGCCTCAATATTATCTGAAATTTGTGATTTTCTAGACTCTAAGTTAGCACTTATTTTTGGCAGTATTAGTTTTGACAAAACGATATACAAAATACCAAAAGTAATGGTTAACCAGAATATTTGAGAAACCCAAAATTCAGGATTTAATTGAGGCATACCTCCACTTTCAGCTGCAAAAACTTTCTTTTCTAAAAGAAAGCTAAAAAATACTAACTGAAAAATAATTTTTTTAATCATTCAAATTTAAAATGCAAAAAGAATAATTAAAGCTACTACCAATCCAAAAAGACCAGTTGCTTCTGCAAGTGCAAAACCTAATAATAAGTTTGGAAATTGTTTTTGAGCTGCAGATGGATTTCTCATCGCACCAGACAAATAATTTCCAAAAATTATTCCAATTCCAACACCGGCACCTGCTAGAGCGATTGCTGCTAGTCCTGCACCGATCATTTTTGCTGCTTCTAATTCCATTATATCCTCCTATATTAATTAATGGTGTAAATTTAATGCATCATTTAAATAGATGCAGGTTAAGATCGCAAAAACATATGCTTGAAGAAAAGCAACTAGTATCTCCAAACCTGTTAAGGCAACCGAAAAACTCAGTGGAAGCCATCCACCAACTATTCCAAGGCTTATTACAAAGCCTCCGAAAACTTTCATCATAGTATGACCAGCCATCATATTTGCAAATAATCTGACAGATAAGCTTATTGGTCTACTTAAGTAAGAAATTATCTCAATCACAACAATAAGTGGAAGCAGTACTGCAGGCACTCCACTAGGGACAAATAATTTCAAATAACCAAATCCATGTTTGATAAAACCTATTATAGTTACGCCTATAAAAATAAATGCTGCCAGCATAAATGTTACTATGATATGGCTAGTGACAGTGAATGTGTAAGGTATCATACCAAACATATTGCAGAACAAAACAAACATGAATAAAGAAAATATAAATGCAAAATAAGGTCTTGCTTTTGAGCCAGCTGTATCTCCAATCATCTTAGAAACAAACGAGTAACTCAGCTCTGCTAATAACTGAAGTTTATTTGGTAAGATAGAATTTTTCTTTGATCCTAAATTAAAGATTATTAAAATTGCAAGTGTACTAACTACCATGAATAAACTTGCGTTAGTAAACGATATATCAAACGCACCTATCTTTATTTCTGGGCCAATTCGATAAACTTCGAATTGTGTCATTGGATTTGCTGCCATAAAAAATCTATTTTTGCATATTTTTTGCTGATCTGACCACGTTAATTATACCCGCAACCACCCCAACAAAAAAAAATATTAAAATTAACCAGGGTTTAGTACCAAAGGTCTTGTCTAAAATAAACCCAATAATTGTCCCAACAGCAACAGCAGAGACCAATTCAGTGCTTAGCTTAAAGGCGGCGCCAATTGAAGACCGGTTTTCATTATTTTCTTTTAGATTTTTCTTTAAAAGCTTATCTTTTGCAATCTGTAAGCGAGTTTTGAACTGATCTTTTGACATCCAGTTTTAGGCAACCATACTCTCTGCTTTTTGAAGGTCAACTGCTACTAGCTGGCTTATACCTTTTTCTGGCATAGTTACACCGTAAAGCCTATCCATTTTAGACATGGTTAAAGCATGGTGTGTTACAATAATAAATTTTGTGCTTGTGATTTTTGTTAATTCTTCAAGAAGACTACAAAACCTTGTTACGTTAGCATCATCAAGTGGAGCATCCACTTCATCTAAAACACAAATTGGCGATGGGTTAGTTAAAAAAACTGCAAAAATTAGTGAAAGGGCAGTAAGAGCTTGTTCTCCACCTGATAATAAAGTTATTGATTGTAATCTTTTTCCTGGAGGACTTACAAGCATCTCAAGACCTGCTTCAAGTGGATCGTCAGAATCTACTAATTCTAATTTGGCATTTCCACCATTAAATAACTTTGTATAAACTTCATTAAATTTTCTATTAACTTTTTCAAAAGCTTCAATTAATCTTTCTCTACCTTTTTGATTTAATTCATTAATACTTTCTTTAAGTTTAACAATTGCAGTAACTAAATCAGCTCGATCTTGCTCCATTTTTTTAATTTCAACTTCATATTTATTTGTTTCTTCGTCAGCTTTTAAATTTACTGAACCAAGTTTTTCTCTTTCTTGTTTTTTTTTGTCTAATAAATCTTCTTGATCTATGTGATTTGGTAATTCTTCTACACCATTTAAATTTGAGTTTTCTAACAAATTATCTTCTTTAAGATTGAGCTCAGAACTAATTCTGTCTAATAAATCTGATTTTCTTTTTTTAAGACCTTCAATAGTAGCTCCTGAGCTAGCTTTTCTTTCTCTAAATTGTATAGATTGCTCTTGTATTTTATTTAATTCGCTTCTTAAATTTTCAATTTTTTCATCAGTTTCATTAATAATTATTTCATTATCACTTTTTTCTTTTTCTGAAATTCTTAAATTTTCAGATATTTGTCCTTTTCTTTCCGCTTGAGTTCGAGGTTGATTTTCTAATAATTCTAATTGTTGATTAAGTTTATTTTTTCTTTCAGTTAATTCATTAACCATTTTTTCAGAATTAATTAAAAGATTTTTCCAACTCTCTATTTCAGTTTCGATTGTTCTAATTCTCTCATTTCTTTTTATCGACTCTTTTTTAATAGATTGATTTTTGCTAAAAGCGTCTGCGTACTTTTCTTGAAGAATTTTTATATTTTTTGATTTTTCATTAATACCAATTAGCTCACTTCTACTTTTGTCATCTTTGATATCTCTTAAAAAATTATCAAGTTCAATATTGCATCTATCTAATAATGTTAGTGCTTGATTAATTTCATTACTCTCTATTAACTCTTTAGCTCTAGTAATAGTATTTTTTACATTGTTTATTGGTCCTAAGCTTATGTTAATGGTACTTTCAGCAATATTACTTACAACCGTATCAACTTCTTTTTGTTCTTGATCTAATTTATTTTTAGCACTTTCAAGATCTTCATTAGATAATTTTTCAGTTTCAAAATATTTAGAATCTATTTCAATTAGTTCACTTTTTTCCTCTTTAAGCCGCTTTTCATTGGAATTTGCATCAATAATGATGCCCCTTTCTCTTGAAATATCCTCTTCCAAAGTTTTTAAAGATTTTTTAATGGATTCTATTTCATCCTGTATTCTTGTATTTTCCTCATCTAGGCTTTGAAGCTCTAAATTTAGTCTCTGAATTTTCGATAAATTTTCAATATTTTTTTCTCTAAGTGGATTAACTTTTTCAGTTTCAGACTTAATTTGTTTTTCAAAATCAGCTATTTTTTCATTATAACCAGAAACCTCACCTTCAGCTTCATTATTTATTTCATTTTCGATCGTAATTTCTTTTTCTATCTCAATTAATCTTAGATAATAAAGTCCAGCTTCTACTTTTTTTATCTCTTCAGAAATAAGTTTATATTTTGTGGCCTCTTCAGCTTGTTTTTGAAGATTAGCTAATTGCCTTTCTTGTTGCCTTCTTAGTTCATCAGCTCTTTTTAAATTACTCTCAGCCGCATTTAATCTTAATTCTGCTTCATGTCTTCTAACATGTAAACCAGATATACCGGCTGCTTCCTCCAAAATTGCTCTTCGATCAGTTGGTTTAGCTGTTACTAATGCTCCAATACGTCCTTGACTAATCATTGAAGGGGAGTGGGCACCAGTTGATAAATCAGCAAAAAACATTTGAGCATCTCTTGCTCTTACCTCTTTGTCGTTAATGTAAAATTTTGAACCTTTATCTTTTTCTATTTTTCTCCTTACATGAACCTCATCTAATTCACGGTATTGAATTGGACCTTCATTGTTTGGATTGCTAACTGATATAGATACTTCAGCAATATTCTTAGAAGCCTTGTTTGAGGTACCTGAAAATATCACATCCTCCATCCCTGATCCCCTCATACTCTTAGCAGAAGTTTCACCCATCACCCATCTAAGAGACTCAACAATATTTGATTTACCACAACCATTAGGACCAACTATTCCAGTTAGACCTTTTTCTATTAAGAAATTAGTTTTATCAGCAAAAGATTTAAATCCATTTAGCTGGATTTTTTTAAACTCCATGCACTAACTTATATCAGTTTTTCTAGAGTTTTTTTTAAATTTTTATAATTTAGAGATTTTTCAAACTTTTTATCATTAATTATAATCGTAGGAGTAGCATTTACTTTGAATTTTTTTACTCCCTCGATTCGATCATTTAGAACAAAATCTTCAATGTTTTTGTCAGTTGTGCATTTATTGAAATCAAACTGAAATCCTTCAGATTTTAAAAATTTTTTTAGATTTTCATTTACTTCTTCAATTGTTTTACCTTTGATCCATTTTGGTTGATTTAGATACAAACTATTTAAGATATCTGAGCCACCATCATTATTACATTGTGCAATTTTTGAGGCGTTAAATGCCGCGATATCTAGGGGGAAATGTCTAAATTCTATCTTAGCAATACCCGTATCAATGAATTCCTTCTTTAAGTCTGGCAAAACATTAATATGAAAGTTTGCGCAGTGACTACAAGTTAAAGACTCGTATGCAATAATACTAATTTTTGCATCCTGGTTACCTATTACAATTCTTTTTATTTCATTCGCATCTTCAGCTTTAATTGGTGAAGCATTAATTAATAAAATAAATAAAACTGTAAGTAATTTTTTCATTTTTGTTTAAAAACTTTTGTTAATTCTATTAAAGACTTTTTAATTTTGTCATTCTTAATATCATTGATCTTAGTTTGATATTTCTTAATTGTCACATTTTTTTCATTCTTCTCACTCCTAGATAAAACATTTTGATCATCATCAAAGCTTATAAATTTTAACTTTTCAACTACCGAGTATCCAAAAAAACTATTCATTTTATCCATAATATCTTTTTTAGAGTACTCCATATCTACTTCGTGACCTCTTTTGACCATTACAAGTAAAGTGCTTACGCCAAATCGATTTGAGTTTTTGAAAGACTTTGGATAACAAATTTTAAATAATTCATCGCCCACTATATATTTCCAATTATTTAATGTTTCTGAAAAAATGTGTCCCTTTTTATTAATAATTTTTTTGACATTTTTTGGTAAAGTATCTCGGAATGATCTTAGGCCTTGAATGACCGTGTTTCTCTGCTTAGAACTATTTTTAGATTGCATATGAAAAGTCTATTAATAACAAATAAAATTCTTAATTGGTATGATATTAATAAAAGATCACTTCCATGGCGAATAAAAACTTCAGCTAAAAAAAAAGAATATTACACATTAGTTAGTGAATTTATGTTACAGCAAACTCAAGTTGCAACTGTAATACCTTATTTTAATCGTTTCATAAAAAATATTCCAGATTTAGAGACTTTAGCAGAATTCCAAGAAGAAAAATTAATTAAACTCTGGGAGGGCCTTGGTTATTATTCAAGGGTAAAAAATTTAAAAAAAACAGCAAAAATAATAACCACAGATTTCAATAAAAAAATTCCTGATGATTTTGAAAAATTAAAAACACTACCGGGGATAGGTGATTACACAGCCAGTGCAATTCTTGCGATAGCGTTTAATAAACCTTTTATTCCTCTTGATGGAAATATTGAAAGAGTTCTAAAAAGATATTTTTATTTAAAAAAAACAAGTCAAATATCCAAAGATTACTTAATCAAGAAAAAAAAGTTATTAGGTGTTTCAAAAAGATCAAGTGATTATGCTCAAGCATTAATGGAGTTAGGTGCTCTCATATGCAAACCTAAAAACCCAAGCTGTACTGAGTGTCCCCTCATAAATAGTTGTAAGTCTTTTTTAAAGAAAGATTTTTTTTTAACAAAAATAAAAAAGATAAATAAAAGTAAGTATTTTGAATTAAGTATTATTAAAAAAAACAATAAATATCTTTTAATCAAAAATAATAAATTTAATTTTTTAAAAAATTTTATAATTTTTCCTATGATAGAAACAAAAGCATCTAGTAAATTTAAAAAGGATTTGAATATAAAAATTTCAAATATGACCATGTATATACAAATCAAATTTGGAAATTTTTATACTAATACATCTAATGCTATTTGGATTGATCCTGGAAAATTAAATAATTATACTTTGCCTACTTTTACTAAGAAAATATTTAGACATTTAAAAAATAAAATATGAAAAGAATTGCAATAATAGGTGCTGGAATTTCTGGTTTATTTGTTGCCAATTTATTTCAAAAAAATAAGAATTATCAAATTTCAATCTATGAAAAAAAAGACTCTATTGATCTAAATAAAGGTTATGGAATTCAATTATCAAGTAACTGTATAAAATTGCTTAATAAATTAAGTTTCAATACCCTTGATAAAGACGAAGTATTTAATCCTACTGTAATTAACTTTTTTCAGACTAACAAAGAAATAAAAATATGTGACTTAGATATTACAAAATTTAATGATGAGGATTGTAAATATAGTTCTCTTAAAAGATCTACTTTAAGTAAATTTTTGGTGGAAAAATTAGATAGTCATGTAATTAAATTTAATCATGAAATTACCGAAATCAACAATACTGACCACAAAATAAGCCTAAACTTTAAACAAGGTGATGTTGTAAATTGTGATTATTTAATAATTGCAGATGGTGTTTTTTCAAAATGCAAATCTTTACTTTCAAGCAATACAATAAAACCTAAATTTAACAATTCTATCGCTATAAGAGGTTTGATTGATAGTGAGCATTTACCAAAAGCTAAAAGAGATAATGTCTCTATATCTATGGGATCTAATTTTCACTATGTTGTTTATCCAGTTGATAATAAAGGACAAAAAACCAATTTTATTGGCATTCTAAAAGAAAAATTAACACAAGATCAATTAAGTAATTACAAATTTTTTGATCAAGGTTCATACTTAAACTCTATTAAAGAGAAATTAAAAAATAAAATTTCAATTAATATTTTGGAAAATCTTCAGGATTTAAAGATATTCCCAGTGTTTGTTAGTGAAGAATTTTATAAATCTGAAAAAAATATTTTTTGTTTGGGAGATGCTTTTTTTGCTTATCCACCATCATTTGCTCAAGGAGCTTCTCAGTCGATTGAAAGTGCATTTGAGTTGTACAAAGATATTATTGATGAAAAAAATAATTTTTATAATAATAGAATTATCAAATCCAAAAGAGTTAATCTAAGATCTAAATTAAATCAGTTTGCTTTTCACATTTCAAACCCATTACTAGTTTATATCAGAAACTTTGTTCTTAAAATTTTAGTTAAAAATAAAAAGTTTTTAGATAGTTATTTAGGTAAAGTTTATAAAAATTAATTTTTTGAAATAAATTTTTGTCTTAGATAATCAATCGGGTGAGTTCTTCCATTTATATCACAATGCCAGTAAGTCCATCCGTTACAGCTTTCTGCCCCTAAAATAGTTGCTGCAACTTTGTGGATAGATCCCTCTGCTTGATTATGTTTTATGCTTCCATCGGCCATAATTCTTGCAGTTATTTTTTTCTTATTATCAAATATGCTAGTGCCTGGTTTAATAATTCCAAGTTCAACTAATGAGCCAAAAGGAATTCTTGGTTTTGATCGATTATTTTTTAGCGTATCTAGTAAATTATCTTCTATTGGTTTAGTATTTCTTAATCTCTGTTCAGCTGCTTTAAAATAATTTTTTTCTTTTTCTATACCATAATAATTTCTACCTAATTTCTTAGCTACTGTAGCTGTTGTTCCTGATCCTAAAAATGGATCTAAAATCATATCTCCTTTATTAGATGTTGCTAATAAAACTCTATGAAGTAATGACTCTGGTTTTTGAGTTGAGTGGATTTTTTTTCCATTTTTCTTTAATCTTTCAGCACCATTACAAATTGGTAGATCCCAATTTGACCTCATTTGAAGATCGTCATTTAAACACTTTAAAGACTGATAATTGAATGTGTATTTAGATTTTTCACTCTTAGATGCCCAGATTAAAGTCTCATGCGCATTAGTAAAACGTGTCCCTCTAAAATTAGGCATAGGATTATTTTTGTTCCAGATAACATCATTTAATATCCAAAATCCCAAGTTCTGAATTGCAGTACCAACCCTAAATATATTATGGTAACTACCTATAACCCAAATTGCGCCATCTTTTTTTAAAATTCTTTTACATTCATTGAGCCACATGTATGTGAATTCATCATATTTTTTAAAACTATCAAATTGATCCCATTTATCATTTACAGCACTTACTTTTGATCTATCTGGTCTGATTAATTCATTTTTTAATTGTAAGTTGTAAGGGGGGTCTGCAAAAATTAAATCAAAACTTTCGCTTGGAATTTTTTTTAACTCCTCCAAACTATCTCCATTTATAATTTTATTTTTGAGATTGGTATTCATTTGTAAAAATTAATTAGACTCGAAATGGATTCTACGGTCAACCTGAGATTGAAATATTTGGAGTCGCCTTGTGTTTCTTATTAAGGTGATAACTAGATGTTGTGTTTGGATATTTTAGCTACTGGTGAAAAAGTTTTTCGATGGTGCTTGGTGATACCAAGTTTTGTTAAAGCTTTTAAGTGCTGCTTAGTGCCGTAACCAAAATTTTTTTCCCAATAGTAACCTTTATTTTTTTTGGATAGTAAAATTATAAAATTATCTCTAGCAACTTTTGCAATTATCGAGGCGGCAGAGATCGCAGGTATTTTTGTATCTCCCTTTATAATAGCTTTCATTTTATAGTTATTCATCACAGGAATTTTGTTACCATCAACTAATACGTAAGAGGGTTTTTTCTTAAGTTTTTTAATTGCTCTTTTCATTGCAAGTAAACTTGCTTGTAAAATATTAATTTTATCAACCTCATTTTTTGATGCTTTCCCGATAGCCCAGATAGAATTTTTTTTTATGTATTTAGATAAAATTTCTCTTTCTTCCTTTTTAATACTTTTAGAGTCTTTTAATAATTTGATATTTATATTTTTATTTAAAATAACTGCTGCAGCGTAAACTGGTCCTATTAAACTACCTCTGCCAACCTCATCTACACCAGCAATAACTTTCATTAAAACTTTATTTTTAAATCTAAAATTTTTTGTCTAATTTTCTTTAAATCTTCCCAAGAAAATTTTTTATTTTCAGGAAATCGAATTAAATAAGAAGGACTAAATGTTATCATCAAAGGATATGTTTTATTTTTAAGAATAATTTCTTTCCATTTGCCTCTCTCATTGGAAATTCTTTCATTTGATGAGATAACAGATTCCATCGCAGTGCTTCCAAAAAGAATAATTATTTTTGGATCAATAATTGAAATATGCTCTTTTAAAAATATAGAATATCTTTTAATTTCTTGAGTTGTTGGTTTTCTATCCTCTGGTGGCCTAAAATTTATTGCATAAGTTGAGTAAACATCATTCTTTAGAATATCAATTGCTTTAAGCATTTTTTCCAACAATGCACCAGACTCTCCTTGAAAAGTTTTTTCTGTTTTTTCTTCTTCCTCCCCAGGAGCTTCTCCAATAATCATGATAGGGCTGTTAATATTTCCATCTCCCATAATTAATTTTTTAGAATTATCTTTAAGATTGCAATTTTGAATTGAATTTATGTGATTTTTGAGTTCTAAAAGCTCTGCACTTTTATCTAATTTATTATTATTGCTGTTAGTTTTTTGAATTTTAAATCTATTTATTGGTTTTTTGCTAAAAATGAAATTTGGCTCTATTGAATTTAATAGCTCTTCTCTATAAGACATATCCTGATCTAAAGATTTTTTGGTCATATTAATTTGTCCATATGTTTAAAAGAAGAATATTATTCATACTAATTTTTACACTACTGTACCAGAGCCCATTATTATCTAAAAGTACTAGTTTTAGTGAATTTAGTTCAAGAAATTTATCTAAATATTTTTCTGGAATTGTAGCTTTAGAAAATCAGAAAAATTCTGATGCATTAGAATTTTTTAATACTTCTAAAATTTTAATCAATCGACATGATCCTTATTTAGAAAAGCTCGTGACCACTTTAGTTTTAGAGGATAAAGTTGCTCAAGCAATTAACCTAATAAGAATTAATGATGAAAAAAATAATTCACAATTTTTTGAAGCCTATGTTTTATTAGCCTTAGATCACTTAAAAAAAAACAATATCAACAAAGCATTAGAAGTTTTGTCTGAAGTACCAGAAGAATTTAAAAGAGATAGATTTAATTTTATTATTGTAAACTCGCTCATTCAGTATGCTAATGTTTTTAAATATAAAAAAGTTAGCAAAGAAAAACTAAATTTTGGAAACCTATCTTTAATATCTGAAACTTTTCAACGATGTTATTTAGACGATGAAAGCACTGACACTTTTTTTTCAACGCTAATAAATAATAGTCAAGCAGATTACTCAAGATATATTTATTTTTATTTAACATACTTAATTGAAAAAAACAGAATAGAAGATGCAAAAGCTATTACAGAAGAGTTAGAATATGTAAACACAACTTTACTACTATCCCAAGGTAAAAGTTGGATTGATAGAAATCAAAATAAAGAATTTAGTAAAGTTTTTTCATGTAATGATCATAACGATATTGTTGGAGAGTTTTTATTCTTAATTTCTAATTTATTTTCTTCACAGAATGAATTTGAGAAATCAAATTTTTATTTAAGTTTATCAACTTATTTAAATCCTAAGTTTGTTTTTAATTTTTCACTAGTAGCTGAAAATTTATATCTCAATAAAAATTATGAAAAATCAAAAAGTGTTTTAAAAAATTTTAATAAAAATCATGACTTTTATTATTGGTTTAGATTAAAGAAAGAAGCGCAAATAATTGCAAAAACCAGAAATGATGAGGAGGCATTAAATTATATTGCCTCTAAATTTGAGAAGATAGAAAATCCAAATAATAAATTTATTTTTGACATTGCAAATTTTTATAAAAACTCAAAAAATTATAAAACAGCAATTAAGTATTATTCTTTGATTATTGATAAAATAGAGAGTGATAGTGAAGTTAAAGCTGACTTATTATATAGAAGAGGAGGAAGTTATGAGAGATTAAAAGAATACGTAAAAGCGGATGAAGATCTTTTAGCCTCCCTTAGTATTAATCCAAATGATGCTTACGTATTAAATTATTTAGCTTATTCGTGGCTTGAAAGAGATTTTAAAATTGATGAGGCAATTGAAATGCTGGAGAAAGCCTATGAACAAGAAAATAACGATCCCTATATAATTGACTCAATAGGTTGGGCTTATTACTTAGTTGATGATTATGTCAGGGCTGAACAATTTCTAAAAAGAGCCGTTGAATTAATGCCAGATGATCCGATTGTCAACGATCACTACGCTGATATTCTGTGGAAATTAGATAGAAAAATACAGGCACGTTATTTTTGGTCTATGGTACTTAAGATGGAAGATGCAGAAGAAGATTTATTAAATCAAATAAAAGATAAATTAATAACTGGCCCACAAAACTCATAATGAGTTATACAAAGATCAAATCTCACGCAAAGATTAATTTGGCTTTAAATATAGTTGGTAAATCTAAAATACTTCACAAAATAGAGAGTATAGTTAGTTTCTTAGATTTGCATGATGAAATTCAAATTAAAAAAGTTAACCAGAAATATAATGAAGTTAGATTTTTTGGAAAATTTTCAAGTGGAATTAATTCTAAAAATACAGTTTCTCAGTTATTAGAGAATATTGAAAAAAAAAAATTACTTAAGAACAAATATCAAATCATTATTAAAAAAAATATCCCTTCTAAAGCTGGACTAGGAGGAGGCTCAATGAATGCAGCAAGTATTTTGAATTTTTTTATTAAAAAAAAACTAATAAAAATTAAAAAAAAAGAGATCATAGAATTGTCAAAAACTATTGGGTCTGATGTTATTTTAGGTTTGTACTTAAAAAATTTAGTTTTAAAAGGAAATGGTGCAATTAAAACTATATCCTCAAGCAGAAAATTTTATACTTTACTCGTTAAACCAAGCTTTGGTTGCTCAACAAAAAAAATTTACTCAAAAGTAAAAAAATTTCATAAACCAGAATTTACTTCAATTTCTAATAATTTTATGAGTGTAGATTATTTGAGTAATAAAAAAAATGACTTAGAGCTAATTGCTATAGAGAGCTACCCCAGACTTAAAAGTTTAAAGAATTTTTTAGTAAAATTACCTAACGCTAAATTTGTAAGAATGACAGGATCTGGATCAACTATGATTGCTTACTTCAATTCATCAGAAAGCTGTAAAGAAGCGGCAAAAAAAGTAAAAAAACAATTTAGAAATTACTGGTGCAAAACTTCAAAAACTATATAAATTTAATTTTTTTGTGTTATACGAAAATACTATTGGGGCGTAGCCAAGCGGTAAGGCACGGGTTTTTGGTACCTGCATCCTAGGTTCGAATCCTAGCGCCCCAGCCAAATATGATTAACTTTTTAGACAAATTCATTAAAAGGACCCACAACTTAAACAGTGTAACAAAAAAAATTTTAGATTTATCAAAAAATACTCCAGTTAAAAAAATTTTTAATTCAATAAATAATTATTCATCTAATTCTGAAGTTAGATACGTAGGCGGTTGTATTAGAAAAATAATAAAAGAAGAATTAGTCGATGATATTGATCTAGCAACCAATTTAAATCCACAGCAAGTTTGCGAAGTTTTAAAAAAAAATAATATCAATTTTTATGAAACTGGGATTGAGCATGGAACGATAACTGCTGTTATAGAAGGTTATAATTTTGAGATAACTAGTTTAAGAGAAGATGTCGAAACTGATGGTAGACATGCTCAAGTAAAATTTTCTACTGATTGGAAAAAAGATGCATCCAGAAGAGATTTTACCATTAATGCAATTTACTCTGATATTGAGGGAAATTTATTTGATCCGTTCAATGGAAAAGAAGATCTAGAAAAAGGGCTGGTAAAGTTTATTGGTGACCCGGAGCAAAGAATTAAAGAAGATTTTTTGAGAATACTGCGCTATTTAAGATTCCACCTAAGTTATTCAAATCATAATCATGAACCCGAAACTTCAAAAATTATAAAAAAAAATATAGTTGGAATTTCTAATTTATCTAAAGAAAGATTATTAAATGAATTAAAAAAATTTTTTAAATCAAATAGTATAATTAAGCTTTCAAAAGATAAATTTTCTCTTGAGTTATTTGAGATTATTTTTCCTCAGCTTAAAAATTTTAGATTATTTTCAAATCCGAATAGTTTTGCAAAAGACAAGATTAACGAGTCAGATTTTATATTTTTACTCTCAATTTTATTAATTGATGGAACGGATAATACTGATTATTTTATTTATAAATTTAATATTTCTAAAAAGGACCAAAAACGTCTCAAAATAATAGATAATTTTTATAAAGATAAAATCTCTGCAAAATCTTTTACTGAAAAAAATCTGAATAAAATATTTTATTATATGGGCAAGCAAGCTTTAATTGATATTTTAAGCTTTAGAATTTTTACTTCAAAAAAGATTGATAAAAAAGTTTTGAAATTAATTGAACAATTTCAATCAAAAGATCCACCTTCAATGCCTATTGGAGCACAATTTTTAATGGATAAATATCAAATGACTGAGGGTAAAAATTTAGGAATTAAACTTAAGAACATTGAAGAAGAGTGGGTGAATAACAATTTTAAGTTGTCAGAAAAGCAGATAGATAAAATAGTAAATCGCTAGATATATTTAACATCTATAATTTCAAAATTTTTTGTTCCTGCGGGTGTATTAATTTCAACAAGATCTTTTTTGTTTTTTCCAATTAATCCTTTGCCAATAGGAGATTGAAAATAAATAAGTTTTTGTTTTAGGTCAGCTTCATCTTTTCCAACAATTTTATAATTAATTTTTTCACCTGTATCTAAGTTTTCAAGATAAACAGTAGAGCCAAAAATAACCTTACCTTCATTATTCATTTTAGTTACATCAATTACATTAGCTCTTGCAATAATATCATTAATTTCAGTTATTCTCCCTTCATTGTGAGACTGCTCCTCTTTTGCAGCATGATATTCAGCATTTTCTTTTAAGTCTCCGTGTGATCTTGCTTCTGCAATAGCCGCAACTATCTCAGGTCTCTTTTTTTCTTTTAAATAAACTAATTCCTCTTTTAGTTTTTCTAATCCATTAAGGGTTATTGGTTCTTTGTCCATATCATTTCCATTTTGCTAGAGGGGGAAGAGACATTAGAATTCCTTCCACATTGCCACCAGTTTGTAATCCAAATTTCGTACCTCTATCATATAATAAATTAAACTCAGCATATCTACCTCTTTTGATATATTGTAATTCTTTATCATTTAAAGTCCATTTTCTGTTTAGTTTTTTTCTTATAATCTTATTAAATAGCATTTGGAATGTAACGCCAACATCTCTAACGAATTTAAAATCTTTTTCAAAATTATCATTTTTGTAATCAAAGAAAATTCCACCAATACCTCTGGGTTCTTTACGGTGAGGTAAATAAAAATATTCATCACACCATTTTTTATATTTCTTATAATAATTTTTGTTATGTCGATTACACATTTTCATCAAATCCTTGTGAAAATCTTTTTTCTCTAAGTCGTCTTTTTTAGATGGAGTAACATCCATCCCTCCACCAAACCATTGTTGAGTTGTAGATATAAATCTAGTGTTAAAATGCATAGCAGGTATCAAAGGATTTTTCATATGCATCACTACAGATATTCCTGAGGCCCAAAATCTAGGATCTTTACTTGCACCACGTATATTTTTTTGAAATTTTTTTGGAAATTTTCCATAAACTTTTGAATAATTTACACCTACTTTATCAAATACTTTTCCATCTCTTAATATTCTGTACTCACCTCCACCTTCGTCTTTGTCAGGGCTTCTTTTCCATGTAGTTGATTTGAATTTTGTTTTATGATTTTCTAATTTAGAAATATCATTACAAAATGCATCCTGAAGTAATTTAAACCAATTACTTGTTAGGTCTTTTTTAATATCTAAGTCCATTTTGTTTGCTTTAAACACTCTGCTAAAATAATTGCAACAGACGATGCAAGATTTAATGATCGTTTATTATTTTCCATTGGTATTTTTAATCTATTTTGTACAATTTTATGAATATTTTCAGGCACACCTGCGCTTTCACGACCAAATAATATGGTATCATTTTTTTCAAATTTAAATTCTGTATAAGGTATAGAAGCTTTAGTTGTCATTAGTACAATTCTGCCTTTTTGTTTTTGTTTAAAAAATTCATCATAGCTTTGATAAAAGTTTATGTCTTTTTCATCCATATAATCCATTACTACTCTTTTAAATCTTTTATCAGAAAGCAAGAACCCGCATGGTTCTATGATCTCAAGTTTTGCACCAAGACATGCACATGTTCTAATTATTGCGGCTGTATTTTGAGGTATATCAGGTTCAAATAATGCAATTTTTACCCCTTGATAACTAGAATTATGTGTCATTGTTTCCATAGAAAAAATACTTTTTTATTATATGAATTCATATATTAAATAACTCTAAATTAAATTCTAGATGTCTGAAAAAAAACCAGAAAGAAGAGATTTTTTGTTTACAGCAACCTACGCTCTAGGAGCAGTAGGAGCGGGTGCAGTAGCATGGCCTCTTATCGATCAAATGAATCCCGATGCTTCCGTTAAAGCGTTAGCAAGTACAGAGGTAGATATTAGCTCAGTAAAACCTGGTAATACAATTACAGTTTTATGGAGAGGTAAACCAGTTTTTATAAGAAGAAGAACAGAGGAAGAAATTGCTGAGGCAAGGGCAGTTAAGATGGAAGATTTAATTCATCCAGAAAAAGATGAAGATAGAGTAAAAAATCCAGAATGGTTGGTTATGTTAGGAGTTTGCACTCATCTTGGGTGTGTGCCATTAAATGATAAAGGCGATTATGATGGTTGGTTTTGCCCATGTCATGGTTCGCATTATGATACTTCAGGAAGAATTAGAAAAGGCCCTGCACCATGGAACATGGAAGTTCCAGAATATGAATTTGTTGACTCTAACACAATTAAGATTGGATAATTATGAGCGACCATGATTACACACCAAAATCAAAAGTAGGCAAATGGTTTAATGATCGTTTACCATTACTGTCATTGGCAAATCATTTAACTGATTACCCTACACCGAAAAATTTAAATTACTGGTGGACGTTTGGTGGAATATTAACATTCTGTTTGATCACTCAAATTGTAACAGGTTTAACTTTGGCCATGCACTATATCGCTCATGCTGATATGGCATTTGATAGTGTTGAACATATCATGCGAGATGTGAATTATGGTTGGCTTATAAGATACATACATGCGAATGGTGCTTCGATGTTTTTCTTAGCAGTATATATTCATATTTTTAGATCTCTATTTTATGGATCATACAAAGCACCTAGAGAGATAATATGGATTATAGGTATTATAATTTATCTGTTAATGATGGCAGCTGCGTTCATGGGTTATGTTTTACCTTGGGGACAAATGAGTTTTTGGGGAGCAACAGTAATAACAAATCTATTTAGCGCAATTCCTTTAGTAGGTGAGGGTATTGTAACTTGGTTGTGGGGCGGTTATTCAGTTGACAATCCGACACTAACAAGATTTTTCACATTACATTATCTAATTCCTTTCCTAATCTTAGGACTTGTGGTTTTGCATATTTGGGCTTTACACGTTCCAGGAAATAATAATCCAGTTGGAATAGATATTAAAAAACCATCCAAAGACACTGTGCCTTTCCACCCTTATATTGTTATTAAAGACGGGTTTGCATTATTAATGTTCATGATTGTTTTTGCTTTTTTTGTTTTTTACACACCTAACATATTAGGTCATGCAGATAATTACATTGAAGCAGATCCTTTAGTTACTCCAGCTCATATAGTGCCAGAGTGGTATTTATTACCATTTTATGCAATTTTAAGATCAGTACCTGATAAGCTTTTAGGTGTGGTTGCAATGTTGTCAGCAATTTTAATTTTAGCTGCTTTACCTTGGCTAGATACATCAAAAATACGATCTGCAGTTTTTAGACCATTATATAAACAGTTTTATTGGATACTGGTAGCTGATGTACTTATTCTTGGTTACATGGGCGCAATGCCAGCTGAGGGGCTTTATTTATTAATAGCAAGAGTTGCGACAGCATATTATTTCTTACACTTCTTAGTAATTTTGCCAGTTTTAGGATTTAAAGAGAAAACCTTACCAGTCCCATTAAGTATTACGGAACCAGTTTTAGGTGGATCTGCCAATATGGCTGCTGCAAGAAATAAAGAAAGTATAAAAAATTAAAGTGAAAAATTTATTTAAAATTTTTTTAGTTTTTTTATTTATTATTAATTTCACACCACTGAAATCTGCTGAAAAAGCAGAATATTTAAAAACTGATTGGAGTTTCAAGGGTTTATTTGGAAAGTTTGATAGAGCTCAATTACAAAGAGGGTATCAAGTTTATACTGAGGTATGTGCTTCTTGTCACTCGATGAAATATTTAAGTTATAGAAATTTATCAGAAAAAGGGGGACCAGAGTTTTCTGAGGATGAGGCAAAAGTAATTGCTGCTTCTTTTGAGATAACTGATGGACCTAATGCAGATGGTGAAATGTTTACTAGACCTGGAAAACTATCTGATAAATTTAAAAAGCCATATGAAAATGTAGAAGCTGCTAAAGCAGCGAATGGTGGAGCGTATCCTCCGGATATGTCAGTATTGATTAAGGCAAGAGGTGGTGGAGCTGACTATATATACTCTTTATTGCAAGGTTATGAAGATCCACCAATGGGAGTAACCTTAGATGATGGTGTTTATTACAATAAATATATGTATGGAAACAAAATTAAAATGGCTGCACCTCTTTCTGAAGGTATTGTAGAATATTCAGATGGTACAGAGGCTTCTGTTCAACAGATGTCAAAAGATGTTACTACGTTTTTAATGTGGGCTGCAGAGCCTCACTTAGAAGCTCGACATCAAATGGGTTTTAAAGCTATTGTGTATTTGATAATTTTAACTGTATTAGTTTATTTTAGTATGAAAAAAATATGGTCACGTGTTGAAACGGAAGTTTAATACATCTCCATCTTTAACAATATAATCTTTGCCCTCAAGTCTCATTTTACCATTATTTTTAGAATTAACCCATCCTTCATTAGCAACAAAATCCTCATAAGAGACTGTTTCAGCTCTAATAAAACCTTTTTCAAAATCTGTATGGATTTCTCCCGCAGCTTTGGGAGCAGTGCAATTTTTTTCTATAGTCCAAGCTCTTGTTTCTTCTGGACCAGAGGTAAAATAAGTGTCTAGCTCTAAAATTTTGTAACCTTTTTGAATTAAAGAGTCTAATCCAGTTTGGTTTAATCCAATCATTTCCATATAATTTTTACGCTCTTCTTTTTCTAGTGCATTGATTTGATTTTCTATATCCGCAGATACAATCAAGGTATTTTCTTCACCAAATTTATCTATAAAACTTTTAGTATATTGATTTCCATTTTGAACACTTTGTTCATCAACATTACATACAAAAATCTTTGGTTTTATTGATAATAATCCACTTTGGTTAAGAGTTTTTTTATCAAATTGTTCTTTTAAAATAGATAAATCTTTATTGTTGTTGATACAATCTTGGGCTATCTCTAAAATCTTTAGTTGTTCTTCATCAACATTTTTTTTATTACTTTTTTCAAGTCTTTTTTGAATAGATTCTAAATCAGCCAACATCATTTCTGTTTCAATTATTTCTAAATCTCTAATTGGATCTACATTTGGATTAACATTTTGAATATCATCTGAGTCAAAGCATCTAATCATATGAATGATTGCATCTACTTCTCTAATATGTGATAAAAATTTATTTCCCAAACCTTCACCCTTAGACGCTCCTTTAACCAAACCAGCAATATCAACAAAAGAAATTGTAGTATTAATTATCTTTTTTGAATTTGATACTTTTGCAAGATTGTTTAGTCTTTCATCTGGAACAGGTACAACTCCCACATTTGGATCTATTGTGCAGAATGGAAAATTTGCAGCTTGGGCTTTGCTTGAGTCTGTTAATGCATTAAACAAAGTTGACTTACCTACGTTTGGCAAACCTACTATTCCACACTTAAAACTCATTTTTTATTATTTACAGTACTAGAAAATAAATCTAATTTTTTTTTGATTAGATCTCCAATTGAATCAGTTATATTTTCAGAAATCTTATTAATTCCAGCCAACTCATCTTCGTCAAAATTTTGTAATACATAATCAGCTATTTCAATTGGAGTTTGAGGTTTGCCTATACCAATTCTAACTCTTGAATAATCTTTTCCAATAAATTTATCAATAGAAGCTATTCCATTATGACCTGCGCTTGAGCCACCAAATTTTGCTTTTATTTTTCCAAACTCAACATCTAGATCATCATGAAAAACAACTACATCTTCAGCATCAAATTTAAAATATTCCAAAAGTTCTCTTATGCAGATTCCGGAATTATTCATAAAAGTTAATGGTTTTATTGCATAAACTTTTTCACCTTCAATATTTCCAGTAGTTAACAATCCCTTAAATTTAGGTTTTTGTTTTGATAACCCAAATTTTTTATTTATTGCGTCGATAATTTTAAATCCTACATTATGTCGATTATTTTCACTGTCTGGTGTTGGGTTGCCAAGACCTACAAATAAAAGCATAAATTTATTGGATTTTTAATCTTAATTAATTGATTATTTTTTTTCTTCAGCAGCTTTTTTATCTTCGCCTTCTTTTTTATCACCCTCAGCTGTTGCACCTTCAGCCGCTGCACCTTCAGCTGCTGCTCCATCTGCAGCTTCAGCTTCAGCTGGTTTTTCAGGTTCTTTCATAACAGTAGGGGCTGCTAATGTGGCAATAACGAAATCTCTTCCCTGAATAGTAGGAACAACATCACTCTCTAATTTTACAGATGAAATTTTAAAACTTTCTCCAATGTCAACTCCATCAAGATCCAAAGTTAGTTTTTCAGGTATTTTTTCACTTGGACATTTTAATTCAACTTTTCTTCTTACAATGTTAAGAACCCCACCTCTTTTAAGACCTGGTGATTTTTCATGATTAATAAATTCTACTGGAACTTCAATTCTAATTTTAACTCCTGGTACTACTCTTAAGAAATCAACATGAATAGGTTCATCTGTTAGAACATCATAAACTACTTCTCTAGGTAAAACATTTTGGTTTTTACCATTAACAGATATTGAAATTATATTTGATAAGAAATTTTCTTTTTCAATTGTCGCTTTTAAAATTTTTTTTGATATTGAAATCTTTTCATTTTCACCCTTACCACCATAAATTATAGCAGGCACATTTCCACCATCTCTAATGGCGCTTAACTGTCCCTTAGTTGTATTATCTCTTACGGTAGCGTCTAATGAAATCATAAAAACACAGGTTTTTAGCCCATGTTTGGGAATAACTCAAGGTAATTATTTAAATAAATCTGACACTGAAGTTGAGTTAGATATTCTTTTAATGGCCTCTCCCATTAATCCAGAAATTGATAAAACTTCAATATTTTTAGCACTTTTAACTTTTTCAAAGTTATCAATTGTATCTGTGATTACTAAATTTTTAATAACTGAATTTTTTATCTTTTTTACCGCCTCACCACTCAGTACTCCGTGAGTTATATAAACATAAACCTCTTTTGCTCCTCTATCTTTAAGTGCTTTTGCGGCGTTAACTATTGTTCCACCAGAGTCAATTATATCATCAACTATAATACATGTTTTATCTTTAACACTTCCTATGACATTCATCACCTGAGATTGTCCAGGTTTTGGTCTTCTTTTATCAACAATAGCCAAACCAACGTTAAGTAATTTACCCAAAGATCTAGCTCTCTCTGTTCCGCCAACATCTGGTGCAACACATATCAAATTTTTATTTTTTATTTTTTTCTTCACATGTCTTGCAAATATTGGAGTAGCAAATAAATTATCAACCGGTATATCAAAAAATCCTTGAATTTGTCCTGCATGTAAATCAACTGTTACCACTCTATCTGCACCAGCTTTTGTAATTAAATTAGAAACTAGTTTTGCCGATATAGAGGTTCTTGGTACAACTTTTCTATCTTGTCTTGCATATCCAAAGTAGGGGATTACCGCAGTAATATTTTTTGCTGAAGATCTTTTTAAGGCATCAATACAAAGTAAAAGTTCCATTAAATTATCATTTGCTGGTGATGAAACTGACTGAATAATGAATATACTGTTTCCTCTAATATTTTCATTAATTTCAATATATATCTCGCCATCAGAAAATTTTCGAATACTAGAATTTACAAGTTTAGATTTTAAAAACTTAGCAATCTGCTTAGAAAGAGGCTTATTACTGTTTCCGGATAATAATTTCATTGATAGCTCAATTAATCATAATTACAGATATATTTCTACCATAATCATCATTTTTAAGTTTTAAAGATTTTCTGGCACTAAAAAAATTATTTTTTGGATCAAACGTATCAATATCTATTAGATCAATTTTACTAATTAAATTTGATTGAATTTGACTCTTAACATAACCTTTCAAATCAAAATTGATCATTTTTTTTGTAGTAGTAAAAAATTTGGTATTTTTTTTATTTTTTTTTATAAATCTTTTTTTAAATTCTAATTGAACTTCATAGTTCTTTTTTGATATAGCGGGGCCAATTGCAGCAACTATATTTTTTGGTTTGCACCCTTTTTTTAGCATAAATTGAATAACTTTTTGAACAATGCCCTTGTAAGCACCACGCCACCCAGCATGAATAGCTGCAATCATTTCTCTATGGTCATCATATATTAAAATTGGCACACAATCTGCAGTTAAAACTGCAATTGGCATTCCTTTTTTTTCAGTTACAATTGCATCAGCAGCTATACTTCTATTTTTAATATTTGAATTGTTATCTAAATATATAAATTTATTACTATGAAACTGCTTCACCAAAAAAATCTCTTTTGATTTAGAGCCTAATTTTTTGTTAACAATTTTTAGATTTTTTTTTACATTAATCTTTTTGTCATTTGACCCGATACCGCAATTTAAACTTTTATAGATACCATTAGAAACACCACCGTTTCTGTTAAAAAATCCATGATTAATTTTGGAAAAATGGGATAATTTTTTTGATTTTATCAATTTTCAAATCCTAATTGAGATTTAATGCTAGAATTCTTTATTAACATTACTTTAAACAAATCTCCCATTTGTTCATCATCTGTTAATCTTTTGATCCTATAAAAAATATCAGCTTTTTCAGAAAATTTTTTGTTTTTACATAAAATTTCTGCTCTTTGAAAAATTCCAAGATTAGTCAAAAATTTTTTTTGAGTAGTGTATTTATTATTTAAATTTTTATTACTTTTTACAATCTTATCAAACAAATGATAATTGATATTATGAGTTATATCTGACTTTCCAATATTTTCTAACAAATTAGAATGTTTTTTATTATAAATTGCCTTTAGTGTATTTTGAAATTTTTCTTCGTAGTAACCATAGTCGATAATTAATAATCCACCTTTATACCTATCAATGAATTTCATAATGTCTTTGAGATACTTTATTCCTTTTGGAGAATACTCAATAAAATTTTGATTTTTCAAAAATTTAAAATTAGTTTTATTTTCTAATTTTTTAATATTTATTTTTTTTTTATCAAAAATAAGATTATTTTTTGAACTTTTAACCAATCTTTCGTACCATATTTTTTTTTCTTTTGTGAATTGTTTAATTGGTATTGCATCAAAAAATTCATTAGCTAAGAAAATACTTGGCAACTTATTCAAACTTTTAAAATTTTTTATCCATTCAACATTTTTATACTGAATTTTATCTTTCTGAGTCTTAATTAATTTTGGGCTTTTTTCATGAATAATTATTTTGCAACAATTTAAAAAAGTTGGAAATCTCTTGAAACTTTCAATCATAATTTTCATCATTTCACCATTCCCTGCGCCAAGTTCAATTAGATTAAATTTTTTGGGACATCCTAAATTTTCCCAAAAATCAATTGTCCAGATAGCAATCATTTCAGAAAATAATCTTGAAATATTTGGAGCTGTAATAAAATCACCGGTGATACCAAATGGATTTTTGGTCATATAATATCCATTTTTTTTGTCGTATAGACAATACTCAATGAAATTATCGAGAGTTATACTACGTTTTTTTTTGAACATTAATTTTTGAAAAAAATAAAAGTATTCCAGCTACAAAAAATATAAAACTTATGATCTGACCCATTGTAGCATTTAAAATTAAATAACCCAATTGTTCATCTGGCACTCTAAAGTATTCTATTATAAATCTAAAAATAGAATAAAAGATTAAAAACAATGAAGATAGTATCCCTGCAATTTTAAATCTTTCTTTTTTTCTAAAGAATAAAAGTACAAAAAATAAAACAAAACCTTCAAAAAATGCTTCATAAAGTTGAGTCGGATGTCTGTATAAATCATCTACTTGAACAAACTTTACACCCCAGGGCAGGTTTGTTTCGTATCCATAAAGTTCAGAATTGATAAAATTTGCAAGTCTTCCAAAAAAAATACCAATAGGAGCAACTAGCGCTATTACATCAAGATATTCATAAACATCATCATTATTTTTTTTAGCGAATAAAATACTTGCAATAATTATACCCAAAACCCCACCATGAAATGACATCCCACCTTGCCATAATTTGAATACATCTAGAGGATTGTTGATATAAAAACCTAAGTTATAAAATAATACATAGCCAATTCTTCCACCTAATATTAATCCAATAATTACGTATGTGATGTAATCATCAAATCTAGTGTAGATATTTTTACCAATAAGAAATTTTTTTGCTAAAAACCAGCCTATTAAAATCCCCATTATGTATGCAAGTGAATACCATCGTATTTCAAGAGAAAAAATTTCTAATGCTACTGGGTCAAAATTATTGATGAACATAATAAATAATTAAATATAAGATATAATTATATTAAGATAATAAATAAATATATGAAAAATTCTAAATTTGTATTTGATAAATTCGCAAAATTATTTGAACAAGGTCTTGTTTCATCAAGAGATTTAGCAAATGAATTGATGACAATTCTAAAGTCTAAAAGAGATGAAATTGTTTTTAAAATGAAACTTACAAGTAAAGATGAATTTGAAGTATTGTCTAAAAGAGTTGAAATTTTAGAAAAAAAAATTGAAAAGTTTAATTCACAAAAGAAAAAAAAAACTAAACAGGCAAAAAGATCCTAACTTCAAGTCCGTTTAATTTAGACTTTTCTAATTTTATATTACCTCCATGTGATCGCAATATATCTGAGGCAATTGAAAGCCCCAATCCAACACTAGATTTTGACTCACTTCTACCTTTATCTATTTTGTAGAATGGCTTAAACACATTGTCATATTCATTTTCAGGTATTCCAGGACCATCATCTTCAATCTTAATGAATATATTTGTATTTTTTTTTGATAGTTCAATATTAATATTTTCTCCATATTTTAAAGCATTATCAATTAAGTTATTGATACAACGTCTAATTAAATTTTTTCTTCCATTATAATAAACTCTTTCAGTAATATTCTTTGAGATATTTTGATTATTATACTTCTTAATTATTTCTTCGAGTAGTTCACTCAGATTAAATAATTCAACTTTTTCAAGGTAAGTTGAGCTAGTAAATTGCAGATATTCATTCAACATTTTTTCCATTTCGTTAATGTCATCTACTAGTTTACTAGAGATATCGTTGTCTTTAATAAAAGCTGTTTGTAATTTCATTCTAGTTAAAGGTGTCCTTAGATCGTGACTTATACCTGAAAGCATTTCAGATCTTTGATTAAGATGTCTTAATATTCTTTTTCTCATTCGATCGAATTCCAAACCAGCTTGTCTAATTTCAGATGCTCCTGAAGGTTTAAATTCATCAACCTCTTCCCCTTTACCAAATTTTTCAGCTGCTTTTGCTAGAGCTGTGATAGGTCGGGTTTGATTTTTTAAAAATATTAAGGATATTATAATCATTACAAATGCCGGTACCGTTATCCACAAACCAAAGATTCTTGCAGAAGAACTACTTACTCGATCTTTTGGAATTAGAAATTTAAAGTAACCATCTTGAAATTTAATTCTTAAATCTATTAACTCTTTATAATTAGTCGTACTAAACCAATATTCTCCTAAACCAAACCTTGATTTCAATTCCCTTCTGAGTGTTCTATCTACAGGGCTGAACCATCTTTCGTCATAAATGTAATTAAATTCATTGTCTTCAACAAACTCAATATTTAAATCTTGATAAAGGGAAAAAAGATTAGTGATCTCATTCTTATCGTAGTTATCGTTGTTATAAACTTCAACAAAGGTTTTAACCTCATTAACTAGTGCTCTTGTCATACCTTGATTAGTTTTAATCCACAGGCTATCAAAAAAAACGATAGTGATTATTAATTGAATAACTATTACAGGAACAGCCACAATTAGTAGCGCTCTATAAAATAATCTTTTAGGCAGCAGATCTTTTATAAATTTACTCAATCCATAAAACATAACCAGCACCTCTTATTGTTTGTAGAAATTTAGGATTTTTTGGATCTAATTCTATTTTTTTTCTTAATCGTGTAATAATGACATCAATTGATCTTTCTTTATCTAAATCAATTAATTTTCCTATTTCTAATCTCTCAAATGTTTTGCCAGGATTATTTATCATTTTTTCTAAGATAATTTTTTCTGTATTATTAATTTTATATTCTGTTTTATTTTTGAATATTAATTGTTTGTTTAAATCAATTTTAATATTTTCAAATTCAATAACTCTTTTTTGATCTATTTTTTTTGTCTTATCTAAAATATTTTTTATTCGCAAAAGAAGTTCTTTTGGCTCAAAGGGTTTTGACAAATAGTCATCTGCACCAACTTCCAAACCTTCAACTCTTTCTGCTGCTTGGCCTTTTGCTGTTAAAAGAATAATCGGTGTATCCAAATCTTTTTTATTTTCTTGAATAAACTCTAAGCCACTTTTGCCTGGCATCATAATATCGAGAATTATTAGATCAAATTTTATAATTTTAATTTTTTCAGAAGCATCTTCTGCACTACTAGCAGTATTAATTAAATATTGATTTTCATTTAAATACTTTTTTACTAAAGTTCTTATTCCCTCATCATCATCAACTACAAGAATATGAGCTAAATAATTATCCATTTATTATTTTATGTAGAACGCTATCAAAGTTTAAAACTTCCTCTGATTTTGAGTTAAGCAGAGCGTTATATATTCTTTTTTTTTGCGACTGAAATATTTCCTCAGAAATGATTTTGCCTTTATCATTTAAAAAAACATGCTTTACCCTTGTATCTTGCTCATCTTTTTTAAAATCAATCGCTTCTAGTTTAATTAAATCTTTAAGCACTCTATTTAAACTCTGTTTGGTGACTTTTAGTCTTTTTAGCAGCTCAGAAATAGAGATGCCCTCATACATTGATAATAAATGTATGACCTTGTTATGAGCTAGCCCAATAGAATACTTATCAAGAACCTTTTTAGAGTCTGAAAAGATTTCTCTATATCCGACAAACAACTTTTCAATGAGATCTTTAAGTTGATCATCTTTTAAATATAAAAGTTCTTTCATGATAGGTAAGTTATATTGACATATTACAGATACAAAGATATTTTTCAGTAATAATTTTTATTTCATAAATGATACCGTACGACAAAAGATCTGGAAAAATTTGGTATAATAGTGAGCTTGTAGATTGGGCTGACGCCAAGATACATGTTCTAAACCATGGCTTACATTATGCTAGTTGTGTATTTGAGGGTGAAAGAGTTTATGATGGATCTATATTTAAATTAGAAGAGCATACATCAAGACTTTTTTATTCAGCAAAAAGGATGGGAATGACTATTCCTTATTCAGAAGCAGAAATTAATGACGCTTGTAATAAAATAATTGCAGTTCAAAAAGTAGAAAATGGTTATGTGAGACCTACTATTTGGAGAGGAAGCGAGATGATGGCAATTTCTGCACAACAAACTAAAATTCATGTTGCAATTGCAACATGGGAATGGGGATCTTACTTTGATCCAAAATTAAAAGTTGAGGGTATAAAATTAAATATTTCTAATTGGAGAAGACCTGCTCCTAATACAATTCCTTGGGATACAAAAGCATCTGGTCTTTATATGATTTGTACATTGTCAAAACACGAAGCTGAAAAACAGGGTTATACAGACTCGTTAATGTTAGATCACGAAGGTAATGTTGCTGAAGCAACTGGTGCAAATATTTTTTTTAAAGATAAAAATAATGAAATACACACACCAATACCTGACTCTTTTTTGGATGGAATAACAAGACGAACCGTAATCGAAATTGCAAAATCAAAAAATATCAAAGTTCATGAAAGAAAAATTAATCCCTCGGAGCTTAGTGATTTTGTTGGTTGTTTTTTAACAGGAACAGCAGCAGAGATTACCCCAGTATCGTCTATTGCAGATTATCAATTTAAAGTTTGTAATCTAATTATAGATTTAAATGAAAGTTATCAAAATTTAGTTAGAAAGAAAAAGGCAGCTTAATCTTTATTGTCTTCTGATATTGCGTGGTCGATTCCTTTTCGCATGTACTCATAACCAGTAAACAATGTAAGGGCTGCAGATAACCACAATAAAATTATTCCAATAGTTTGTGCATTATAATCTTGAAAATTTAATATTCTATTTCCTGTATCACCAGAAAGTAAAAGTGCGATAGAGACCATTTGTAAAACAGTTTTTAGTTTTGCAAGATTTGAAACGGGTAATTTAATTTTACCTTTGGCTAAAAATTCTCTTAATCCTGATATAAGTATTTCTCGTGTTAGTATAATTATTGCAGCGATTACTTCATAGTTTCTTATAGTGCCATCCATGACTAATAGGATTAAAGCGGTTGCAACAATTATTTTATCTGCAATAGGGTCAAGAAGCTCACCTAATTTAGATTCCTCACCCATCATTCTTGCCAACATTCCATCTAAAAAATCGGTGAAAGAAGCCACTATAAACAAGATTAAAGCTGTTAAATCACCATAAAATCCTGGCAAATAAAAAGCTAACACAAAAAATGGGACTATAATAATTCGTCCAATAGTTAGAATATTTGGTATTTTTTTTAACATTTTTTACTCGTGAAAGAAGTTATATATCTTATTTGCAACTTTTTCTTCAACACCTTCAACTGATTTAATTTCATCTAAACTTGCAGATTCAACTGCTCTTGCTGAACCAAAATGGTTCAATAGCGCTCTTTTTCTTATAGCACCAATTCCACTGATTTGGTCTAATAATGACTTTGTTAGGTTTTTTGACCTTTTGGATCTGTGCGAGTTAATTGCAAACCTATGAGCTTCATCTCTTAATCTTTGCAAAAAAAATAAAGTTGGGTCATTTCTTTCAAATTTATATGACTTACCATTATAAAAGAATGTTTCATTGCCACTGTTTCTGTCTTTGCCTTTTGCAATAGCAATCATGGGAAGGTCATGTAGCCCAAATTCATTTAATACTTCTTTTGCAACAGAATATTGCCCCTTTCCACCATCAATTAGAATTAAATCTGGCAATGTTAAATAGTTGCCACTTTCCAGCATAGCTCGTTTAAATCTTCTTGTTAGAACTTCCTTCAACATTGCAAAATCATCTTGTTCAGCACCTTTAGTTTTAATATCAAATTTTCTATATCTTTTTTTTATAAAACCTTCTTCACCAAAGGTTACCATTGCCCCAACACTGTTAGTTCCCTGAATATGACTATTGTCGTAAATTTCTACAAGATTGATATTATTTTTTAGATCGAATTTTTTTGAAATACCTTCAAATAAATTTTTATTATTATTTGCTTCATACAATTTTCTATTTAAAGCCTCTTTTGCATTTTTTTCAGCAATAGCAATAATCTTTGCTTTTGAACCTTTTTTGGCAACTGAAATACTGATATTAGCATTTTCTTTTTTTGTTAAGGTGTCCTCTATTAGCTTTTTATCCTCGATATCAACATTAATAATTATTAATTTTGGAACATTCTTATTTTCATAAAATTGCATTAAGAATGAAGACATAATTTCAGAAATATTCTGCTCAGGATCATGTCTTGGAAAGTAAGATTGATTGCCCCAGTTTTGCTTTGCTCTATAAAAAAATACTTGAATACAAGTTTTTCCAGATTCTTTGTATGCAGCGATTACATCTGCTTCAATTAAATTTGCCTCATTCACTCTTTGAGAAGATTGAATAATATTTAGTGATTTTATTCTGTCCCTAAAAATTGAAGCTTTTTCAAAATCAAGATTTTCACTTGCCGCTTCCATTTGCTTAGATAAACTTTTTTGTATTTCTCTTGATTTGCCAGATACAAAATGAATTGCATCATCAACAGATTTTTTATACTCGTCTTTTTCTATATAACCAACGCAAGGACCAGAACATCTTTTGATTTGATATAAAATACAAGGACGTTCTCTATTTTTAAAAGTAGAGTCATCACATACTCTTATTTGAAAAACTTTTTGTAACATTTTAATAGTCCAATTTGCTGATCCAGCTGATGCAAATGGACCGAAATAAAATCCATCTTTATCTTTTTTACCTCTATGTTTTGTGACTTGAGGCCACTTATCTTTGTTACTGATAAATATAAATGGAAATGATTTATCGTCCTTGAGAAGAATATTAAATTTTGGTTTGTTTTTTTTTATTAAATTTGCTTCTAGTAACAAAGCCTCACTTTCATTAGCAGTAATTGTAATTTCTAGTTTTGCAGTTTGAGAGAGCATTCTCTCAGTTCGAATAATGTGATTTTTTTCACTTACATAACTTTTTAATCGATTTGGTAAATTTTTAGCCTTTCCCACGTACAAGATATCACCTTTTTGATTTAGCATCTTGTAAACGCCAGGACTTTTGGGGATTAAGGGTAACTCTTTTTTGATTACTTCTTTTCCAATATCAGAACTTCTCATTACTTCTTTTTTTAGTAATTTGGATACCAACTGACGAACATTCTTTTAAAATTTCAAGTTTTTCAATTTTTAACATTATTTTTTCAATTCTTTTATCTTTGAATAATTCATCAAATACAGCTTCTGCTAGCGTTTCTAGAAAGTTATAATGTTTTTTGTTAACTAGCTTTGTAATTAATTTTACTACAGTTCCATAATTCACAATTGATTTAATATCTTTATCATTAGTTGGCTTTTTATCCTGGTAATCAATTTCTAGACTGAATTTTACCTTTTGAGGTTTTTCTTTTTCAAAATCATAATATCCAAGTTTAAGTTCTAGAGTAAGTTCATTTATGAGAATTTTTTTTTCATAATTAAATAAACTTCTATTTTTATTTATTTTAACTATTTTAAAGTTATTTTTTTTCATTCTTTTCCTAATACATCTGGTGTTTGCCAGTTAAGTGACTGCCCACTATCTATTGCGATTACTTGTCCTGTAATAGAACTATTTTTTATAAAAAAGTCAACTGCATTGCAAATTTCATTAACATCGACTTGTTTTTTTAAAGGTGTGGCTAAATACTGTTTTTTAAAATGTTGATTTGACTGTCGCTTATTTTTTATTGTGGGACCAGGCGCAATACCATTCACTCTGATATTTGGAGCAAGGCTCATCGCACTTGTTTTAGTTAAAGTATAAAGGCCAGTTTTGCTCAGTGTATAAGAGAAAAAAAAAGGAGTTAATTTAAACACTCTTTGATCAATAATATTAATAATATTATTATTTCCTTTTGAAACAAATTTTGAAAATTTTTTTATAAGTAATGCAGGTGCTTTGAGATTTGCATTTATATGAGCGTCCCAACTTTTTGAAGTAAAATCAGTTATTTTATCATTTTCAAATAGTGATGCATTATTAATTAGGCAATCAAAATTTTTTAATTTCTTTTTTGCAAAATTAATTATTTTATCAATATCTTTTTCTTTTGTAAGATTTCCTTGGACTAAAAAGACTTTAGCATTTTTTTTTATCAGATTTTTTTTGAGATTTTCTGCTTGTGTTTTTGATTTGTTATAATGAATAACTATTTCTTTATTGGGCCCAGCAAGCTTCATTGCAATAGCCGCCCCAACTCTTGTTGCAGCTCCTGTTATAATTATCTTATTTGCTTCCACTTTTTTTTACCTTTTTGAGCTCTTGTTCCAGGTAAACCCATTGTGGATCTGCCTTTTGGATATACTTTGTTGTTAGAATTATATTGTTTTATTTTTGGATTTAATACAATTTCTAAATCTGTAGCCTCTAGTTTTCTTATCTCATCTCTAATTTTTGCCGCTTCCTCAAATTCAAGGTTAGTAGCAGCTTCTTTCATTTTTTTGTTCAATAATTTTAGATGTTTTTTTAGATTTCCACCAATATTTGAGTCTGTACCAACTTTTACATAATCTTTTTCATACACACTTTCCAAAACATCGCTAATTTCTTTTTTTATTGTTGTGGCATCAATTTTATGTTTTTTATTATAAGCTAGTTGGATAGCTCTCCTTCTATCAGTTTCTTTGATAGCATTTTTAATACTTTTAGTTTCTTTATCAGCGTAAAGTATGACCTTACCATCTACGTTTCTAGCGGCTCTTCCAATAGTTTGAATTAATGACGTTTCTGATCTTAAGAAACCTTCTTTATCTGCATCAAGTATTGCAACTAGTGCACATTCAGGAATATCTAAGCCTTCTCTTAATAAGTTAATTCCAACTAAAACATCAAAGACACCCAATCTAAGGTCTCTCATAATTTCAATTCTTTCTAGAGTGTCAATATCAGAGTGCAAATATCTAACTTTAATTCCGTTTTCGTGTAAGTACTCAGTTAAATCTTCAGCCATTTTCTTGGTAAGTGTTGTTGCAAGCACACGATAATTCTTTTCAACAGTTTTAATACACTCATGCATTAAATCATCCACTTGATTTTTTGCAGGTTTAATTTCAACCGGTGGATCTATTAATCCTGTTGGTCTAATTACTTGTTCAACAAATTTATTTTTTACCTGCTCTAATTCCCAAGGCCCTGGAGTTGCTGAAACAAAAACAGTTTGTGTTCTCATTGCATCCCATTCTTCAAATTTTAGAGGCCTATTATCCATACAAGAGGGAAGTCGAAAACCATATTCTGCAAGAGTACTTTTTCTCGATCTATCTCCTTTGTACATACCGTTTAGCTGAGGAACTGTTACGTGAGACTCATCTACAAATATCAACGTATTATCAGGAAAATATTCAAATAATGTTGGAGGTGGTTCACCGGGCTTTCTTCCAGATAAAAATCTTGAATAATTTTCAATTCCAGCACACGATCCAGTTGCTTCAATCATTTCTAAATCAAATTTTGTTCTTTCTTCTAATCTTTGAGCCTCTAATAATTTATTTTCAGATCTATGTTTTTTTAAAGTTACCTCTAGTTCTCTTTTAATTTGTATGATGGCTTGTTCTAAAGTTGGTTTTGGAGTTATGTAATGACTATTTGCATAAATTTTAATTACATCTAAATTTTTGACAAGATCCCCTGTCAATGGATCAAACTCTTCGATTTTTTCCAGTTTATCTCCAAATAAACTTAACCTCCAAGCACGATCTTCTAAGTGTGATGGAAAAATTTCTAAATACTCACCTCTAGCTCTGAAAGTTCCTCTATAAAAATTTTGATCATTCCTTTTATATTGTAGAGCTACTAGGGACTTTATAAGTTGTTCTCTATTATAATCGTAATTAACCTTAAGACTTAAAGTCATTTTGCTATAAGCCTCAACAGATCCTAAGCCATAGATACAAGATACACTTGAAACAATTATTACATCATCTCTTTCGAGAAGAGATCTTGTTGCTGAGTGTCTCATTCGATCTATTTGTTCATTAATCGATGCTTCTTTCTCAATATAAGTATCAGATCTTGGAACGTATGCTTCAGGAGTATAATAATCATAGTAGGACACAAAATATTCCACTGCATTCTCTGGAAAAAAAGATTTCATTTCCCCGTAAAGTTGAGCGGCAAGTGTTTTATTTGGAGCAAGTATCAATGCTGGTCGATTAGTTTCCTGAATTACTTTTGCCATTGTAAAAGTTTTTCCTGAACCCGTAACACCCAATAAAACCTGACTTAATTGATTTTTTTTAGCTCCATCGACTAACTTTTTAATTGCATCCGGTTGATCACCTGCAGGCTTGAAATCTGATGCAAATTTAAACTTTTTACCGCCTTCAAGTTTATGATGAATTTGAGGGTTTTTACTTTGAACTTCAGTAATTAAATCTTGATAAGTATTCTGCATTATTTATAAACCTATTCGAATTAATTTTTATTTCAATGAGCATAATTTCAAACAGTTTAAAAAGAATAAAACCATCTCCAACAATTGCTGTAACACAAAAAGCTAGAGAATTAAGAGCAGCAGGAAAAGATGTTATAGGTTTAGGAGCGGGTGAACCGGACTTCGATACTCCAGACAATGTTAAAAGAGCAGCAATAAAAGCAATTAAAGATGGAGACACAAAATACACGGCTGTTGATGGAACACCTGCTTTAAAAAAAGCAATTATAAATAAATTTAAAAGAGAAAATAATTTAACTTATGCCGCTGATCAAATAACAGTAGGGACTGGTGGTAAGCAAGTTTTATACAATGCATTCATGGCCACTTTAAATAAAGGTGATGAAGTGATAATTCCAGCGCCGTTTTGGGTTTCTTATCCAGATATGGTTTTGCTCGCTGGTGGAAAACCAAAGATTGTTAAATGTAGTGAGGCTGATGGTTTTAAATTAACACCCAAATCTTTAAAAAAAGCTATTACAAAAAATACAAAATGGTTAATTCTTAATTCGCCATCTAATCCAACAGGAGCCGGCTATACTAAAAAAGAAATTAATGATTTAGCTAAAGTTTTAATTAAACACAAAAACGTTCATATTTTGAGTGATGATATTTATGAACATATTAGCTACGACAATTTTAAATTTTATACGATTGCTCAAGTTTCTAAGTTAAAAGATAGAACTTTAACCATGAATGGAGTTAGTAAATCTTACGCTATGACTGGCTGGAGAATAGGGTATGCAGCAGGCCCTAAAGATATAATTAAAGCAATTGGAAAAATTCAATCTCAATCGACATCAAATCCATCCTCAATTAGTCAAGCTGCAGCTGTTGAAGCTTTAAATGGAAATCAAAGTTTTATTAAAAAAAGATCCAAAGCTTTTAAAGAAAGAAGAAATTTTGTCGTTAAAAGTTTAAATGCCATTAATGGAATAAGTTGTTTAACTCCTAATGGTGCATTTTATGTTTTTCCAAGTTGCAAAGGTTTATTAAATAAAAAAACTGGATTAAAAACTGATACTGATTTTGTTCAAAAATTATTAGAAAAATCAAATGTTGCTGTTGTTCAAGGGTCAGCTTTTGGTTTAGATGGATACTTTAGAATTTCTTATGCAACTTCTATGCAAAATTTAAAAAAAGCAATGGAAAGAATAAGATCTTTTTGTGAAAGTTTGTAAATTATCTTTTTAGTGAGATAAAAATTTTTCAGCTTCAAGAGCAGCCATACAGCCCATACCTGCAGCAGTTACAGCCTGTCTAAAAGTTTTGTCTTTAACATCACCTGCAGCATAGACACCTGGGATATTTGTTTCTGTAGAGTCTGGTTTAGTAATTAAATAGCCTTCTTTATCCATATCTAATTGTTCTTTAAATAACGCTGTTGCTGGATCGTGACCAATTGCAATAAACAAACCATCAACCTTCATTTCTGTAATTTCATTGGTTTTTAAATTCTTTACTTTGATACCCTTTACATTTTTAGGTTCATTGTCACCAATAACTTCATCAACTGCGCTGTCCCAAATGATTTCAATTTTTTTATTTTCCATTAATTTTTTTTGGAGCATTTTTTCAGCTCTCAAAGTATCTCTTCTATGAATTAATTTAACTTTTGAAGCAAATTTCGTTAGAAACATAGCTTCTTCTACAGCAGCATTACCGCCACCAACTACTGCAACTTCCTTATCTTTGAAGAAAAAGCCGTCGCATGTTGCACAAGCTGAGACACCAAAACCTCTGAACTCTTGTTCTGATTTTAAGTTTAACCATCTTGCTTGAGCACCTGTTGAAATAATTATGCTATCGGCAGTATATTTTTGTCCACTATCACCTACAGCCTCGAATGGTTGTGATTTTAAATTCACTGAGGAAATATGATCTTCTATCATTTCTGTTCCAACTGCTTTGGCTTGATCTTTCATTTGATCCATTAACCACGGGCCTTGAATTACATCTGCAAAACCAGGATAATTTTCAACATCGGTAGTCGTAGTTAATTGTCCACCAGGTTGTGCCCCATAAACCAATATTGGATTTAACATTGCTCTTGCTGCATAAACTGCAGCTGTGTATCCGGCAGGACCAGATCCAATAATTAATACTTTTGTGTGTTTAGTTGGATTTTGACTCATACGAGAGGTATATAGTCATTAATGTCTAAATTAAAAGGGATTTTATTAACCGAAGGAATGCATGGGATGATAAGCCAGGTAGAAGGTTTAGCCAAAGCTCTTGATTTAGATTTTACTCACCACAAAGTTGAACTTGATAGTTTTTGGAAATTATTTCCTCCAAAATTAACTCCTATTTCTCAAAAAGTTTTTAAAAAGATTAATGCTGACGATTTTGATGTAATTATATCCTGTGGGAGAAAAAGTGTAATTCCATCTATTTTTTTAAAAAAAAACTCATCAAAAAAAGTTGTTAATATTCATATCCAAGATCCAAAAGTAAGTTTAGATAATTTTAATTTTATTATAGCTCCAGAAC
>VTPL01000069.1 GCA_008638165.1 Pelagibacteraceae bacterium
AGCCTGTTGCACCCCATTTAACAGTAGAGTCGAAATATGGTGATTTTCTTATTTGAGTTCCAAAACCAAAGTTTTTATTAGACATGCTGGTTGCTAACATGTCTGTTAGTAATTACAAAGAATTTATTTTATAATAAGCCCAATGTTAAAATTTATTATACCTGCTGTTATTGTTTTTTTAATTGTTCTCTATTGGGAAAAAATAAACGACTTTATTCATAAAAAATTTAATATTAGAATTAATTACATATTTGCTTCAATAGTAGCAGTTATTTTATTGGTTATTTTGACTCTTTTATATTTCTAAAATCCGAGTATTAGTTGCCATATTTTTAAATACTCAATGATCGATATCAATAATATTAACTATCAGTTATCCGAGACTGACGGTGTTTTTACTCTTAAAAATGAGAACACAACACTAGGATTTGTACGTTTTGATGACAAAGGAGAAGTTGAATATATATTTGTAAATCCAATATTTAGAAAACAAGGTATTGCAAAAAAATTACTAAAACTTGTTAGAGAAAAAACGGGTAAAAAATTAGTTTTACAAGAACCTATTAGTCCCCTTGGATCTAAATTATTAAAATCCATTGAAAAATGGAATTAGATCTACTTTATTTAGTTACAGTTGTTCCAGCAATTTTGCTATTCGGTATTTCAAAAGCAGGTCTTGGAGGATCGGTTGCATTAGTTTCTATTCCATTGATGACAATAGTGATGCCATTTGGTGAAGCGTTAGCGATTACTTTACCTATTTTAATTTTAGCAGATTTTGTAGCAGTTTATAAATTTAGAAAAGAATTTGATTTTCAAATTTTAAAACTCATCTTGTCAGGTGCATTTATTGGAATAATCATTGGAGCCTTAACATTTAAATATTTTTCAGAAGATGTTTTGAAACTATTAGTAGGTTTGATGGGTTTTTCTTTTACATTCCATTATTTCTTTTTAAAGAAGGACAAGTATCAAGCTATTCCTAACTCAAAAGCTAAGGGTGGTTTTTTTTCTATTATATCAGGTTTTACAAGTTTTTGTGTTCATGCCGGAGGAACACCTTTAAGTGTTTATTTGCTTCCGCTAAGAATAGAAAAATCCAAATATGTTGGAACTAGAGTATTGTATTTTACTTTTGTAAATTTAGTTAAACTTCCAATTTACATTTATTTATCAATGATAAATTTGAATAATTTAAAGATATCTTTTTTTCTTATGCCACTTGTAGTTATTGGAGTTTTAATTGGATATTATTTAGTAAAAGTTATAGAGGAAAAACTTTTTTATAATATTATTTATATATTGATATTTTTATCTAGCTCTAAATTAATTTTTGATTTTATTAATCTTTAGGTTTTAGCCCAAATTTTTTACTGTGTCTTAATCGCATTACGACAATTGCTATTGCAATTAATAATATAGCACTAGACTCGTAAACTAACGCTGAAGGATCCATTTCTTTTCCTTGTAGTATAATAAATCTTGATAGAGCTGTTATTGCAATCAGCAAAGGCAATGTAATACTGATTGATTGTTGTTCCCAAAATACCCTAACCATTGCAAGAACTTCTAGATACAGAAACATTAAAAGCAGATCAGCTAAGGTTACAGTTTTAACTTGATACATATTGTAAATCTCTAAAAATACAGCAACTACTGTACTAATTAGTATGATGATTAGTAGACCAAGTTGTAAATTTTTAATTAAATCTTTCACAATTAATTTTTCTTTTTAGTAAATGGTAACCATTTTTCAGCTGGTGTTTTATCTGGCCCATCATATTTAATGTCATAAGAATTAGTTGAGTTTAAAACTTCTATTCCTTTTGAAAAAACAAACATAAACACTACCACAAAAAAAATAGCCATTATTTTAAATGGGTCAAAGTTTTTTGTCTTAAATACACTAGCAGATTTTTCCTCTGCTCGGTGAAATTGTTTAAATGTCATATAAACTGCGAAAATCAGACCAACATGGGCCACATAAAGACCAGCCCATCCAAATGCAAAACTTGTATAAGAAAAAATATAAAGACTAAAGACTGTTGTCCAAATAAAACTTAAAACTAGTAAAATTTGCAACCTTACTGATTTTGGTAAAGCTCTTAAATCATTCTTACTGTCATCAAAGAGTATATTTGCACTCTCTTTCATCCAGTTTTTTAATCCATCCATAATTAAATATTATCAAATATTAATCATATAGATACATTTTAATAAAATTTAACAAAATTTTAACTTATGCTATTTATACATACCAATTTAGATATCTATTAAATAGCTAATTAAGCAAATTGCTTTAGACTTTAATTATGGTCCTAAATAAGATTAAAAACTTTAAGCCTAGAGTGAAGGCTAGAATTCGAAAAAATAGACAAATTATTAATAAGAATTTAGATAATTTTTTTGACTGGGTTAAAGGTGCTAAACTAGTTGAATTAAATGAATGTGATACCAACGAAGATCCAATTAGACCTCAATTAGATAATAAATTTAGAACAAGTTATGGAAGAAAAATTTATGGTGTTGAATACAAAGGTGAAATTCATGCAATTATGTGTTTTGCTTACACAAATGAGGTGCCAAGATCTGTTGAAGAATTAGATAAATTTAGTCATGATGCATTTTTACAAAGTGCAATGCGTGACCAAAACAATGGTCAAATAGCTATTGCATATACAGTTTGGTCTAAAAAAAAAGGTGGCGGAAAACTAATTGTAAAAGAGGTTTTTAAAAAAATAAAAAAATCTAATCATTTGAATAGATTGGTTACACTTTCTCCATTAACTGAAATGGCAACTAAATTTCATTCTAAAAATGGAGCTAAACTTTTACAAGTTAATGAAGATACACAAAATTTTGAATATAAAGTTTTAAAATAAATACATTATATAAATTGCATAAGAAGTTAACATAAATGATGCAATTAATTTTGAAATTGATTTAGCAAATCTTAAAATAATTATAAAAAATAAAGTTGCAGCAATCATTTCCCAAATTCCCTTTTTCATCATTTCATCTGTTACTGGAATGTTTTCAATAAGCAAGGTCACACCCAATATGCCAAGAATATTGAAAATATTACTGCCTAGAATATTTCCAATAACAAGATCGTTATGTTTTTTTATAGAGGCTATAATAGTTGTTGTAAGTTCTGGAATAGCGGTACCCACTGCAACAATGGTTAAACCAATTACAGCTTCAGAGATACCGTAAGATTGTGCAATTTTAATTGAAGAGTTAACTAATAACCATCCTCCTAAAATTAAAGTAGCAAGACCAATAACACTGTAAATAATTGCTTTAATTAAAGAAAAATTTTCTAAATTTTCTTCCTTATCACCATTGTCTTTTTGATCTTGGAAATAAGAATATGAAATATAGCTAAATAATATTAATAAAAAAATAACTCCTGAATAAAAATTCAACCAATCAATGAATTTAAAGAATAAAAGCAATAGTGATGCAACAATCATCACGAAAATATCTCTGTTTATTTTCAAATTTTTTAACATTATTGGAGTGATTAAAGCAGCTATGGCAGTGACTAATAGAATGTTCGCTATATTGCTTCCTATAATGTTTCCAAGTGCAATATCAGGTGATCCAATTAATACTGCTTCAACTGAAACTGTTAACTCAGCTAAACTGGTACCAAATCCAATGATAACAGCACTAACAAGTATATTTGAAAGTTTAAATTTACGAGCAATAACCAA
>VTPL01000070.1 GCA_008638165.1 Pelagibacteraceae bacterium
ACTGCAAACAGTACTGCAATTAAGATCACTGAGAAAAATATTAAGATAAATTCAATAATAGATGAAAATATAATTTCTTTTTTTGAAAACCCTAAAATCTTAAATACTAAGTTTTGAAATTCTTTAACTTTTCCTTGAACCATTATTGCACTCGAAATCACAATTAAGCCAATAATAATTGTTACTGCTGATATTAAAATCACTGCTATAAAAACTTTATTTAATATATCGGTTACTTTATTTAAATAATCTGAAATTTTAATAATCGATAAACTAGGCAAATCATTTAATAATTTTGTTTCTTTAAATTTTTGAAGATCGTTAAACTTTGCTGTTGCTAGGTATTCGTGAGGAATAGTGTTTGCAAAATCAGGATTAAATAACATAGCAAAATTTATTGATAGATCTCTGTAATCTACTTCTCTTAAACTGGTAATCTCACCATCTATTTCTCGTCCATAGATATTAAGTGTAAAAATATCACCAAGCTTTACATTAAAATCTTTTGCAGCTTTCGCATCTAGTGAAATTTGTAATTTCTCTGGTTTTGATAAGTCCCACCACTTACCTGCAACTATTGGATTATCACTTGGTACCTCATCAACCCATGAAGATCTTCGATCATTTCCAATAACCCAATAACTATCATTGTCAGGAGTGATGTAAGTTCTTGGATCTACTCCATTAATTTTAACAATACCAGACGAAACAATAGGAACAATTTCTAAATTAACTTCCTCATCCATTGATTTGATACTTTGCTCAAAGATTTCTCTATCAGTATTTTGAATACCAATAAAAAAATAGTCTGGTGCGATGTCTGGAATAGTTTTTGCAACTTCTCTTTTAAAATTTGTACCAACCATTGCTAAAGTTAATAATAAGGTTACTCCAAGACCAAGAGACATTATAGTTATAGGAGTAATACTTTTTGTTTGAGTAATATTTTTTACCGAAACTTTTAATGAAATATTAGATCTATTTTTTAAACTTTTAAGAAAAAAAACTACAATTTTAGATAATAGAAAAAATACAATTAAACATACAAAAAAAGCACCAAAGTACATCAAACTATAAATTGGTCTTGATGAGCCAAAAACAAACAAAAATACTAAAGCAGATAAAAATAATAAACTTACAAACACTGATTTTTTTGAATAATAAAATTGTAAATTTTGAAAAACATTTCTAAATAAATTAGAAGCTTTCACTTGATCAATTGCATTGATGGTTGGAATTGAGAATATAATTAGAACAATTAAGCCTACTAAAAATATTTTTATAAAGTTGAATATAGAAAATAATGGTTTGATATTTAACCCAAGTCCTTTTGATAGATAGGTATCTGCTATAGGCACCAATAAAAAGCTTAAGCCATATGCGGCAATACTTATAAAAGTAAGTAAAATTAAGAGCTGAACGTAATAAATTGTCTTTATATTAAGTGAAAAAAAACCAAGAGCTTTTTTAACTGCTATCGACATATTACTTTGATTTAGAAATGATAAGAGTGTGTTAGCAATCCCAATTCCTGCAATCAGCATTGCGCTAATTGAAACTAATGATAAAAATTGCGAAAAATTTTCAATTACTCGCCTCAAACCACTAGCTGAATTTTCTGGATAGCGAAGTTGCACTTTTTGGTCATTAGCAAATATTTCCTGAATTTTTTTTCTTGTATCGTTAATATTGGCATTATCTTGAAATTTAACCTTGTATTCATGATTTAAGAAACTGCCCATTGTATTTAATTTCAATAATTCCAACGTATCTTTGCCAGCTAAAGCAAAATCGCCAAAGGCAACAAAACCACTTACATCAGGAACTGATTTTATAACACCCACTACTTTAAATAATTGATCTTGAACTTTAATTTGTTCATCAATTTTAAGATTTAATGTTTTGAAAATATTTTCATTAACAAGAATTGTATTTTTCTCATTGTGAATTCTGTCTAATGACCCATCAGGTTCATGAACAACCTCACCATACAAAGGGTATTGCTCATCAACAGTTTTAATTCTGGTAAATAATGATTGATTATCCTGATCTCGATTTGTCGAGATCATGGTACTAAACTCAATCATTTGAGAAATTGTTGTAAATTCTTTTACTTCATTAACTAATTCTAAGTTTCCTTTATCTCTATTATAGTCAATCTCAAGATCTCCACCCAGTAATGCTTTAGCATTATCGTTAAGTTCTTTTTTTAAACTCTCTTCTATTGTTAAAATTGCACTTAATATAAAGAGACTAATAAAAAGAGTTAATATGATACTAAAAATCTTTTTATAATTTCTAACCAGATCCCTAAAAGCATATTTAATAATAAGCCCAAGATCTGAAATATTATTTAATTTTTCCATCTTTGATTTTAATTTTTCTTTTTGCTTTATCAGCAAGTTTTGGATCATGAGTTACCATTATTAATGAGGATCCTTCATCTTTTACATATTTAAACAAAATATCAGAAATCATTATTGAGTTTTCAGTATCTAAATTTCCAGTGGGCTCATCTGCTAAAATTAACTCAGGTTTCATTGCAATTGCTCTTGCAATCGCCACTCTTTGTTGTTCACCACCTGAAAGTTGACTTGGTAAATTGTTAAATCTATTTTTAAGACCAAATCGATCTAATAATTCTTTCGCTTGTTTTTCTGGATTATTAAGTTTGTTCAATTCTAATGTAAGGGCTACATTTTCAACTGCAGTATAATTTGGAATTAAATAAAAGGATTGAAAAACAATTCCAATATGTTTTCTTCTTATTTCTGAAACCTCATCCTCTGATAAAGCCGTAATCTCTTGATCTTGAAAAAAGATTTTACCTGATGTGGCTTTTTCAAGACCTCCAATTAACATAATTAAACTTGTCTTACCCGAACCACTTTCCCCAACAATTGAAATTGTGTCCTTTTTTTTTGTGGTTAAATCGATATCCTTTAAAACTTTTATAGACTCTTTGTCAGTTTGATATTTGAGATTTACTTTTTTTAATTTAAGAAGAGTGCTCATGAATAAAGTTTTATTTATTAAAGTAATTGTAATCTGTCTACTGAGCATAAAAGCATATGCAATTGAAAAAGTAGTTTTGTTTGGGGATAGCTTAATGGCTGGTTATGGTCTTCCAAATGAGCATCATTTATCAGTTGTTTTAGAGCAAAGATTAAAAGATCAAGGTAAAAATATTAAAGTAATCAATGGTAGTGTTTCAGGTAGTACCTCATCTGGTGGATTAAATAGAGCAGAGTGGTCTTTATCTGATGAAGACATTGATTTAATGATCTTAGGCCTTGGAGCAAATGATATGTTAAGAGGTATTCCTCCAAATGAAACGGAACAAAATTTAGAAAAAATAATTAAAATTGCTCAGTCTAAGAATATTAAAGTTATTTTAGCTGGAATGTTAGCTCCAACTTCACATGGCATCGAATACAAAAAAAAATTTGATATGATTTATCAAAATCTTTCAAAAAAATATAACCTTCCACTAATTCCTTTTTTACTTGAGGGTGTGGC
>VTPL01000071.1 GCA_008638165.1 Pelagibacteraceae bacterium
CTACGGATCAGCAGGTTGAGGGTTCGACTCCTTCGAGGTGCGCCAAAAATTAAAATGATAAAAAAAATATTAAAATCATCACTGCAAAATTCAGTTGTTATCTTTTTTATTTTTATTTTATTTATTTTATTAATTCTAACATTTGTTCTTTAGGCTTATGAAAAATGAATTTGAACAAATCAGTTTGAAACCAGGCTTCATGAAACATAATGGCGGTTTATTATTTAGAAATATATCGGAAACTGAATATGAATTTAAGTCAATAATTAACAAAAATCATCTTAATGCAGCGGGCATAACTCATGGTGGTTATATTGCTGCTCTGATTGATGCTGGTGCCGGAACATCTGCCCACCGATCTGCAAATGGTGCTCCATGCGTAACTATTTCTTTAGATTTAAAGTTTATAGGTGCTTCAAAAACTGATGATGAAATCATTGGTAAAACAAAAATACTAAAAAAAACTAACACTTTAATATTTTTATTTTGTGAACTGTTCTGTAATGAAAAAATAATAGCTTCTGCATCTGGAATATGGAAAATTTTAAAAGTAAAACAGTCTAATTTTGGGCCAGGTGGCTAACCTTTTTTAAAAAACTGAGAATAAATTGTTGGTGATATTGCAATTAAACCAACAATCATTGAATTTAAACCTGGTGCAACAAATAATAAGGCTGCCAACCCTAAAAACCATTGTTCAAAAGTTTTCAAAGGTTTTATCCAATATCCAGTAAAGGCAATACCAATTAAACCAATACCCATTAAGGTACCCAAAACTGTTACTATTAGTTTTATCAAATCAAAATCATTTGTGATTAAAAGTAATGATGGAGAATAAACAAAAACAAAAGGAACTAGCGCTTTAGCAATTCCTAATCTAAAAGCAGTATTACCAGTTTTAAATGGATTTGATTTTGCAATTCCAGATGCCGCGTATGCCGCAAGCGCAACAGGGGGGGTAATATCAGCCAATACACCATAATAAAATACAAAAAAATGTGCAACTAGTGGCTCAATGTTTAATTGTGCAAGAGCAGGAGCTGCGACTGCAACTAAAATAATATATGTAGCAGTTGTTGGAATTCCAGCTCCCATAACTATGCAAGAGATTGCTATTAAAACTAATGAAAAAAATAATTTTAATTGATTAAAGCTAAAATAAGAAATTGGCCAGATATTTGAAAAAAAATTTCCTATATCTCCTGCTGTTTGTAAAACAACAAATCCCAATCTGAAACCAACTCCAGTTAAAGTAACAACCCCAACAATTATCCCAACACATGTTGCTGCCGCACCAACCGCTAGGGTGTTTTTGGCTCCAGAGGCTAAGCAGTTCCAAAGATCAATAAAGTTAAGTTTATTTTTTGGTTTTAGTATCCCAACAACCACACATGAAATAATACCATATATTGCTGCAAAATCTGGAGTCCTCCCTGCTAAGATAAAATAAACTAAAATTATTAATGGCAACAATGATAGCCAATTATCTTTCATAATTTCAAAAAACTTTGGAAGTTCTTTATGATTTAACCCCCTTAAGCCAAGTTTTTTTGCCTCCAAATGAACCATTATAAAAATTCCAAAATAATGAAATAAAGCTGGTAGTAAGGCAGCTGCCAAAATATCTTTTAATGGTAATCCCAAATATTCAACCATAATAAAAGCTGCAGCACCAAGTATTGGGGGTGTAATTTGTCCTCCAGTTGAAGAGGCTGCTTCTACAGCTCCTGCAAAATGTGATGGGTAACCAATTTTTTTCATAGCAGGTATTGTTAACGATCCGGTAGTTACAGTATTTGCAATTGAAGAACCTGAAATTGTGCCCATAAATGCTGATGAAAAAATAGCAACTTTGGCTGGTCCACCAGAATATTTTCCGGCAATTAACATTGCAAGATCAATAAATAATTTACCCAAACCTACTCTTGTTGCTAGTACTCCAAATAAAATAAATAAAAAAACGTACTGAGCCATAACTCCAACAGCTATTCCATAAACTCCTTGGTTGGTAATATAAATATGGTTAACAAATCCTAACCAACTTGTGCCACCGTGTTTTAATGCACCTGGGGCATAAGGCCCAAATATTGCAAATAAAATAAATATAACACTAATAATAGGAAGTGTTGGACCAACAGATCTTCTAGCAGCCTCTAATGTAAGTATAATTAATATAGATCCCATTACCACATCAATTAACTCTGGGTTTCCGACTCTTGATGCTAAAATCTCAGAGGGAAGTAAAGGCAAATATAAAGCTGAGGCAACTGTTAAAATTGCAAATATATAATCAAGAATAGAAACATTTTGAAAAGAAAATAAAGAATTGTTTATTCTATCTTCAGTATTTTTTTTCCAACTGAATACGATGAAAACTAGCCCAATAACATAGGAAATATGAATACCTCTATGTAAAACTTCTCGCACTAACCCAAAACCAGATGCCCAAAAATGATATAATGACATCGAGACTAAAATAGCTGTTACAATAAAAGATAATTTCGGTCCTATGGTTCTAAATGATAATTGAGGATCGTATTTCTCCTCAATTTTTTTTAAATCTTCAATTGATGTAAAATTTTTTTCCATAAAAAAACCCTGGATAAGCTAAAATCCAGGGTTTATTTTTATCTTGATTATTTTATTAAGCCAGCTTCTTTATAAAAACGCTCTGCTCCAGGATGCAAAGGTACTCCAACTCCAGATAATGCTGTTTCTGGTGTTATAGTTTTTCCTTTTGCATGACCTACATCCATAAGTTTTCTAGACTCATCATTCCATAATGCTTTTGTGATATTATAGATTAATTCATCATCCTCTTTAGCAGATGTAAACCATTGTGCTCCTACAGCTACAGTATTTGTAGTTCCAACATTTTCATATGTTCCACTTGGAATAGCACTTTGTGAAAAAAAACCATATTTGTCAGTTAATTTTTTTGCCCCTGCTCCATCAATTGGTACAAGTTTAATATCAACTGCTGATGCTAGTTCAACAATAGCACCTGTTGGGTAACCAGCAACAACAAATATTGCATCAACTTTTCCATTTCTTAAAGCATCAGTTGCAGCATTGCCTTTTAAAGCTTCAGCTTTCACATCTTTTTCTGAAAGACCATTGGCTTCTAAAATCAATAAAGCATCAACATATGTACCAGAACCTGGTTCATCTAATGATACTCTTTTACCTTTAAGATCTTTAACCGAATTTATCTTATTTTTTTTTAAAGTTACTAAGTGAATATGCTCTTCAAATAAAGCTGCAATTGTTCTTAAATCTTTTGCAGGTTCTTTACCTTCCATAGTTCCAGTCCCAGTATACGCCCAATAAGCAACATCTGACTGAGCAAAACCTGAATTTCTTAGACCTGATAGAATTGCATTAACATTATCAACCGATCCTCTTGACGAAACTGCAGAAGCAATCAAACCATCCACTCCACAACTTCCACCTTTTCCACACTCTCTTGATCCTGG
>VTPL01000072.1 GCA_008638165.1 Pelagibacteraceae bacterium
ATTTTATAGCTGCATTAGCTGATCCAAGTTTAAAAAGTGCAGCAATAGGAATTGTCTTAGGTGGTTTTTTACCATTAATAGTGGTCCCATTTTTAGAAAAATATGTAACTAAAAGTAAATATCATACAGTAGTTGGAGATCACGAAGATTTAGAAAAGGATTTAAAAACTAAGCATAAATAATTTTATGATTTTTTTTATAAAAATATTAATAGCTGCAACTTTGATATCATTTGCAAGCTGGCTTTCAGGGCAATACCCAAAACTTGCAGGATTTATAATAGCACTTCCTATAGCTTCTTTAATTGCAATTATCTTTTCTTATTATGAACACCAAGATGTTGAAAAAACAATAACGTTTACAAAAAGTATATTGATCGCTGTACCTGTTAGTTATTTATTTTTTCTACCATTTTTTTTCGCAAATTCACTGAATATGAATTTTTGGCTCATTTATGCTAGCGGAGTATTTTTGCTGGTTGGTGGATATTTTATCCACAAATACCTAATTAACTTTTTTTAAATTTATTAAATTTAAAACTCTTAGGTCTTTTTCTATTTTTAAACTTTTTCTTATTATTAAACGAAGAGCGTCTATCATCATCAGATTTAGCAGTTTCATCTGGTTTTTTACCAAAATACTTAGGGTTATTAGTAAAACCTGATGCTTTCTTTTTATCTCTAAAATCAGTTTTGTTATTATCATCCCTTTTAAAAAAGCTTTTCTTTTTTCCAAAATTAGATTTTTGATTGTCATCTTTATTAAAGAATTTCTTTTTTTCTCCAAAGCTTGTTTTTTGATCATCGTCTCTTTTAAAGAATTTTTTCTTTCCCTTAAAACTCGATTTTCTATCATCATCTCTTTTAAAGAATTTCTTTTTCTCACCAAAGTTTGATTTTTTATCATCTCTAAATCTTTTATTTTTATTAAAAGAACCTTTACCTTTTTTACCCCCTCTAAAACTTCTCTTTTGATCTCTATCTCTTTGAGGTGGTTTGTAATTTGGATCAATTAATTTACTAATGGAATTCCACATCGATCGATCACTTGGAGTTAAAAAAGTTAAAGCCGATCCTTCTTTACCCGCTCTACCAGTTCGACCAATTCTGTGTACATAATCTTCTGGTACCTGTGGTAAATCATAATTAATAACGTGTTGAATTAATGGAATATCTAATCCTCGTGCTGCAACATCGGTTGCAACTAAAATTCGACTATTGCCATTTCTAAATCCAGTAATTACTCGATCTCTTTTACTTTGTCTTAAATTTCCATGAATAGCATCTGCCTTATGACCATCAAATTTTAATCGTTTAACAATTTTATCTGCACCATGTTTTGTTTTAACAAATACTAAAATAGATCCTGATCGTTCAACCAGTTGATTAATCAGTTCGTGATATTTTTTATCTTGTGATACTTCAAAAGTTTCCTGTTTAATTTTTGCAATAGGTGCTGATAAAGATCCAACTGAAATTCTTTCAGGATTGTTTAAATATTTTTGAGAAATTCTTAAAATATTATCAGGCAATGTTGCTGAAAATAATAATGTTTGATGATCTTTTGGAACATAATTTAAAATTTCTTCTATTTGAGGAGTAAAGCCCATATCCAACATTCGATCTGTTTCATCGAGTACTAAATAGTTTACCTTGGATAAATCTAAACTTTTTCTCTTTAAGTGATCATTAATTCTTCCAGGTGTACCAACTATAATTCTTGCACGTTTGCCAAGTTTTCTAAGTTGCTTTTGCATGCTCTCGCCACCAATTAATAAAGCATTGCCAATTCCAATTTCTCTAACATTTAATTTTAAAACAGTTGCCATCACTTGCGTTGCAAGTTCTCGTGTTGGACAAACAATCAAACCCATTGCATTTTTATCTTTGATTAATTTGTTAATCATTGGAATAGTAAAAGCTAAGGTTTTACCTGTTCCAGTTTGTGCAGTTCCTAAAATATCTCGTCCTGTTAAACTAACTGGAATAGATTGGCTTTGAATAGGAGTTGGAGTTTTAAACTCTGCAAGCTCAATTGATTTTTTAAGCTTATTTTCTATTTGTAAATCTGAGAAGTTCATTGATGCTGGGAAAGGTATAAATATATGTATTTTAACTGCGCTTATATCTTTAATAGTGGATAGTGCAATATAAGAAATTGATTATAAATTTTTTTGATATAAATAATACCTATGGCAATCAAATCAGCACAACAATTAGTCCAAGAAGCTTATACTGAGGTTAAAACGATCAATACCGATCAGGCATTGACATTAGTTAAAGAGAACAAATGTAACCTAATTGATATTAGAGACGTTAGAGAATTAGAAAAAGAGGGTAGAGTTGAAAACTCAGTTCATATTCCAAGAGGTATGTTAGAGTTTTGGATAGATCCTAATAGCCAATATTTTAAAGAAGGAAAATTAGACCTTGATAAAGAAATGGTTTTATTTTGTGCTGCAGGATCAAGATCTGCATTAGCTGCTAAAGCATTACAGGATATGGGATTTGAAAAAGTATCTCATGTTGAAGGTGGCTTTGGTGCAATAAAACAAAGTGATTTTAAAATTATTTAATTAGAAGCAATTTTCTTAAATTCTGCACTAAATCCTTTTAAACCAAGATTGATATTTATTTTTTGGCCATTAGGTGCAACGTACTCTAAATTCATTTCATTTCCTTTTTGAAATTTACTTAACGTTTCATCTTTAACCATCATGGTAGTTATGCATCCATTTTGTCTACAAATATTAAAACCATAGGGTTTTTCACTAATAAATTTTCCATCAAATCCAATTTTAACCCCTTGAGGAATTACTGTTCCAAGAGGACTAATTAATACAAATCTAATATCATCTGAATTTGATTTAGTTTGCATTGCAATGGTGACTAGTTTTTGTTTCATTTCTTTATCGATAAAAACACTTCTTTCAAGAACACATTGTTTTTCATTTTCTGAAGAACAATTACTAATCCATTCTCCTTCATATAATTTTGAATTTTTTTCTTCTGCTTGAAGGTGTATTGGAGCAAAAATAGTTATTAAAATGATTAGAAATTTTAAAATTTTCATTAATCAAGTGGTAGACCATACATGTTATAATTCAACCGTTAATCTTGTTAAATTTATACAATCAGGTTATTTTGATTAAAAAAATAAAGGATTAAAATGTTGAAAGTTTATTTAGCTGGTGAAATTCATACGAATTGGCGAGAAGAAATAATTGAAAATTGTAAAAAAGAAAATTTAGATATCAAACTGGTTATTTAAAAAGTCAAAACCATAAGCATATAAAAGAAACATAGAAGCAGATCCAGTCACAGTACCCAAAGTGGTTTTTATTCCTGAGATAAAATTATATCTTAGAGTATTTGCAATAATAATTGATACGGATGGGCCTGGAACCACAAGTAATAAAAAAGTTGCTATTAAAAAGGGTATGAAAGTTTGCA